>NZ_LN868937.1:2121043-2471972 GCF_001244735.1 Bacillus andreraoultii
TGCCGCTTTCGGCTCTCTTAACGTGGGCTTTTAGCACGTTAGGAATTACCTCTTTAACGTTTTCTAGCGATTGTTCAACGACCGCTTGTTTGAACGTAGGGTCTTTTCTCCAACGGTGTAATTGACGAACTGAAATACCGCTTTGTTCCGCTATTTCTTCGAAGCTGAATCCCGCTTTATTTGGTTGCGACAATAGCCCAATCGCAATTAATTGTTTTTCGCTGAATTGACGTAAATCAACTTTACTCATAACGAAAACACCCCCAAAGTCGAAATTTTTAATCGGACGTCTACGGAAAGCCTTTTGCGGATATTTTATCGTTTCTCCGAATCGTCGTTTTCCGTTATTTTCCGTTATTTTAAAATCGGCTGGAAACCGCATAAAATCAACGTTTTTCAAAGGTCGATATTTTACGTTTTTCAACGTATTTTATCGTTATTTTGACGTATTTTTCGTTAAATTTTCGAATGTCACTTTTGACGATTTTATAACGATTTTCGGACGTCCTTTTATCGCTATTTATCGTTATTTTATCGTTAAATTATTCGTAAGAAACATATACAACGAAATAATAATTCGTAAATCTACGAATCTATAAACGACAATCTATACGAACAATCTTCGATAATCAATAACGAAATAATCAACGTAGTAATTTAACGAAATATCCAACGAATAATATATATATATATATATATATCGAAAATAATCTTCGTTTTACAATCTCGAATTAATTAACGTATTTTACGTTTATAACGAAATAATCTTCGTTACAATAACGTTATAATCAACGTTTAATAATTCGTTTATAATCCCTACGGGATAAATTGCTTCGCAATTTTATAATATATTTATTTATTGGTTATTCTTTGTTGGATATTCTTAAATACTGGATATTCTTCTTGTAACGCCAAAGTTACAACGTCCTAACCTTCGAACGTTACAACCCCTACGAAAAGGCGTTACAATCCCTTCGAAGAATTCTATTTATCTACTAACGACCAATTTAACAAGGTCGATTTCGTAAAAATATTAAATTTTTATAATCGCCGCGGCAAATCGTTGTTTTCTCGGTTTCGTTTCGCCAACCCGTCTTATTTTTCGATTCGTTTACGGTGCATTTTAACGATACCGAACGACAACGAATAACATTCTATTGTCGCTTCAATTATATATTTAGACTAACGACGGATTTAACAAGGTAAATTTTCGTAAATTCCATTTAAAAACTTTGACCATTTTTGACAATTCTTGGTATACTAACTTTGTGAGGTTTTTTTCCTATATAAAAACGACGAAAGGACTGTGGTCACGAATGGAAGGTAGCGAATCCTCAAAACTACTAGAAAATCAACTAACAGAACTGACGGAAGAATTGCGTTCCGCCCTTACTTTCGCTTATGTAGCTAAAAAACTTCGCAAGGCGGGAATCTGCACGAAAGACGTAGCGGGCGATTGCTTGTATTATGCTAATCGAGATATTCGCGACTGTATTCACAAATTGGCGGAATACTATAACGAACCATATATCGAAGACAAAATCTTCGGCGTCGGTTTTGTTAGCGATAGCCCTAAATCCGAAACAGAAACGATTTTCTCGAAAGTTTGGAACGACGTTGTTCAAGAAATCGACCATAAGTGGAAAACCGCGTAACCATCTAACAAGCCGTCTAACAAGATATGTTAGGCGGTTTCCTTTTATCTAAATAGTAGACTTGTTTACAAAAACTGCGAAGGTCGGTATAATGTTATCGAACAAGTAAACTAATTTTATAAGGGGGCGAAAGTGAATTGAACGCACTTGAAAACGTTCCTTACAACGTTTATGAAAGTATCAAGTTCGTTGCAATTTATTTGAGAAAATCAAGGAACGAAGAAGGCATTAGTGACGAAGACGTATTGTTGAAACACCGAAGCCAACTACTCGATTTTTGTAATAGACACGGGTTCGATTACGATATATTTCAAGAAATAGGTTCTTCCGATACAATCGAATTCCGTCCCGAATTCAAGCGGTTGTTGGAACGTGTTCAACGAAAAATTTATGACGCGGTATTGGTTATTGATTTCGACCGAATAACACGCGGCGATACTTACGAATATGGTTATATTAAACGTATATTTGCCGAATCAAATACGCCGATTTTAACGCCGTATGGTGATTTTATCGACTTATCGGACGAAACAAATATACTTATTGACGTTAAGGCTTCAATGGGTCGATACGAATATATCCAAACGAAAAAGCGTTTCAAAGAAGGAAAGAAACGTTCGGCTCGGCTTGGTCGTTGGTCGAATGGAACGCCGCCAATCGGTTATAATTACGACCGAAATACAAAATCGTTAGTAATTGACGAAGAAGCCGCTGAAATGGTTCGCAAAATATTCGAATGGTATGTAAACGACGACTTACCTCTTCAACAAATCGCCTTTCGTTTGAATAGAATGGGTTATCGTACACGGAGAGGAAAGTTCTTCCAAGAAATTCAAATCCAACGAATCCTTACGAATGAAACGTATATCGGTACGATTATCTATGGAAAGACCGAAGGAAGCGGGCATAAAAAGAAGAAAACGAAGCCCCTTCGCAAGAAGCCCGAAGACGAATGGATTCGCGTCGAAGGTTGTCACGAACCAATAATTGACAAAGATATATTTTATCGGGCTGGAACGAAACTAGCGAAAAGACAAAAGATTCCGCGTAAAGCACGTCAAGAGGTTTATACATTATCGGGATTGATTCGTTGCAAACGTTGCGGTTCGCTTATGCGACAATATCTGCGAAAACGTGCGGACGGTTCAAAAGTTCTTAATGTTAGAATCTGCCAACATACCGACCCGTTCGGAAATCGTTGCGGAAATTCGGGTTGTAATTCTGAAATCCTTCTTATTGCATTAAAAGAACAAATCGAAGAATATCGAAATAAACTTTTAGATTCTTCGGGCGTTGTTGATATGGATTCACAAAAACGATTAAAAGAAAAAATAGCGATTATCCGTGAAGAACTAGCGAAATTAGAAGAAGGACTTGAACGAATCAAAACCTTATTCGTAGACGGGTATATCGACAAAGAAGAAATGGACAAAAGAACCGAAGAACAATCGAAGAAGGTAGAAACAAAACGTCGCGAATTGAGGTCATATGAAGCGGAATATAATAGCGTAAGTAACGACACGGTCGAGAAAAAGCTAAAATTGGTCGAAAGTATTGCGGAACAATTAGACGTAACCAACCCTTTTGATAAACGATTAAATCGTGATTTGCGAAAACTGGTCGATTATGTTTCGTATGAACGAAACGGTGAAAAATTCAATATTAAAGTAGAATTCTACTAAGTCACCGAAAATGGTGGCTTTTTCTTTGTTTTTTAGTGAATTGTCACGTTATAGGAAAACATTGTTATATCAAGGCTTATACGATTGCGACTTTTACGTCGTGCCATCAATGACAAGTTGAATAGCCAATACTGACAAATACCGGCTTATTTTCGCGTTTTGCTTTCTCAAACGCCTCGTTTCCCCACGGATACCAATCAACTGGATTATAGGCATGTTGTAATAAATACGGTGATTTTTCTTTGATTAATCGATTTGGGGTTTTATTTACAGTCATAAACCATCACCTTCTCGGTTATATAATAGGTCCTTCTTAAGAAATAGTTTATCCAAACAAGAGAAAAAGACACTGGCTTTGTGCCTCGGACAATGAAGATCATCTTCTTATCACAGTATTTCATCCTTAATAATCAAGATTGCATGAGAAAATTTGAACTTCCCCTTAAATCTTAAAAAGTAATCATCAATAAAATTCTATTCTCCTACATGGAAAATTTCATAATTACTTTAAAAATTTACTACCTACAAACCTAATTCTCGCAAATAATACTCCATTTGTGCTTCGACTTCCTGGAGTTCTTTTCGGATGTTTTGAATATTCTCTTTCGCCACTTCCATATCAATCGGTTCTGATTCTTCAAATGTGTCAACATACCGTGGGATGTTTATGTTGAAATCATTTTCAACTATTTCATCAAGTGTTGCAACATAGGAATATTTATTCATCGTTTCTCTTTTTTCATATATCTCAATAATTTTTTCAATATCCTCCATTCGTAATTTGTTTTGGTTTTTCCCTTTTTTATAATGTTCTTCACTCGAAGCATCAATAAAAAGAACATCTTTTGGTTCTCTATTTTTCTTAAAAATCAAAATACATACAGGGATACCTACACCATAAAATAAATTTTTAGGAAGTCCAATAACCGCATCTAGAAGGTTGTACTCAATAATTTTTTTACGTATCCTTTTTTCACTTGCCCCCCGGAACAAAACACCATGAGGGAAAATGGTTACAATTGTTCCATTTTCCGCAAGTGAGTATAGCATATGTTGAATAAAAGCAAAATCACCTTTTGAACTTGGTGGAACTCCCCATTCAAAACGGCTGTGAGGATCGAGCCCCGCTCTCATTTTAAACTTTTTTTCATTTGTAACTTCGCTTGCAAACCCTATTGCCCACTTATCTAAGGAGAATGGAGGATTGGCAACAATTTTATCGAATTTCATTAATTTCCCATTTTCTAAATGAAGTGGTGCTGCTAACGTATCGCCCCATTCAATTTTTGCATCATCAATTCGATGCAAATACATATTCATTCGTGCTAACGAATAAGTAGCTCCGTTTCGTTCCTGACCGTAAATCGCTACCTTCCGATTTGGAACTTGTTGCGCCACTTTAATCAATAAAGAACCGGATCCACATGTCGGGTCATAAATTCGGTCGTTTTCTTGTGGTTTTACAAGTCGTGCAAGTAATTCAGAAACTTCAGCAGGTGTATAAAACTCTCCACCTTTCTTTCCAGCATCTGAAGCAAATAATCCAATGAGATATTGATAAGCATTTCCAACAATATCTTCATTCCCTAATTGTGATGGTTTAAGTGAAAGTTTTTGAAAATCCTCTAGTAAAGTACGAATCATCGCATTTCTTTCCTTTGTTCTGCCTAGTAGCGCCTCATTATTAAAGTCAATATTGCGGAAAACACCGCTGAGTTTCCCAGAGTTCTCTTTTTCGATTCGTACAAGCGCTTTGTTAATCATATCGCCAATTTCCAAATCATTTCTCTTACTATATAAATAGTCAAATGAAGATTGTTTATCGAGAACAAATCGTTCCTGCTGCATCGATTGTTGTATTAACTTTACATTATCTTTATATTGCTTTGTATATTGTTCTAAATGTTCTTTATAAGTATCACTTAAATATTTAATAAATAACATCGTCAATATATAATCTTTAAATGAAGTTGAATCAATTTTCCCACGAAAAGTATCAACTGCTTGCCATAAAACATGGTTAATTTGTTCTTGTGTTGTTTGTTCAACCATTATTTGTCTCCTTCTATCACTACCATCGTAAGTTCGTATCTTTTGGCATCTTACTATCCTTTTATGTTCTTCATTTTTCTAATATTTTAGTAGAGTTAAAAATCAAGGTCAAACAGACGAATTACCGAAATTAATAAAAGATGTCATACATCGTAGAAAAACGGCTGTTGACGGCTAGCATAAAACTTGATATCATTTTTCTATTATAATAATAAATAAACACCTTGTATAAGTTCAAGAATAGGCTTGAACGTTTCTACCAGCTACCGTACAATAGCTTGTCTACAAGGAATAAATAGATATTCTTATTGTATTCCACTTGTAAAAGAAACTTTAGCCTTATTTGGCTAAAGTTTTTTTTACAAGTGGAATAGGAAGGCTCTAGCATCTACATCAAAGCAGGAAAACTCTCTTTCTCATCAAGCGAACTCTAGTCTCTCTAGTTACCTAAAGGGTCGAGCTTCAAGTATTCTTTATACGGAAAAGGTGAAACCTTACAGTTATCGGCAAAATAAATGAAAACAGACAGGAAGGATTACATCATGAATAACTTTTTTCAATTTACTAAAAAGAATACTTCCTATAAACAGGAAACGTTAGCAGGCATTACAACTTTTCTATCTATCGCTTATATTTTAGTAGTAAATCCGATTATTCTTTACCAAGCAGGAATGGATCGAGGTGCAGTCTTTACAGCAACCGCACTCACGGCAATCATTGGCACACTTCTTATTGGATTACTTGCCAACTATCCAGTTGCAATTGCTCCTAGTATGGGATTAAATTCTTTCTTCACATTTTCTGTTTGTATGAATATGGGAATTAAATGGGAAATTGCTTTAACAGCTGTATTTATTGCAGGGGTAATCTTTATGCTTTTAAGTTTGATGAAAATTCGCGAAAAGATTATTAATGCAATTCCAGAAGATTTAAAACATGCGATTGCGGCAGGGATTGGCTTTTTTATCGCATTTATTGGCTTTAAAAATGCAGGGATCATCGTTTCCAATCCAGATACATTTGTTTCGATTGGAGACTTAACCTCATCTACCACCGCACTAGCTATTGTTGGCCTTATCATTACGATTTTATTGTTAGTACGTGGAATTAACGGAGGTATATTTTACGGCATGGTCATTACGACAATAATTGGAATGCTCGCCGGTTTAATTAAATGGCCCTCTTCAATTGTTGGTACGATTCCAAGCTTAAAACCAACATTCGGTGTTGTGTTCATGAATTTGCACGAAATCTTTACACCTGACGTGTTAGCGGTTATTTTTACATTCTTATTTGTTGCTTTCTTTGATACAGCAGGTGCATTAATTGCACTTACAAGTCAAGCAGGAATTATGAAAAATAATGAAATCCCAAAAATTGGACGAGCTCTTTTAGCGGACTCTTCAGCCGGAGCAATCGGTGCCATTCTCGGGACATCAACCCCAGCAACAAGTGTTGAGTCATCATCTGGAATAGCAGTTGGTGGAAGAACGGGCTTTACATCTATTATCATCGCTCTTTGTTTCGGTATTGCGTTATTTTTCTCCCCTATCCTTTCTGTCATCACAACTGAAGTTACTGCACCTGCGTTAATTATCGTTGGGGCATTAATGGCGATGGATATAAAAAATATTCAGTGGAGCAAATTAGAAGTTGTTATTCCAGCATTTTTAACGATTATTATGATGCCACTTACTTCAAGCGTGGCGTACGGTTTAGCCTTTGGTTTTATTATTTACCCACTCGCACTCGTTGCACAAAAACGATATAAAGAAGTTCATCCAATTATGTACGTCCTCTGTCTTCTATTTATACTTTATTTTCTTTTTATCGCTTAGATTCACGTAATCACAAAAAACATCTGATGAATTGCAATACAATTTATCAGATGTTTTTACCTGAATTATTCACAAAAATTCAGAAACTTATTATAACTTATGGATTACCAAGCCTTTTCGGCTTTATTGTAATTCATTAAAAAAATGAAAAAAGAATCCATTTCTGTTAAAGTTAAAGTAACCAAAACAAAAACCAAACAGAAAGGACTCTTTATATGGTTACTTTAACGCAAAAAACACTTGATTTCAATCATAAAATTAAATTGTCAAATGATGGAGGTTCTCTTTCCTCCGATACAGGTGAGTTTCTTTTTAGAGAATTCGATGAAAAAATTGGTTTTTCAAAGACTTTAGTTAAGTACTTGAGACTTAACGATTCAAGGAAATATTATCTTCATTCAAATGAAAACTTGTTACGTCAAAAAGTCTATCAAATCATTGCCGGGTATGCGGAAGATGATGCGGCTGATCAGTTGACTCATGATCCTGTGTTTAAGGAAATCATTGAAACTCCAACACTTGCTTCCCAGCCCAGTTTGTCTCGCTTTTATACACGATTTGATAAAGATTCAATTGAACAATTAAATCTGGCTAACCAAGAAATGCTTGATAAGATTCATTGTTTTCGACAATCGAAAGAGTTATTTATCGACTTGGATTCGACTCATTCGGATACATATGGGGACCAAGAATCTTCGTCATATAATACTCATTATGGCACGATGGGTTTTCATCCATTAGTCGCCTTTGATGGTGCGACTGGTGACTTTTTGAAAGCACAACTCCGTCCCGGAAATGTTTATACATCAAATGGTGTGGTGGAATTTATTCGGCCTCTCATTAAACATTATAACGAAATGTTTCCGGAAACTACCCTGTTTCTTCGTGGAGATAGTGGGTTTGCTGTTCCGGGATTATACGATCTGTGTGAAGAAGAATCTGTTTTGTATATTATTCGGTTGAAATCGAATTCACAACTACAAAGTTTAGCGAAGGAATACCATCCTTCTTCCGCACCTTTAGATGTTTCCAAGACGGAAACCTATTATGAAGAAACGATTTACCAAGCAAAATCATGGTCAAAACCAAGAAGGGTGATTATTCAATCGGTACGTCCTGCAGGTGAGCTGTTCTTTACCCATTCCTTTTTTGTTACTAACTTTGAATTAGCTTTTCCTCAAGATATCGTCCGAGCTTATCAAAAAAGAGGGACGATGGAAAACTATATCAAAGAAGCAAAAAATGGCTTTTACTTTGATCATATGAATAGCCACGCTTTTCTAGTGAACGAAGTAAAAATGATGTTAACACTTCTTGCATATAATTTGACCAATTGGTTACGAACTCTTTGTTTTCCGGAAGGTCAAAAAACTATGCAAATTGATACGATACGTACTCGGTTAATTAAAGCGGCAAGTAAAGTCGTGAAATCAGGCAGATCCCTTTACTTCAAACTATCATCGAGTTTTGTGTATCAAAATTTCTTTTGGGATGTACTGAATCGAATTCAAAAACTACAATTGGAATGACCAATAGAATACTTCTCATAACTGAAAAAAATAAATTTTTCAGTCAAGGGGGAAGTATGCCCAAAATACCAGAGTTGTTCTATTGAAAATTCAGTTATTTTATGAATTGGCTACGGTTCTTAATTAAATACCGTTATGTTCAACTAATTTAACAAATTTTATCAAATGGGATTTGTAGCTATGAATATTTCAGGTTTTATTATATTTTTTGGTTATTTTTTAATTTATTATATTTTAATACTTGTTTTTTTAGGAAAAAATAGTTTTATATTATTATAGCAACATGAAAACCTACTAAAATAGATAGGTTTTACTTCTTTCTATTAGTATCCTTTCATTAATTTTTTACTTGTACAAAAAAGGAGGTTTTGTAGCATTTAAGATGTTACGAAAAACAGCCTATGAGAATTTTTAACTTTTTTTATATAAAGGTGTTATTAAAAAGTCCCATCTTTATTAGTTTTATCATTTTTCTTCTATTTTTATTATTTAACATTACTAGCTCGTTAGAAATTTCTATTTTTAAATTTGTCGAGGTTTTTTATTATGGTTTTATTAGCTCGAATTTATTTTCATTAATTTCGTCCATGAAAATCTTATCTTTTTTGAAAGAAATATAATTAAAAAACAAACGAATATTATCCTTTCAATCATTCTATAATAGAAGAAAAGCGGATTAATAACAATAAAGTAAAGATAAAATATATCAAAAATATTCACTCTGGAATTGACAAAAGTGATAGCTTTCATGATAAGGAGATAACACTTGAAAATGCATATATCTATTTCCAAAAAAAGTAAAGTATTTTTTAATCATTTTTTCAAGGTATATGATGCTATGGGAAAAAAGTTGAAGATATCATTTGTAATGATATTACTCTTTGTCATTTTTTCAATCTTAAACCCCGTATCTTCTAATTATGTTCAATCACTAAAGGAACAGTACCTTTTAAGGAGTATTGATAACTTATTCGATTTACACTTTTCCCCTTTTAGCGTCTTTAATTATTTGTTTAGCTTTTTTTAATGACTATAAAGATAAAACGTATGAGTATTTAAGTTACTATCATCCAAATAAAATTAACTACATGATTTTACTTCGCTGGGGTATTTATACTTCCCTTTTTTGTGTTGGTTCTTTTATTTCTGGAATATTTTATTACCGTAACATAGCATTTTTAGATATGACTAGTTTTTTATTAAGTATTCGCTTTATTCCAAATATATTGTTTCTATCGTCATTTATTATCTGTACAACTGTGTTAACAAAAAATAGTTACAATGGGTTATTTATCACCTTCACTTATTTTATTCTTGATTTACTTTCTACAGGACGACTATTTAAACTGTTGTCAATTGGCGCAAATTCAGCTAATTTTTATTATACTATATCGCCACAATATTATTTAATGGATCGAGTTCTACTTTGTTTATGTTCTATTATATTTCTATTTCTTGCTAGTTATAAAAATGTCTTCAACCGACAGTAGAATTTCCAATCATTCACTTAATTTTCTAGTAGAAACCAAAATTTTGTTTTGGAAAGATTCGATGGAAAGTGGTATAATTTATCGTATTCTAAATTGCAATTATACGTTTGGTTAAGTGGGTGATTGTTTTGGTATATATTAGTTTTGTCGTTCCAATTATAATGGCGATTGGTGTTCTTGTCATTCGAATGAAAGCAACGAAACATCCGGTGAATCGAAAAAAGATTATTTTGCCACCAGTATTTATGAGTACAGGTGCGCTCATGTTTATTTTCCCTTACTTCCGTGTAACGCCACTAGAAATTTTAGAAGCCGTTGTTGTCGGAATGATTTTTTCTATTTTTCTCATTAAAACAACACATTTTGAAACTCGAGAGGGTAAAATTTACGTTACCCGCTCCAAAGCATTTGCCTTTATCTTAGTTGGTTTATTACTTATTCGCACAGCTCTTAAGGCAGCTTTAAGTTTTACAATCGATGTTGGAGCAACCGGTGGAATGTTTTGGCTCCTAGCCTTTGGTATGATTGTTCCATGGCGAATTGCGATGTTAATCCAATACAATAGATTAGAAAAAAGCGTGTCTCAGGAAAATAAAATATACGACAGCGAAATAACAAACGAAATTGAACCAACTGTATAATAAATGACAAAAGCACCTGATGAATCTACATTTCACCAGGTGCTTATATTTTACTTATCATCTCTGTAAATTGCTTGTTCTTTGCCATACCACCAATGACCGAGTCGAGCTTGAAGGTATGGAATAACCCAATAATCTAACCCTAATGTTCGACCGGATCCATTTAATAAGGCAATCGATGCTGGGAGAGCCCAAAACTTATCCCAACCTAGCATCGCAGTTAACGTAAACATAACAAGAAATGCTGCACTTGCGAGACTTGCTAAAAAAGTAAATAATCCTGCGATTAATGCGAGTCCAATACCTAACTCGACGAAAATGACAAATTTTTGCATAAATACGGCTACTTCTGGAGTTGGTAACATTATTTTCATTATCCATTCAAACCAAAAAGGCATTTTACTTAAAATAGGTGTTGACCATTCCCCACCCGTATCAGCCGCGGTTGCTCCACTCGTTGGATCTTGCAACCAATCAAACGGCATCCGTACGGTATTTCCTACAAGCCACGAATCTTCTCCTAATCCTTGAAATAAATTAGGTACATTACTGAAACTTGACATCCCTTGTTTCCACGTATCATGGCCCCATAATTTTGCCCCTGCTTCGACTAACCAAAAGCAACCAACATAGAGTCTAAGCGGGAAACTCCAAAGTACATTTCCGTACCGATTTGTAAAATTTCGGAATATATTTCGCTTGTCCTTTATTTCGAAAAACTCATGACGAATATATTGAACCATGTAATACCCACTGCGTATACCGAAAAAATAATATAAGTTCACGATATGTTTCATTAAAATAGCGAACCAACCGCTTAAACGAATGCCATTTAAATTAGCAACACCATATCTTGCACCAATTGACACCATAAAACCGTGGTAATTTCCTTTATATGGAACTTTTTCGCCACCTTTAATTTCCGCAATAATATTCTTTGCCGCTGTCAAAGCAGTTTGTTCAGCTGCTTCAACAATCTGTGGCGTTGGTTTCCCTTCTTCTTCTTCAAAATAGGCTAAGTCACCAACAACATATACATGATCTAACTCTTCTGCTTCCATGTATTGATTGACTTTGAGACGCCCAGCACGTGCTTTTGCCATACCGTAATCTTTAACATCCGAGTTGGCTTTTACACCGGCTGTCCAAATTAATGTATAAGATGGGATTATTTGTCCTGATTTTAAGACAACATGATCTTCTTTCACTTCAACAATTGGAGAGTTTTTTAAAATTTGAATACCTTTTCGCTCCATATATCTTTCTGCTTTATCGGCATCATTTCGATCGAGCATATTTAATATAGTTGGTGCGGCTTCAACTAAGTATAATGAAATTTCATCTTCGTCCAATTTATTTTCTCTTGCTAAACCTCTCTTCCATTCTAACAATTCGCCAACCATTTCTACGCCTGTAAAACCTGACCCACATACGGTAAAACTAAGCATTGCTTCTCGCTTCTTAAAATCTAATTCAGAAGCTGCCAGTCTGACGGTCTTTTCGATATGCTCGCGTAACTTCATCGCATCTTCCCAAGACCATAATGTAAATCCGTTCTCTTTCACACCAGGTGTTCCAAAATCATTTGGCTCCGCACCCATTGCTAATATTAAATAATCAAAGCTATATAATCCGTTCTTTGTTGTAACCACTTTCTTATGATGATCAACATGGTGAACTTCATCGGTAACTAAATTCACTTTCGTTCGGTTAAAAATTTTTCGTAAATCCATTTGTACGGCTGATGGCTCAACACGATGTGCCGCAACCTCATGAAGTTCAGTTAACATCGTATGGTAAGAATGCCGATCAATTAACGTAATTGTAACACGATCATCATTTTTAAAAGTTCCAGCTAGCTTTTTTGCCGCGTGAACACCCGAATAACCGGCGCCAATGACGACGATATTCTTTTTATCCATATGTCATTCACCCCTTAAAAAAAGTTTTTCCTGACTTTGTTTTTTTATTCGAGTTATCATTAACTTCCTAGCGCTTGAAATTCTCCTTCTTTTGTATAAAAGAATGGTAAACGAGCAATCTAACTGTAAGACAGCACCTCTTATAGGTATGTTTAGATTATATAATTTTCTAAAAAGGAGTGATAATATGGATATAAAAAAAATATTAGCAACATCGGTCATCTCTTTTTCACTACTTCTAGGAGCTTGTGGAGGTAATAATGATAAAGCAAAGGATAACAAAAAAGAAGAACGAAACGAACAGAATAGTCAAGGTAGTGGAGTTGATAGCGAAAATGTGAAAAATAAAATTGTTGCAGGAAGCCCACTACAAGATGGAACATACGCTTTAACCGAAACAGATTATGATGAAAATGGTTGGAAGGCAACGGAGCGAATTACTGTTAAAGGTGGAAAAATTACGAAAGCAGATTATAATTACGTAAATAAAGATGGCAAAGTAAAAACAGATGATGATAATTACCAAAAAAATATGAGTGATAAAGTCGGTGTTGGGCCAAAAGATTACGTTCCTCAATTAAATAAAGCCTTAGTTGATAAACAGGATGCAAAACAAATAGAGATCGTATCTGGAGCGACACACTCTTCTGAAAAGTTCATTAACTATTCTCAGCAATTAATCCAAAAAGCCCAAGCTGGTGATACAACTGAAATTAAAATAGATACAGGTGCTCCATTGGAAGATGGTGAGTACAAGTTAACAGAGAAGAATCTTGATACAAACGGTTGGAAAACATATATTAACATGACCGTTAAAGGTGGAAAAATCACAAAAGTTGATTATAACAATGTGAATGCAGACGGAAAGTTAAAGTCTGAAGATGATGAATATGAGAAGAATATGAAAGACAAAACAGGAATTGGACCAAAAGAGTATATTCCTCAACTAAGTAAATCCTTAGTTGACAGTCAAAACACAGAAGGAATAAGTGTTGTAAGTGGAGCAACGCATTCTACTCACCTTTTTAAAATGTATGCAGCACAATTAATAAATGCCGCACAAAGAGGCGATACAACGCCAATTGAAGTTGACAACCTTGTTTTTGCAGAAGAATAAGTTTACTTATAAAAAGAGGCTGGGACATAACTAGCCAAAAGTAGTATATAAAAAGGTTCCAGGCAATAAAAAATTTGCTTGGAACCTTTTTTGTGGGGTTTTTCCATTTCTCGTCACTATTTTACCGCTGATGGCGGTGACTTTTCTCATATTCACCGCCATCAACGCAAAGGCTAATTCATTTTTCACTTTCTGTTTTCCTCTGACGGAAAAACGAGTGAAACCTAAATTAGCCTTCAGAAAACCGAACGCTGGTTCTACATCAATTTTACGTTTTCCGTAAATTTCACCAGTTTTCTCGTCTGAAAGCTTCGTACGTACATATTCTTTTTGGGACTCCCACTTTTCATTTATGTAGACTTTTCGGTTGTTCCCTTCTTTTGCTTTCGTGCATAAATCGCGGAGTGGACAATCCGAACAGTCCTCACACTCGTACACTTTAAATTCACGGGTGAATCCGTACCTGTCTGTTCGTTTGGAATGATGGCTAAATCGTACTTTCCGACCATTTGGGCACAGAAAAGTATCTTCGTCCTCATTATATTCCCAATTATCTACATGAAAAGCGTTGTCCTTATGCTTCTTTTTCTTCTCCTTTCGATATTGATTGTATGTAATAAGTGGCGTTCGATTTCGATTCTCGATGATATCTTCATAATTCTGTTCGCTACCATATCCTGCATCCGCGACAATGAATTCCGGAAGCTCGAAAAAGTTTTCTTCAATCGTGTCGAGAAAAGGAATTAAAGTGCGTGTATCGGTCGGGTTTGGGAAAACATCGTAAGCGAGCACATATTGACCTTCCGTCGCAATTTGGACATTGTAACCAGCTTTCAATTGACCGTTCTTCATGTAGTCGTCCTTCATGCGCATAAACGTCGCATCTGGGTCCGTCTTTGAGTAACTATTGCGATCACCGAAAATCTCCATATCGTTTTGATACTTTTGTTTGCGAGTAATGTAATCCATCCATTGCTTCCGAGATTGTATGGGTAATTTGCGTTCGGAACGGAGCTTTTTCCGTTCACTCCCAACTTCAGATACTTCAATCTTTTTATTATATTCCTCGATTTTCTCGTCTAACTTTTCGACTACTTCTTCCATTTCTTTGACGGAAAGTTCCTCTTCCTTTTCTCGCTCTATTGCTGGGATGATCTCCTTCTCTAGCAGCTCATCATACAGTTGATTGGACTTTTCAATTAGCTTATCACTATATCTTTCAATGGACTTCCGCCATACAAAGGTGAACTTATTTGCGTTTGCTTCAATTTTTGTACCATCAATAAAAATGGCTTCCTCTTCAATCAATTCCTTTTCCACGAGCTGATTTCGGAACTGGACAAAGCATTCACGTAGGATGTTTTCAATGAGTGGATTAGAACGGAAGCGATTGATGGTGCGATAGCTAGGTTCATGTCCTTGAGCCAGCCACATCATGCGGATACTATCCTGTAATAAAGCTTCTATTTTACGGCCGGAAAACACGGATTGCGTATATCCACACAAAATGACTTTCAACATCATACGAGGATGATACGCGGGACGGCCGGTTTGTCGTATGAAGTCCTCGAAAGCTTCTTCGGGAATACTCTCGACAAGATCATTGATCGCAAAAGCAATATCGTTTTCTTTCAACTTAATTTCTAAATTTAGCGGTAAAACTACTTGATTCATGTTATAATGTTTAAACATAAGGGCACCTCCAAAATTATTGTTTCGTCACTTTAATTTTATCAAAAGGTGCCCTTTTTGTTTACTAGAATTGTGACAAAAAAGGCGTTGGGTCTACACTTTTTAGTGTAAGCTCCAACGCCTTAATTTTTATTTTACTGGAGTTTTGTCCCAGTCTCATTTTTCAGCTAATAGGAAAGTAATTCCAATCTTTTCTTTCCTATACACATTGTGTACATGGCTTCGAGCATTGCATCAAAGCTGAAAAACTATCTTTCTTTACGACGAACTCTAGTCTCTCATGTCTCCTAACGGCTCTAGCGTCCCCCAAGTTTTCTTTACATTTTCCGATTCAGCAAATAATTTGTTAAATTTCTAAGGGTCGTTTTATACTCCCCTTGAGGTAATTTTTCTAATTCATTTAAAGCTTTTTTTGTATATTTCTTTGCGAGATCAAATGATTTTTCGATTCCTTGATATTCTTTTATTAAATTGAAGATTGAAGTTAAATCATTGTTTGTTAACTTATCTCTCTTCTCAATATACGGTTTAAAAGCAGTGCGATTTTCTTTCGTTGCGTAAATAAACGGTAATGTATAAATTCCTTGTTGTATATCATGCATGACTGGCTTCCCTAATGTCTTGTTATCGCTTTTGTAATCCAGTATATCATCAATAATTTGAAAAGCCATCCCGAGATAATGTCCCATATTTCGAGCATTTATTGCCATTTTTCGTGATGCCTTACTGATTACCGCACCAGAATAACAACTAACTGCAAATAATTGTGCCGTTTTCCCCGAAATTCTTGATAAGTAGTCTTTTACTGAATTCGGTTCAATATAGCGAGAATTCAGTTGTTCTAGTTCGCCAATTAATATTTTTTCCATTCCTTTTGCATTAAATTCTAAATCAGCTAAGGAATTGGCATGTTTTGAAAGAAGGTTAAAAGTAAGACTAAATAAATAGTCACCAGCATAAATGGCATACTTATTTCCTTTAAACGAATGAATTGTAGCTATTCCGTGGCGCGTTTCAGCTTCATCAATGACATCATCATGGACTAGTGTTGCCATATGCAAACATTCTATAGCTGCTGCGATTGCAATTGCTTTTTCTTTATCTTGTTCTGGACCAATTGATGAGCAAAGTAATGAATATGCAGGCCTTAACATTTTTCCACCAGAATGCACAAGGTCTTTCACAATCTTTTCAATTGTTTTATCGCGAACACGAATATTTGTATCAATAAGTTCAAGCACATCTACAAGTTCATTTTGTAACTCCGGAAAGTTTTCCCACATGGAATGAATCCGCATAAATATCCTCCCTTCTTCAATAGTTTTAAACGACTTGAACGAATAACTATTTTTATTTTCAGAAAAAGAATCTCCTTATTTTGCTACTGATTTGGAACTTTGCAAATACATATAGTATTCAAGTTTTTCAACATGAGTTAGTAAAAAGTTAGCCATAATACCAGTTGCAATCCCAGCTAAAATACCGACAAAAGAAAGTACAGGTAAATAAAGTAATACAGTCCATGTTTGTGCGATCCAACTAGCGATTAATAATTGCCCTACATTATGTAATATTGCTCCAGTTGTACTGACACCAATTAAACTAACCCGCTTTGGTCCTAGTTTTTTCACTGCCCACATTCCAAGAAAACTAAAGATTGCGCCACTAGCGCTATACATGAAAGTTGAGATTGTTCCACCTAATAATGTTGATAAAATTAATCGAATCGTAATAACTTTAATCGTATCTTTTGTGGATAATGTATAAAGGGCCATACATGTAATAATATTCGCAAGTCCTAGTTTTGCACCAGGTGCTACAAGAAAAGGGAAGGGTATTGCCCGTTCAACTAGACTAATGATCACGGCTTGGGCTGCTAATAACGCAATATATGCAATTCGCTGATTTTTTGTCATCCTACACCCCACCCTTATTTATGAACTAATAATCATCTCATCTGAAGTTTGATTTTCACTTACAATTTCAATTAACACTTTATGTGGCAGACAAACAATAGTCTCTCCTGGTTTTTTGATGAACCCAGTTAATACACAGACTTGGTCCGAACAATTGGCACTTTTTATCCGAATTTTATTATCCTTCACTTCGATTGTATTCACTCCACCGTCACCATCATGGATATCAAAAATGTGTGTTTTTTGATTATCGCTTAAAGTGATACGTTTTACTTCTTTACCGTCTACTGATATAACTGCTACATTGACGGATGTCGCAGTTTCTCGATCTGATTGAATATAAGTAAAAATAAAAAAAGGAATAAATGAAAGGAGAACTAAAGAGAAAACTACGATGATATCCCAACGTTTTATCATTTTGTAGTATGATTTCATCTCTTTCACTCCTCTCAACTATTCCTTAAGACAATGAAAAATTACTTGTTGTCTTTATATATTGCCCTTTCTTTGCCATACCATGCATGACCTAACTTGTTTTGAATCCAAGGAATTACCCAATAGTCAAGACCGATAGAACGACCAGCACCATTTAGTAAAGCAATAGAAGCAGGAAGTGCCCATACTTTATCCCAGCCAAGCATCGCACTTAATGTAAACATGATTAAGAAACCAGCACTAGCTGCACTTGCAAGCCAAGTAAATAATCCGCCAATAAGAGCAAGACCAATTCCTAATTCGACAAACACCATAAATTTTTGCATAAATACAGCCATATCTGCATTTGGAAGAACAATTTGCATAAACCATTCAAACCAGCCAGGCATATGATTTAAAATTGGAGTCGCCCATTCGGTTGCTCCAGCATCAGCAGCCTCACTTGCCCCACTTGTTGTTGTTTGTAACCAATCAAAAGGCATACGAACCGTTGAACCGACTAACCATGAATCTTCACCTAAACCAGTAAATAATAAATGAACTTTAGACCAACTAGCTGTTGCTTCTTTCCAAGTTGTTTCGCCCCATATTTTTGCAAAAGCTTCAACTAACCAGAAACCACCGACAAATAGACGTAGTGGTACACTCCAAATGACACTAGCACGAGTATTTGTAAAGAAACGAGAGATACTACGTTTATCTTTTGTATGGAAAAATTCATGTTCAATATATTTCCACATATAGTAACCACTACGAATTCCAAAGAAATAATATAAGTTAACCATATGTTTCATGAAAATTGCTAACCAACCACTTAGACGAAGCCCACTTAAATTTGCAACACCATATCTAGCACCGATTGATACCATAAATCCATGGTAATTACCTTTATAAGCCTGTTTTTCACCACCACTTATTTTAGCAATAATATTTTTCGCTGCAGTTATTGCTGTTTGTTCAGCTGCTTCCACAATTTGTGGCGTTGGTTTTCCCTCTTCTTCCTCAAAATAAGCTAAGTCACCAACAACATAGACGTTTTCCAAATCTTCAGCTTCCATATATTCATTTACTTTTAAACGTCCAGCACGGGCAGAACTCATACCATAGTCTTTCGTATCAGAATTTGCCCGAACACCAGCTGTCCAAATTAAAGTATATGTTGGGAGGCTTTCTCCAGATTTTAAAACTACCTCATCTTGTTTCACTTCGACAATTGGTGAATTTGTTAAGATTTTAATTCCCTTTTTCACCATATATTTTTCTGCTTTACCAGCATCCTTTCGATCCAGCATATTTAAAATCGTAGGTGCTGCTTCAACGAGATATAAAGTAATATCTTGTGGATCAAGTTTATAATCTTTTGCAAGTCTTACTTTCCATTCTAATAATTCCCCAATCATTTCAACGCCAGTAAAACCAGAACCACAAACGGTAAATGTTAACATTGCTTTACGTTTTTCTTCATCATGTTCCATAGACGCACGATGAACAGTTTCTTCTATATGATTACGAAGTTTTACTGCATCTTCCCAAGACCAAAGAGTAAAACCATTTTCTTTTACACCTGGTGTACCAAAGTCGTTTGGTTCGCCACCCATACCTAATACTAAGTAATCAAAAGGAAAAGATCCATGTTCTGTTGTCACTACCTTTTTCTCATGATCAACATGTGTCACATTATCAGTAACTAAGTTTACTTTCGTTCTATTAAATAGTTTACGTAAATCATATTGAATCGCATCTGGTTCTACTCGATGTGCAGCAACTTCATGCAATTCGGTCATCATTGTATGATACGAATGACGATCAATTAACGTAATGGAGACGGAATTATCTTTTTTATATTTTTTAGCTAGCTTTTTTGCAGCATGTACTCCTGCATAGCCAGCGCCAATAATTACAATATTGGTATTAGCCATTATTTAACCCTCTCTATCCTTTTTATTATAAGAAAAATTTTAGATTAACATTGTGAATAAATGAACAACACGTCCTATTGTAATCGCGAAGGTACCTCTTGTCTAGACTGTTCACCATTTGTTCACATATGAAGTATATAACACTCTATGTTCATAATTTTGTCACAGACAATTTAATACGGTCATGATAGTATAAAGCATGTCAATTGTGACTTAGTTCACAATAGATAAAAAAATAAAGGATAAGGTGAGAGACTATGAAATTCAACAAGATTGCTTTTGCATCTGCTCTTTCTCTTTCATTACTTTTAGCAGCATGTGGTTCTGATGATAATGCTACGAAAACTAAAGATAAAAGTAATGAAAATAAGGCTCCAAAAACAGAGGAAGTTGCTAGCAAATTAGTTGCTGGGGGTGCATTAAAAGACGGTACGTATTCATTATCTGAAAAAGATTTCGATGATAATGGTTGGAAAGTTCAATTTGATATGACAGTAAAAGATGGCAAAATTGCCGAATCTAATTATAATTATGTAAATGCTGATGGTAAATTAAAATCAGAAGATAAAGACTACCAAAAAGCAATGGTCGAAAAATCTGGTACAGGTCCTGCTGATTACATTCCAGAATTGAATGACCAATTAGTAAATAAACAAAATGCTAGCCAAGTAGAAGTTGTTTCTGGTGCAACTCATTCATCTGAAAGCTTCATTAATTATGCACAACAATTAATTCAAGCAGCTCAAAAAGGTGATACAACTGCTATTGAAATCGATACTAAGGCTCCATTAAAAGATGGGGAATATAGTCTAGAAGAAAAGAATCTTGATTCCACTGGCTGGAAAACTTTCATTAAAATGACTGTTGCTAATGGAAAAATTTCTAAAGTAGACTACAATTATTTAAATGGTGATGGCAAATTAAAAACTGACGATGAAGAATATGAAAAAACAATGAGTGAAAAATCTGGAACAGGTCCTCAAGAATATATTCCAGAATTAGCTAAATCTCTAGTAGAAAAACAAAATGCTGCTGAAGTAGAAGTTGTTTCTGGTGCAACTCATTCAAGTCATGCATTTAAAATGTATGCAGCACAACTAATAAATGCAGCTCAAAAAGGAGATACTACTCCTATCGAAGTTGATAATCGAGTTTTTGAAGAAAATAAGTAAAATCAACTTCAATAGACAAGTGAAAAAGACTTTAGAGATTTCTCTAAAGTCTTTTTTTCTCTAAAGCAATATTTGAGAGGATGAATCATTTGAAAAAAATTACTCTACTCCTAATCGCCCTTCTATTGTCTTTTATCGCTGGTTGTAATGGCCAAACAGAAAAGGCAGATAATCCGAAACTTACGACAAATCCGGCCAGTCGAACAGAATTTTTAATGGGTACTGTCGTAACTGTAAAAATTTATGATCAAAATAAAGAAGATGTTCTCGACTCTGTTTTTGAAAGAATTAAAGTACTAGCAGATCAAATCACCGTCAATGATGACGAAGATAAATCTGAAATCGATCACATAAATACAAGCGCAGGAATGGCACCAGTCAAAGTATCAAAAGATATTTATACGTTAATTGAAACGGGAAAAACCTATAGTAAACGTGCCAATGGATCTTTTGATATTTCTATTGGTCCCCTAAGTACACTTTGGCATATAGGCTTTCCTGACGCAAGAAAGCCAAGTCAAGAGGAAATTGAGCAAGTTCTTCCTCTAATTGATTATCAAGCTATTCAATTAAATAGTGAAAAACAAACCGTATTTTTAAAAAATAAAGGAATGCAACTTGATCTTGGTGGTATTGCAAAAGGATTTATTACGGATGAAGTGGTAAAAGTATTAAAAAAACATCATGTTACTTCTGCAATTGTTGATTTAGGTGGAAATGTATTTGTTTATGGAACGAATGCGACAGGTAACAAATGGACTGTCGGTATCCAAGATCCATTCTCACCTCGTGGAGAAGTCATTGGTAGCATTCAACTTGCAAATAAATCGGTAGTTACTTCAGGTATCTATGAACGTTATCTCACAGTCGGTAACAAAACTTATCACCATATATTAAATCCGAAAGATGGGTACCCATTTAATAATGATATCGCTGGTGTATCTGTCATCACAAACAAATCAATTGATGGAGATTCCCTCTCTACCCTTCTATTTTCAAAAGGTGTAAAGGAAGGTCTTGCCTTTGCAAAAAAATTAGATGATGTTGAATCAATATTTATTACACATGATAAAAAAATTTATATGACGAATGGTTTAAAAGGTCAATTCAAGCTAACAAATAAAGAGTTTACGATACAAGATTAATCGAGCAAAGACTATTTTAGATTCCTACTAGGAGTGGATTACCTATGTCTTTACACGCGTTTTTTAAATTAGTTGAAATACAAACAAAACTTGCCAGCCTCTTCCCTTTTCTAGTTGGTTCGCTTTTTGTTTTATATCGTTATGAAACATTTAAACCTGTAAATACGATCATTTTCTTCTGCTCTATGCTTTTATTTGACTTAACGACGACAGCTATTAATAATTATATGGATTATAAAAAAGCAACAAGTGAAAGCTATAGAAAAGAGAAAAATATTATCGGTCAAGAAAATATACAAGAGTGGATTATAATTACAACAATTTTCTTACTATTAATAACCGCAACCGCACTTGGCATTGTACTTGTAACAAAAACAGATTTGCTTGTTTTAATTATTGGCATGATTTGCTTTGCCATCGGAATTCTATATACATTCGGACCAATTCCCATATCTCGGATGCCTTTGGGAGAAATTTTCTCTGGTGTTACGATGGGGTTCGGTATCCTATTTCTAATTGTCTATGTAAATGCTTATGATAAAGGAATTGCCAATCTCATATGGTCTGGGACTATCATCAGTTTACGGGTAGATGTAATAAAAATATTAGAGATTGTCCTTGTTTCTCTACCTTGTATTTTTACTATTGCTAATATTATGCTTGCAAATAATATATGTGATCTTGATGAAGATATAAAAAATAAACGGTTTACCCTTCCCTATTATATTGGTAGAAAGTATGCAATTTGGCTATTCAATGCTTTATATTTCGGTGCCTTTATAGCTATTTTGGTTGCTATTATGTTAAATTTACTTCCAAAAATTATGTTACTTTCCCTCATAGCAGGTATACCGGTTTATAAACATGTAAAACTATTTAATAAGAAACAAAGTAAATATGAAACATTCTCTGTTTCGGTAAAAAATTTAATCATTATTAATGGCTCAATTACCACGTTACTCTGTCTAGCTGTTTTAATATAAGAGGTGTTTAAAAATGGGAAAACCTTTATCCCCTATGATAGAAGTAAAAGACTTGACTTTCAAATATGATATGCGTGAAGCAATTGAAGCACTCTCCTCTATAAACTTTACGATTTATAAAGGAGAGTGGGTCTCAATAATTGGCAATAATGGTTCGGGAAAATCAACTTTGGCAAATATTTTAATAGGCTTGTTGACTCCTCAATATGGTGAAGTAAAAATAAATGGACTCACATTACATGAAAAAAACAAATGGGAAATACGAAAGCATATGGGCATTGTCTTTCAAAATCCGGATAACCAATTTATCGGAACAACAGTTGAAGATGATGTAGCGTTCGGATTAGAAAATTTGAATTTACCTTATGATGAGATGAAAATCCGTGTTGATAAAGCGTTACGTGAAGTTGGTATGGAAGATTTTCGTCATGCTGACCCTTCCCGCCTATCTGGAGGACAAAAACAGCGGGTTGCTATTGCTGGATTATTGGCGTTGCAACCAAAAATCTTACTACTCGATGAAGCATTTGTTATGTTAGATCCGAGAAGCCGAAAAGATTTATTACATACACTAAAGCAATTAAAAAAAGAACAAAGCCTAACCATTATTTCCATTACCCATGACATGAATGAAGCCGCATCAAGTGATCGGGTGATTTTATTAAAAAATGGACAAATTTCTGCAACAGGAGCTCCGAAAGAAGTTTTTACTAGCGAACTTGATTTTGAAGCTCCATTTAGTGAAAGATTACGACGTACCCTACTAAAAAAAGGTCGTCCCATACAAAATAGATATATGACGGAAGATGAGATGATCAAATGGTTAATGAAATAATATTTAATCAAGTGTATGCCGATTATCGATTAGGTCCAATGCGTTCAAGTGATGTTTTAGATAATGTAAATTTACAAATATCCAAAGGTTCATTTACCGCAATTGTTGGCCATACAGGAGCTGGAAAATCAAGTCTTTTAAAAACAATGAATGGTCTAATTTTACCGAAACAAGGTAAAGTTCAAGTAGGGAAATATGTTATTACAAGTAAAAGTAACAAATCATTAAAAGAAGTCCGAAAACGGGTAGGAATGGTATTTCAGTTTCCTGAAGCACAAATTTTTGCAGAAACAGTTGAAAAAGATATTTGTTTTGGTCCAATGAACTTTGGTGTATCAGAATCCGATGCAAAGATGATCGCACATAATGTTATTAAACAAGTTGGTCTAGATCCATCATACTTGCAAAAGTCCCCTTTTTCATTATCAGGAGGACAAAAACGACGAGTAGCAATTGCCGGGATTTTAGCAATGAATCCAGATATATTAGTTTTAGATGAGCCTGGTGCTGGACTTGATCCTAAAGGAAAACAAGAAATATTATCAATGCTTTCTTCTTGGAATAGAGAAAATCATTTAACAACGATCATGGTTACTCACGATATGGAGGATGTCGCACAATATGCGGAAGATATTATTGTAATGAATAAAGGAAAAGTTGTATTTCACAATACTGTACGGGAATTTTTTTCGAATCATAATCTTGTAGAGTCACTAGATTTAGACGTTCCAGATGCTAGACGGTTTCAATTACAAATCGAACAAAAAACAGGTATTCAATTGCCCAAAACTTGTTTATCAGTAGATGAGCTTGCAGACTGTTTAATCGAGGTGGGACTTGTATGAATAAATTAATCTTAGGCCGTTACTTTCCAGGCGACTCCATTTTACATAAACTTGATGCCCGTGCGAAATTAATTGCCGGTTTTTATTTTATTTTTATATTATTCTTAGCGAAACATTGGTTAGCTTATATTCTTTTATGGGGGTTTACATTTTTCGTTATGTATCTCTCTAGTGTTTCTTTCAAAACTTATGTGCGCGGTGTCCGTCCATTAATTTGGCTCATTTTATTTACCGTTTTTCTCCAAGTACTTTTTACTGCGGGTGGAAAAATATATGTTGATTGGGGACCAATAACAATTTCACAATTTGGTTTAATTAATGGTGTTTACATCTTCTTCCGCTTTGTCATGATTATCTTTATCTCTACCGTCATTACTCTTACAACAAAACCGATTGATTTAACGGATGCTATTCATTTCCTTTTAAAGCCATTAAAAATCTTTAAATTACCTGTTGAGGAAATTTCAATTATGTTGTCAATTGCCCTTCGCTTTATTCCAAACCTATTAGACGAAACGCAAAAAATTATGGATGCACAAAAAGCAAGAGGCACAGAATTTGGTGAAGGTTCGCTTTTTCAGCAAATGAAAACTTTAGTACCTATCTTTTTACCCCTCTTTGTCAGCTCTTTAAATCGTGCAGAAGAAGTAGCAAATGTGATGGAAGTAAGAGGCTATCAACCAGATGGAATAAGGTCATCATTTCGAAAGTTACATTGGAAAAGTATAGATACTGTAAGTTTATGTATGATGATCTTATTAACCATTAGTTTACTATTAATAAATAGGTATACTTTAGGATAGACCTATTTTCAAATTGAGTCCGAACTGAATAAAAACGTTAGTTAAGTAAAAAATAACATTAACATTGCAATTATATGGAGGGTTCAATTTGAAAAAGCGATTAATAGCATATTTTTCGATTAGTGTATCTTCTCTTCTACTTTTTGGCTGTACATATTATAACAAAAGCCAATCAGGCGACCACCGAAATATGGTCGTAACAGAAAATACGAATAATAGTGTGTCTCAAAATCGCCAACAAAATAATCAAAGAATCTTACAAGTGAGAGACAAAAAGGATAATGGAGATCATTATGCACAAAACTTTTTTGTCGATACAAATGCGGAGAAAAAAATTATCGATTTAAAAGAAGTAGTCGATGCGGATGTCATTATTACAAATAATCAAGCCTTTGTTTCCGTCGTCTTAGCAAATCAACAATATTTAAGTTCAAATTTAAAAGAAAACATTAGAAATCAAATTCGTTCCATTCATACAGATATTGATCATATTTATATTTCTTCAAATCCACATTTTGTTCAAGAATTAAATGAGTTCTCCATCCGTATTCATCGTGGCGATAAAAATATCGCGAATGATTTTCATAACATGATTAATGATTATTTCTTTAAATAGAAATCGGTGTTTCTGCCTTTAAAATCCTATTTCACAAGCTTCGAAAAAAGGATTCTGCAGCCCTCTAGCTGGAGAATCCCTTTTTTTATGAATACATTTTAATTAGTAAAATGAACTAGACTGTCTTATCTGATTTATTATTTTTATTCTTCTTTAGCTTCTTATTCATTTCTAATGTTTCTATTATTTTATTACTATTCATATCACCAAATTCGCTTCCAAACTCTATGCGGCCTTGAATGTTTTTACCACTACTATTATTCAATTGGTCGTTCATTATGCTTCCCTGCCCTACCTTGGTGTGAGTTCCGATTAAAGCCTTTCATTGGGTTTTCATCACCCGCAAATTCTGCAGTAAAATCCGATTCCTGAACATTTTTATATGGTGTTTTCGTATATTTTCCTACCGCATTTCTTTCTGCTTTTCGTTTTGCCATTTGCTTCATCTCCTTTTTTAAAACTAAAATTAGTTTTAACTATTAAGAGAAAAGCATACTTGGTAAAACTTGCTTAAGACTTTATTCGACTTCCATTTTCTAATTCAGTTAATATCGAGAAAAGCTCATTCAAATTGTTGATTTCAAAGCTAGGTACAATATGATTTCTTTCTTTTTGTTCACGATTAATCCATATTGATTGTATGCCTACTCGGTTTGCGCCTAAAATATCCGTATTTAAATTATCACCGACCATAATGACTTCGTTCGTATTTAATTCCATAAGAGACAATGCATGATGAAAAATTCCTAAATCTGGTTTTCCTTTTCCGTAATCACCCGATATAACAATTTGTTCGAAGTATGGAATTAATTCTGGGGTTAGCGATAATTTTGTTTTTTGCAAACTTGGTGACCCATTTGTTAATAATAATAGGCGATAATGATCTTTTAGTTGATTTAAAACCGGATATGTATCCTCATATATGTAAGGGTGTTTCTTTCGTTTGATTGGGAATGTCTCTGCTAATTTATGTCCTAATTGTTCATCATCTATCCCTATTTCTTTCAGTCCGAATGTCCAAGCATCTTTACGATATTGCGGAACGAGTTGACGAAGAATTTGAAATTGCTCACAATCATCATTAAACTCTCCCCATAACCCTTCAAAAGGATTAATACCAATCATTTGCGTAAATGAATATGTTTGATAAGATGTGTACAAATTTCTTGCTACATCTCGTACCGCTTCTTCTAACTTATTAGAATCCACGCCATAATAGTCTTCTGCAATTTTACATGTTGTTTTAAATGCCGCTTTCACACTTTGTTGATCCCAAAGGAGTGTATCATCTAAATCAAAAAATATAGCTTTAATCATAGTATCCCCTTTTTCCATCGTTGTTTTAAATTATATTTTAACAGCTTATATCGCATAAGTTAATATATATTCATTAAATTATAGAAATTTAAACTACACATAATAGAAAAACAGTGTTAAAATAGGGAAAAGTTTAAAATTTTAGGAATAGTAATTTAGTAGAGAGAGAGGGAATGAAATTGACCGAAATGCGTAGTGATATGATAAAAAAAGGAGTAGACCGTGCACCACACCGTAGCTTATTACGAGCTGCTGGGGTAAAGCCAGAAGACTTCGGCAAACCTTTTATTGCAGTCGTTAACTCCTATATTGATATAGTACCAGGACATGTTCATTTACAAGAATTTGGTAAAGTGGTTAAAGAAGCAATCCGAGAAGCAGGTGGCGTACCTTTTGAAATGAATACAATTGGTGTAGATGATGGTATTGCAATGGGACATATCGGAATGAGATACTCTCTTCCAAGTCGGGAAATTATTGCTGACTCCGTTGAAACAGTTGTATCAGCGCACTGGTTTGATGGTATGATTTGCATTCCAAACTGTGATAAAATTACTCCAGGAATGTTAATGGCAGCATTAAGAGTAAATATTCCTACTATCTTTGTTAGTGGCGGTCCGATGCGTGCTGGGAGAGATTCACAAGGTAATCCCCTTTCTCTAACTTCTGTTTTCGAAGGTGTTGGAGCTTTCCAATCCGGAAAGATTAGTGAAGATCGTTTGTTAGAAATTGAGCAGTTCGCGTGTCCTACGTGTGGTTCGTGTTCAGGAATGTTTACAGCAAACTCAATGAATTGTCTAGCAGAAGCTCTTGGCCTTGCCTTACCAGGAAACGGTACAATACTTGCAGATACAGAGGAACGAATCGAGTTTGCTAAAAAGTCTGCAAAACAACTTATGAATCTTATAAAAAATGATTTAAAACCTCGTGATATTGTTACCATTGAATCCATTGATAATGCTTTTAGTTTAGATATGGCGATGGGTGGTTCAACGAATACGGTACTACATACCTTAGCTATTGCACACGAAGCAGAAATTGAATATCCTATGGAACGTATTAATGATATTGCAAACCGAGTCCCACATTTAGCTAAAATTGCCCCTGCCTCCGATTATCATATTGAAGATGTTCACCGGGCTGGAGGAGTTAGTGCAATCATCCATGAATTATTGAAAAAGCCAGGCGCATTTCACGGTGATTCGCTATCTGTTTCTGGCAAAACTATTCGGGAAAATGTAAGTGGATGTGAAATTAAAGACACAAATGTTATTCGTCCACTCAACAACCCGCATTCTGAAACAGGTGGATTAGCGGTATTATTCGGAAATCTTGCTCCAGATGGTGCAATAATCAAAGTTGGAGCTGTTGATCCAGCTGTCGGTGGCTACCATCGTGGTCCTGCAATTTGTTTTGACTCTCAAGAGGAAGCTTTATCTGGTATTATTTCAGGCAAAGTGAAAGAAGGACATGTCGTTGTGATTCGTTATGAAGGACCAAAAGGTGGACCTGGAATGCCAGAAATGCTTGCTCCAACATCGCAAATTGTTGGCCGTGGTCTTGGTGCAAAAGTTGGTCTAATTACGGACGGTCGATTTTCTGGTGCTTCAAGAGGTATATCAATCGGTCATATTTCTCCTGAAGCCGCTGAGGGTGGACCAATCGCTTTCGTTAAAGATGATGATATGATTGAGCTTGACTTAAATAAGCGGACAATAACTCTTGAGATATCTGATGAAGAATTTACAAAACGAAAAGCAGATTGGAATGGCTTTGAGTCAAAAGTGAAAAAGGGCTATCTTGCTCGGTATTCTAAACTAGTAACCTCTGCTAATACAGGCGGTGTAATGAAAATATAATCTTAATTTTACATTTAATGAACGAGGATTCGAAACTTTAGAGCTGTTTTAATGCAGCTCTTTTTTTGTTAGTTTAAAGTAAATATTTTTCAATTTCTACTTTATAATGAATAAATCCATTAGAAAGATTTCAACAGTACTTTACAAGGGAAAAAAGTTTTTACAGTGAACTACGCCCTTTTCTCTCCAATACTTGGTCGTCTCCTTAGTTTTCTATATCTCCTACCCTCCTAAAGTTACCAAAAATAAGTATACATATTATTATTTTTATTGGCCGATAGTAACAAGGAACTAGATTAATGATTTCTAGAAAGGAGAATATTGTTATGGCTCGTGGTAAAAGTTTCAATCATAAGAAAAAAAATCACCCAGGTAATCATCCAAATCGAGATGGTTATGTAGAAAAAAGACAAAAGGAAGCAATTGGAGACGAGGAACTAATTGTTACACAAGAGCAATTTAAAAATCGCATCCAAACAACAGATGTTGATTAGGAACGGGAGCCCATTTTCAGGCTCCTTTAGTTATTATTGAAACATGCATCTTTCCATTACCATTCGATTTCTGTCGTACTAATCCGTTTCACACCTCGAATCGTAGTTAAATCCTCTACAATTTTTAGCATTGCCAAATCTTTTTGTTTCGCTTCAATCATAACAACAAAATCTTGATTTAGTTCCCTCGCCATTTTAAAAAAAGGAACAACGAAGTCAGAAGAAACAAACTCAGCGTGTGCCCGGAAATCTCTTTCTGATTTTGGTGAAGAAATATGTACTTTTGGTAGGAGTTTTCGATTTTCCCATGTTCTAAAAATCCGTTGTAAAGCTTCCGTCAATTCAACGTCACCCTTATTTGCTATATAATGATGATAATCGAGTACCATTGGAATTTTTTCTCGTTCACAAGTCTCTAATGTCTCATTAACATTATATGTTTTGTCATCATTTTCTAAAGTTGTTACCCCTTTAATTTCATTTGGTAGCTGTTTTATATTTTTATGAAAACGTTCCAGTGTCCCTTCTTTATCCCCATACGCCCCACCAATATGAATATTTATATTCGCTATATCAGATACTTTCATTGCTTCAAGTAATTGATAATGGTATTCCATATCTTTCACAGCATTCGTAGTAACTTCTTCTCTCGGACTTGTGAATAGTGTAAATTGATTCGGGTGAAAACTTGGTCTTATATTACATGTTTTTATAATTGTCCCAAGTTCCTCCCATTCCCTTTTAAATGGTGTTATATAGTCCCATAACACTTCTGGGTGAGTTGCTAAAGGGATCATTGCACTTGAAAAACGATATAATTTTACTTCATGAGCAATAAGATAAAATAAAATCCGCTTTGTATTAATAATATTTTGTGAAGTAACCTCCAACAATTTCTCCATCCGTTCATCTTTTGGGAGTGAAGAAAAACGCTTAAAAGTCATTGTTTTCGATGGACTTGCATTGTACAATCCTAAAGCATTTGCAACAAAACCAAATTGAATTTTCATGATCATTGTCCTTTTTATTTGTATTATACCTTTATTGTGCATTGAACTACTGGTCACTAAAGTAACGAGATTCCTGCGAACATCGAGGTATCCCTCCGTTATTTAGCAGGCGACCCCTGTCGCTTCGACAGTTAGCAGTACAGACGGCAATGGGCCTCCTGCGATTTTGCCATGTATTCAATCATGATCTTGAATTCGAACCATGACACTTCGCTGATGGCTTTAGCGAGGTTTTTATTCTTCAACAAATTCTTTATTGACAAATCTTCCATTCCGATGATGTCGTGGTTTTTGACAATCTCGATGGAGATTTTGTGTAAGTAATCATTTCTAGTATTCGTGATTTTATCGTGGATACGCGCAACTTTTCTTTTCGCTTTATACCAGTTCGCACCACCTACTGTCCGTCTACTCATGATGCGCCCAGCTTTTACTAATTTTTCCTCTAAGGTACGGAAGAATTTGGGATTCGAGTAGACTGTGCCATTGGAAAGAACAGCGAAGTCTTTTATGCCTACGTCTATACCAACAGCCAAATTTGTTTTTGCCCATTCTGTAACTTCAATTTTCGTTCCAATGGAAATGAAATATTTACCTTAAGGAATTCGTCTAATGGTCGCGTTTAATTCCTTCCTTCGATTTCACGACTTTTCGCAAAACGAACTAATCCTAGTTTCGGCAGTTTGATGTGATTGTTAATAATCGCTATATTTCCATTTCTGTACTTCGTTGTATACGATTGGATTGGATTTTTTTTGAATTCGATGAAGAATTCCCTTTACTCTTATATCTATATCAACCATTAATACTTTTTGGCGATATTTTACACACCATACAACACGGTATTGAATGAAGTACACATAGCCACATAGCCTCTACCACGTTTAACGTCTGCCATATGACCACTTCAATTTTAGGAAAACATATGTCAGACAATTTAATCAATCGGATTATTATATCCGCCTTTCTATGTAACTTTAGATTAAACAGATGTCGGATAGTTGACATGGAATAAGCCATGCCATATCCGAAGCCAAGACACTCATGACTGAAACCACGAGTGTTCTCGGCTAATTTATAAATAATATAAGAGGTTGTGAAAGATAGGCAACCAAAGGAGTCTTATTGCACTGCGGTTATATTTCCGCGCTTTTATTAATTAAAATTGATTTGTGTCACCCGTTGCCCTTGGATACGTTACCTGAAGTATACCGGACTGATAAACTGGATTAATAAGGTGTGTTTCTGTTGGTTCCGGAAGTTGAATGATTCGTTCAAACTCACCTAAATATCGTTCTTTTTTAATTTGTATCCAATTTGGAAATAAGAAGTTTATTTTACCTTTAATCATTAATTCTCTATTTGTTTTTAAAAACAATTGAATATCTTCTTGACGTACTCCTGGTATTTCAACAATTATTATATTTGTTAGCTCATCTTGATAAATATCAATTTTCGGGAATGGATTATTATTATGTTCAAAAAAATGTTTCGGTGGATAATGACTAAAAACTTTTACCCAATCATCTTGCATACGATATTGATTCGTTAAATCTAACCATTTTTTTACCTTTTCTATATCCAAAATTCCAGCCCCTTCGTTATAACTGGATTGTATTTGGTAAAGATGGATTTGCATTTTGGTCTTGGTCACTTACATCCGCATCTAAATTTCCAGTATTCATTTGGGAAAATGTTGGAGAAAGATCTCCTTGTGAAAAGTTTGCTCCGTAAAATTTTGTATTTGATGTATGACTATTATGAACAGTAGGACCTATATCTATATTTGCATTTTGGGTATTCCCGTTTACTTTAATATTTAAAATGTTTATTTGATAAGGCATAGTAACCTCCTATTCTTTTCAAATCTCCCCCATTGGAAAGCCCCATGGACTCCCTACATTTGTCGAATCAACATTACCTAGATCAGACTGATCATTAACATCGGGATCAATGAAAACATTCTCCATCATCGCTTCTGTTGGCGAGGTATCTCCAAATGAAGAATTAACACCTTGTGACTTAATATTGGATGTATGGCTATTATGAGTTGCATCACCAATTGTTATTGAAGCATTACCTGATATACTGTTGATTTTTAAATAGTACAAATTAATAACCGTTTGCATTCCATTCACCCTTAAATACGTCTTTTAACCCACTATATGCCTAACCATGAGCAAAAGTGATTGGAAACTTTTTCTTAACAAAAGCATTACTATTCGGTAACTTTTAGGTAATTCAACCTAATTCTTTATACACATTTGTATGTTATAATTTATTATACTCATCTTAGATTTAACTTAGGAGCGTGTCGTAAAAATTGGAAAGTAGTAAGAGGTATACATTTTGGAGCCTTAGTTTTATTTGCTTCTATGTCATTTGTTATTTTTCCTGGCTTAACATGTGGAAGGGTTCAAATGAAATAAGAATTTTAGTGGGAAATATATTTTCATTATGTTCTATAATCATAGCGGCATTTAGTATTTATAATGGCTATCGACATAATAAAAATAAAGAGGGTCAATTGTTTCTGTTGTTATTTTTCTTTGGTACGTTTAGTTATGCTACTGGTGAAATTATATGGCTAACCTATGAAAATATTTTAAAAATCCAAGTCCCATTTCCGAGTTATGCTGACATACTTTATCTTTTACAAATTGGATTTTATTTTTCGGCTTTTATCTATACATTAAAGAGTAAAGAACGTTTGTATGGAATGTTCAAATTTCTCATCGATGTTTTTGTAATTATGACTGTTATATCTGTATTTAGTTTTTACTATTTAATTTCACCTATGTTAACATCATCAAATGCTTCTCTACTCGAACGTTTTGTTTCTGTAGGTTACCCTTTAGGGGATCTTCTACTTATTTTCGGCTCTATGAGTCTTATATTCATTAGTGAAAGTTGTAACATAAAAAAATGGACTGGTCTATTAATTACTGGCCTATTTATTCAAATCTGGGCTGATACGATATACTCTTATACACAATTTACAAATACTTATATTTCAGGGACAATGATTGACCCCCTCTATTCCTTATCTTCTTTATTAATAGGTTATGCCGGCTTTTCATACTATGTTCAGACTGAAGAGAATAAAAAGAATCGGGCACGCCAGCTTTATAATAAAGTTCCGTTATTTTCGTTCATTATTCCATATTCAGTCATTTTCATATTTTTAATATTTGTTTATTACTATCAAAAAAATGATATGATTTTTCGTATCGGATTTCTCATTTGTACACTCTTAATTATTGCAAGGCAATTTTTAACATTGTTAGAAAATAATAATCTAATTGATAAGAATTTTAAAAAGACAAAAGAACTAATGAAAAACGAACAACGATATCGGTCTTTATTTGAATATAATGCAAATGCTATTGTTACTGTTGATTTAACTGGACATATAACCTCACTTAAACAAATTAGCATTATTTCTATTTGGGAGGCCAAAAGAAGAATTACTTGGTAAACCGATTTTAGCTTATGTATCAAAAAAATTTAAAGCTACAGTCATAAATGCAATAGCAATCGGGAAAACGGGGGCAATCCATAGCTTTGAAATTCCTGTAAAGATAGAAAACAAAGCAACCCGTTATTTTCATTTTACTGTTACACCAATTATAATAGAGGCTCAACTCGATGGTTTATATATTATTGGAAAAGATATTACAAAAAATAAGTTAGACCATGAGAAGATTGCCCACATGGCCTACCATGATCAATTAACTGATCTACCTAATCGAAGACAGTTTGAAGCAACAGTTGAAACGATCATAAATAAATATCAGGAAAAGAAGAAATCTTTTGGTATTATATTTATTGATTTGGATCGTTTCAAACATATTAATGATACTCTAAGTCATAAAGGTGGCGATGAATTAATTATCGCTGTTGCCAAACGACTTACTAGATTAAAAAGAAAGAATGATCTCGTTGCTCGACAAGGCGGGGATGAATTTACGTATTTAGCAAAAGAAATTACTAGCAAAAATGATATGGAATTAATTGCTCGTCAAATCCTTCAAGCATTAAGTTCGCCGTATACGATTAATGAAAATGAATTATTCGTAACATGTAGCATTGGAATTGCTATGTTTCCTGACGATGGAAAAACCATTGACGAATTAATGAAACATGCAGATGTAGCAATGTATCAAGCAAAAGAAAATGGGAAAAATGGGTACAGTTTTTACAATAAATCAAGTAGAATTGGTTCAAAACCTTTTATTCTCGAACATGATTTACACTCTGCGATTGAAAAAGATGAACTTGTCTTACATTATCAACCACAAGTTGAATGTTCTACCGGAAAAGTGTTTGGCGTTGAAGCACTCCTACGTTGGAATCATTCAAAATTTGGATTGATCCCTCCGAATGAATTTATTCCGATTGCAGAAGAGACAGGTTTAATTGTAACTATTGGTGAATGGGTTTTAAAGACTGCATGTATTCAGGCAAAGATTTGGAATGATATTGGTTTTAATATTAAAGTAGGTGTGAATTTATCTCCACGCCAAGTTAAACAATCCAATCTTATAGAAAAGGTCCATATGATTATAAACGAGACAGGCATACAACCTCATTTATTAGATTTAGAAATTACTGAAACAATTGCCATGAACCATATTAATTTTGTTGCTCCTTATTTGAAAAGGTTTCGTCAAAGTGGTATCAAAATATCAATTGATGATTTTGGAACAGGATATTCTTCTTTAGCTTATTTAGCTAATTTACCAATCGATACATTAAAAATCGATCGTGCATTTATTGATAAGATCGGGAAAGATTCAGGAAACGAAGCTATTATTGCTACAATCATTTCTCTTGCAAAGAATTTAAAATTATCCGTTATTGCAGAAGGTGTTGAAACGAGGGAACAAGCTTTTTTCCTTAACAAGCTTGGTTGTTCTAATATTCAAGGTTATCTCATAAGTAAACCCCTTCCAAGTGAAGAATTGACCAGATTAATAGTAAAATCAATAGGGCTAGAAAAAGAAAAATACAAACAAGAAAGGTAACAAACATACTTACCTAATTTAAAAAGCGGGAACTCTTCTTCCCGCTTTTTTATGTATTCATTTCATCCTTATGGCAAATCGTTTCCAGCAGAACGATAGATATCATACCATTCCTCTCTAGTCAATACGGTATCTGATGCTTTTGCAATACTTGTTAATCGATCAGGACGCATGGTCCCCACTATCGTTTGAATTCTTGCGGGATGGCGTAAAATCCAACTGACTGCTATAGTTGATTTATCTACCCCATATTTCCCACCAATTTCTTCTAATTTTGAATTTAATCTCGGGAATTTTTCATTATCAATAAAGAATCCTTCAAATTGACCATATCTAAATGGTGACCATGCTTGGATCGTGATATCATTCAAACGACAGTAATCTAGAATAGAGCCATCACGATTAATTCCTACATCATTTGTCATATTAACATTTAAGCCAGCGTCAATCATCCCTGTATGCATAACACTTAACTGCAATTGATTAATGATTAATTCCTGTTTGACGTATTTTTTTAGTAATTCAATTTGTAATGGATTTTGATTACTAACCCCGAAATAACGGACCTTCCCACTTTCCTCTAAGTAGTTAAAAGCTTCTGCAACCTCTTCTGGTTCGATAAGTGCATCTGGGCGATGTAGTAAAAGTATATCAATATACTCTGTTTTTAGCCGTTTTAAACTTCCATCTACAGCGTTTAATATATGTTCTTTTGAAAAATCAAAATAACCGTTTCCATTTGCATCTTTACGAATACCCACTTTTGTTTCCAGTATGATTTTTTCACGAATGGAAGAATTCATTTGAATTGCTTCAGAAAAGATTTCTTCTGATTGACCAGAACCGTATATATCTGCATGATCAAAAAAATTAATCCCTAAGTCAAGTGCATTATTAATAACCTTTGTAGCGTCATTCACAGAAAGATTCCACATTCCCATGCAGCCTAAAACAATATTTGGTACATATAGATCACTTTTTCCTAATTTTATATTCTTCAACGGATTCACCTCGATTTAAACGTTCATACTATTATTGTACCATAATACGTACTTGCCATATTGTTATTTTTTAACATTTATTTTTTGCTTCTATAGAATAAAATGTAAATTTTAAAAGAAAATCGAATAGTTATACGAAGGATATAATTGAGATAAGTAATTTTTAAATCTAATTAATTTGTAACAGAAATAATATCCATTTCGTGATTCCGCTTGAGTCCCATCATGACAACAAACGAAATGACATAGAGTAACGCTAAGTAAATCATTACAATACTCATATTATAATTTTGCAAAATATATCCGACTAATATTGGTGACAAACCACCTACCGCCCGGCCGAAATTAAATATTGAATTTGTTGCTGTACTCCTAATGTCAACAGAATAAAAACTACTTATCAAAGCACCATATCCTGCAAACATCCCATTTGAGAAAAACCCTACAATTGCTCCTCCAACTAAAATTCCTAGACTTCCTGTTGCGAAGGAGTAAAAGTAAACTGAACAGGCGGATGATAGTAAAAAGATTCCATAACTTCGCTTGATTCCGAAATAGTCAATAAACCTTCCAAATGTTAGCATACCAAGAATCATTCCAAGTGCTGTACTAATTGTCCAAAGTGCTGAACTTGATACAGATAACCCTTGTGATTTTTGTAGCATAGATGGTAACCAAATCATTAACCCATTATATCCAGCAATTTGTACCGTTGCCATGATACTTAATGAGATTGTCGTCATTGTAACCTTGGAATTTGAAAATAATAGGCTGAGATTACCTTTTGCTTTTTTATCTTTATTCACTTTTTGAGCCCCTAACCAAACTGGTGATTCATCTAAATTCTTTCGGACAATAAAAGCAAAAATAACAGGAATCATTCCTATAATGAATAATGTTCGCCACCCAAACTTAGGTAATATGAACGCACTAAGTAATGCTGCTAAGATAACTCCGTATTGGGCGCCTACACTTACGTAAGATGAAGCTCTACCTTGCTTGTTTTTTGGCCAAACTTCTACAACTAGCGCCATACCTATTCCATATTCACCACCAGCCCCGAGTCCTGCAATAAATCGAAATACATAAACTTGTTCTATATTTGTTGCAAAACCTGTTAAACCAGTGCCAATCGCGAATAAAATGATTGTATACGTAAAGACTTTCACACGTCCAAACTTATCCGCTAATATCCCAAATATAATTCCACCTAGTAGCATACCAATATTCGTAACGGATGAAATAAGGCCTCCTTGTGCCATATCGATATGAAACTCCGAAATCATCATTGACATTGCATAAGAGATAAACATTATGTCCATCCCTTCTAACGTCAAACCTGTTGTTGATGCAATAACTGCTTTCTTTTGATAATTCATTTTTCCCCTCCATGAATGTAATATCTCTTTTGAGGGAATGGATATTGGATTTTTTCCGCACCATTCTCTTTCCAAGTATCTCTGTACTTGAATTAAAAGAGTAGTAGGTAAAAATAAAAGCCCTAATTGTCTAGAAGGACAAAAAGGGCTCAAACATTCGTATCGAGTATACAATTCAACTGTTTCGTACGCCCTTTTCAGCCTCACTGGACCGCATTAAAGGTTAATATTTTACTAAAATTAAAGATAGCATGGTTATCAAAAACTTGCAATAGTTTTTTATATATGTGAAAAAATTTCAAGCCATATTTTTATAGCTGTAAGTGTAATTAAACATCCCATGATTAATTGTAATATTTTTGTATTTACCTTTTTCCCAGCACTTGCTCCAAGCGAAGAAGCTATTAAACTAGCAATAATAAGTATGAATGCTGGTCCCAAAGAAAATTGCCCCGTAACTAGCTTACTAAACATTGTTCCAATAGAAGATATTAGTGTAATAGCTAAAGAAGAGGCAATGGTCACTCTAATTGGTATTTTCAATATTGATAACATAATAGGCACTAATATAAAGGATCCGCCTGCTCCGACAATACCAGCCGCAATTCCTACAACGAATGATAAAGAAATAGCTAATAGATGATTAAAATCGATTTCAACTATTGTTCGATTATCTATCTCTTTCCTTGGGATAAATAATAACAAAACTGCTAATAAAGCTAACACACCATAAATTAAATTGATTATCTTCTCAGACATAAATTGTGAACTGAAACCTCCAATCAGGCTTCCACATAATACACTTATCCCCATATAAATAATTAGTTTTTTATTCAGATAACCACTTTTCCGATAAGCAATAACTCCTCCGATTGTAGTAAAAAATACTTGTATAGCGACAATTCCTGTTACTTCATGGGATGTGAAGTGACCAACTCCTAATAAGGGAGGTATATATAATAACATAGGAAAATTTATAATAGCTCCACCGATACCTAACATACCTGATAAAAAAGAACCAACAAATCCAATAATAAAAATAGTAATAATAAATGGGATACTCATAATGCCTCCGTGATTTCTAGAAGATTTACAACAAAAATTAGTAAAATAATAATTACAACTCTATATTCATTTTACCACTTATTATCATATCAAAAAGATTTATAAGATAAAAAAAATCACCATTTTTTATCGCATTTACCAAAAAGAACTTATTTGAAGTTCTTATAAAAAAGGATCTTATGCTCATAATATGGTTACAAAAACAATGAAAGAAGGAATATGCATGGCCAACATATTAATTGTGAGGGCACATCCGCTAACTGAAGAAGTTTCACGTTCAATGAAAGAGTGACTGATGCATTTCTTAAAGCCTATAGAGCAGCTCAACCTAGTGATTATATGGAAGATATGAATTTATATAATATGAATGTTGCTGAAATTAACCGCGACGCGACCTTCTAAATGCTTGGAATCATCTTAATAAAGGTAAACCTTATTATTCTTTAACAGATTCAAAACAACATAAAGTAACTTTTTTTAATTCATTTACTGAAGGATTTTTACAACAAGATAAAATAATTATCGCCAATCCTTTATGGAGTTTAAGTATTCCATCCCGTCTAAAAGCATGGATTGATAGCATTATCGTTGCTGGAAAAACGTTTAAATATACAGAGACTGGCACCATCGGTTTAGTTAACGATAAAAAGTGTTACATATTCAAGCAAATGGTGGTATATATAATGGTTTTAGATCCTGCAAGCCAATACGTAAAAACGATTTTTACCTTTTTAGGAGTAACAGATTTTCACCAATTATTTGTTGAAGGAATGGATTATAATCCTGACAAGACAGATACCATTGTTAGTGAAGCAATTGAACGAGCAAAAGAAATAGCAAATGTTTTTTAAGACAATAATTTGCAAAATACCGAATAGATGGAAGTCTTTTGAAGAACCTAAATAGTACCATGGAGGTGATTCTTATGACAAATAATAAAGAAGTTAAAGAGAGACTGTCGTTAACAAGAAAAAACGGTTCTGGGTCAAACTATCATGAACAACACGCAGCTAATATTCCTGATTATGGTGGTAATAGTAAAGAAGAAAAACTGTTAAATTACCTTGAGGAAAATGAATAATAAATAACTGTATTAAAAACCCAAGAATGGCCAGTTATCCATTCTTGGGTAAGTACATTGTCCTTTTAATTATAAAAAGTCTATTAATGATGATGGTGGTGAATGTGAACTGGATAGTGACCTTCACACATAATAGATTCCCCATGAGGATTGTCACTATTTTCCATTTGAACTGTTACGTGTTGAATTCCTTTATGTGCTAATTCATGTTCAATTGTTCTTAATATTTTTTGACAATCGGTAATTGAAATATTACCATCAACAACGGCATGACAAGACATTGCATTAATCCCACTCGTTATACTCCAAATGTGCAAATCATGAATACTTTTTACACCATCAATTTTATTCATCGTTTGAACAATGTCGTCAATATCAATATTTTTTGGCGTTCCTTCCATTAAAATATGAATGGAGTCTAACGTCACTTTCCAACCGCTATTCAAAACAAGAATGGCGACAAGGACACTTGCAACGGGGTCTGCCCAACCCCAATCAAACAACATAATTAAAATGGCCGCGACAATTGCACCAACAGAACCAAGCATATCACTTATCACATGTAAAAACGCCGCGTGTAAATTCAAATTATCGTGCGTATCTCCTTGCCTCATCATAATCCAAGCGACAAGTATATTTACTAATAAACCGATAATTCCAATCACAAACATACCAGTCGACGCAATCTCTGGTGGATTTGAAAACCTTCCAATTGCTTCATAAACTATAAATAATGCAATAATTATTAATGTAACTCCATTAAAAAATGCAGCTAATATTTCGAGGCGTTTGTAGCCATACGTTTTACTATAACTAGCTACTCTTTCACCGACTGTAAAAGCTAATAAGCCGATACCTAAGGAAATTGAATCACTTAACATATGACCTGCATCCGATAAAAGAGCTAAGCTATTTGTAAGAAATCCACCAATTGCTTCAACAAACATATAGGTTGTAATTATAAGGAAACTAATAAATAATGCTTTTTTATTGCCTGTATGAGAATGACTATGGTCATGATGGTGAGACATTTTTAATCCCCCTAAATTTAATATTATAAAACTTGTTTCATCGCCACTTATAGGAGTAGAGATTACTGCTATAAGGTTATATTTACTCGTGCTCAGCATGTTCAATTGTTTGTTTTAGTATATCCATAACATGATCATCATCATGAGAATAAAAAAGAGTTGTCTTTTCACGACGATATTTTACTAGACGTAAATTCTTTAAGAAACGCAATTGATGAGATACTGTAGACTGACGTAAATTTAACGTATCTGCTATTTCATTAACCGAGTATTCTCTTTCAAATAGTAAATTAAGTATCCGAATACGGGTTGGGTCACTGAGTGCTTTGAATGTTTGAGATACAACAAATAATGTCTCCTCATCTAATTCCTTTCGAAAATACTTCGATGTATCTTCACCAGTATTTGACATAATCTCATCTCCAATTAAATTTCAGTATATGCCTATATTAACATACGTTCATATAAAGTGCTATAATTTACAAAAACAATTTGTGCTGAATAGAAAATTAATGATTTTTTTGTTAGGATTAAACTATATGAAATGATTGGATCATTCTTCCAATCATTTACTTTATCTCGCTAAGTTAACATTCGATAATAATTAATCTTATTATATTTCGCTTAAAAATTTATGTTACAAGAAAGAGTGATGTTTTCATGGAAAGTATAACTTATCGTACAAACATGCATGTAGATTTACGTGATGTTGATTTTGCTAAAGAACTTAAATTGAGTACATTGTTTAGTTACTTTCAAGATGTTGCGAGTCTTGCCGCAGAGAACTTAGGTTGGGGGATTGAACAACTAGCCTATAAGTACGGTGTTGCCTGGGTTTTAATGCGTATTCGCGTTGAAGTTACAAGGATGCCTAAATATAACGAAGAAATTACCATAGAAACTTGGCCTCATGAACCAAAAAGGATTGAATTTGAGCGGGATTTTCTAGTTCGTAATACAAGAGGTGATATTTTAATCAAGGCAAGCTCAATTTGGGTTTTAATGGATATAAATGAGCGTAAATTAAAACGAAATGATTCAATTGGAATACAATATCCAGCAGTTAGAGAAGAGCGTGCGTTAAATAATAAACTTAGTAAATTACAAGACTACGGTAATATAGAAAAGGTTTATAAAAAAGTGATTGGCTATAGTGATATTGACTTTAACGGGCATTTAAACAACTCAAAATATGTAGACTATGTTATGGACGTCTTTCCAATTGAAAAACATAATCAATTTGAAGTGAAATCTGTAGAAATGAATTTTAATAATGAAGCTTTCCCCGGAGAAACAATTATTCTTTATAAAGATATCACACAATCGGAGGATGATATCATTTATATCGAGGGTAGAAATGAGGATAATAGTAAAACCCTTTTTAAATCACTAGTTGAAATAAAGGAAAGGTGATTTTCTATTTAGTCGTGCCAATCACGAAAAATTATTCGTGATTGGCTAATGAACTTATATTTAACCACTCTTTATCCCGTATAAAATACATGTGATTCCAATGAACACCCAAATAATTTTGGCAAAAGATATTTTATCTGCTAAGCCAATTAGTCCAATCGATGTGGTTAATATTAGAATTAATGGGCCGATTAGTGCTAATGAACTATTAACCATCAAAGCTTTTTCTACATCATTTAATTTCAAAATAATAATTGCAACTAAAATTTCAATGGATCCTGAAAACATACGTAAAAAAGCCATTCCTAAAATAGCCTTTTCAAACATTTGGAACATAACTTTGCCCTCCCCTTTACCTAACTATAAAAAGTATATGTAAGCAGGAAAAAAAGAAGGACAGGTTTTCATTTTTTTCAAATTAGTACAGTACTTTTCTCTGGGTTATTATAATTATATTATGTAAAGTACTCTAGTTTCGCTTCTGGAAAAAACTTTCTCATATAACTGTGTAAATTTTCTTGTATATCTTTCTGTTGCTCATCTTGGTATACGTATTTACCAATTCCGTATTTACCCCATTTATATTTTCTTGCTTCCTCATTTAATTCTAATTTGGTCATTGGGTAGTTTTTCTGAATTACTCTTTTTGCCGGCTTTGTAAAACGATGCTGAATAAATTCAAAAGTAATACCTTTTCGAACATCTTGTGGAAGTTCTGCGTCAAGCCGTTCGAATAAATGATAATACCCTTCTTCCCATCCTTCATGTAGATAGATTGGCGCAACAATGAATCCAAGTGGGTATCCAGCTCTGGCAACTTTACCAGCCGCTTCAATTCTTTTTGCTAATGGGGAGGTTCCAGGTTCAAAGTTGCGAATAACATAATCCGCATTTACACTAAATCGAAATCGTGTTTTCCCATTATGTTTTGCATCTAGTAAATGATCTACATGTTCAAATTTTGTTACAAAGCGAAGTCGTCCATATTCTGATGCACCAATATGTTCAATTGCGCGTTTTAATGAATGGGTTAAATGGTCAATTCCAACAATATCAGATGTACAGGCTGCTTCAAATCTTGTTATTTCAGGTGCTCTTTCTTCCATATATTTATCTGCGGATTCAAATATTTCATCAACGTTGACATAAGTTCGAATATAAGGTTTCGTTCCCATTGTTGTTTGTAAATAGCAATAATGACAATGACCCATACAGCCAGTGGCTAGTGGTATCGCATACTCTGCTGAAGGCTTTGATGTATCAAATCGAAGTGTTTTTCTTACCCCAACTACTAAAGTTGATTTTGCAACACGATATTTTTGAAAGTCATTATCTCCTGGTAAATCCCGGATTTGATTATGGGAAGTGGTATACCGTATTTCCAAGCCCATATTTTCAAATTTATCTAGTAACTGTTTTCCAAGTGGATAATCTAACGCATGCGGTTCAAAATAAACTAGTTTCGGGGTGAACGGTTTCCCCATAGTTGTCCCTACCTTTCTAATACAATTCATAGTTTAAAGATAACTCAGGGCTATAGCCATTAGGCAAAACGAAAGCCGTAGTTAATCGATTTTCGGCATTGATGTATGCTACCGAATCCTTCCTTATTAACTAAAAAAATTGTGTCTCTTCTTCACTGCCAAAAAAATAATCATATGCCTGTTTTGCTTCGTCTTCACTTTGGAAAATCGCAATTTCATCCGTCAATGGATAATATGTCTCATATAAAAAAATTGCTAATTGATTTGGATTATCTGGGTTTCTAACAACTGCTGCTTCTTGAATATTAGCAACATCTTGCGTATGGGGATTCCGATATAAAACATACACAATATCTCCTGCTTGATATGCTTTATCTTGCTGAAAAAAGTTCATGTTCTCACCTCTTTTATCTTCATTTTTCCTTTAAAATCGTTTATTATTAACGGTTAGTTCTGGTAAATTTAGTTCAAAACATGTTTGAACTAAAATAGGCTGTTACATAGCTTAATAACTTGTAACAGCCTTGATTTAAGAATTTAAATGTTATCTACTTTTAACTAAGAGATTAACTGCTTCTTGAATGACTTCTTCTGGCGTTTTTCCACCATGTTCTTCAGGATTTTTTACACAATGAACTAGGTTGGAGCTAACGATAACCCCTATCGTTCGGTCAATTGCCGTTCTAGTAGCAGACAATTGTGTCACTACGTCTTTACAATCCTTTTGTTCTTCCATCATTCGTAAAATCCCTCTAATTTGCCCCTCAATACGTTTTAGTCTGTTTTTTACTTGTTTATCATATTCCAACTAATAAACCTCACTTTGCTCTATATTTTACGAAATCAATTGTATCTTGTGACCTTATAATAGGACAAATTATGTCCAGTTTCTTTTCATTATACCTTACTCCGTATATTGAGGGAAGATAATTTATATTTTTATATAGGCAATAGGAATAATTACTTTTAAAAATCGTAGTATTAAGTAAAATGTTTAATTTTAACACATTTGTTTACATAATATAATTATCGTCTATTTCTTTAATAACTATCTCACATAATTTTGTGAATTCCTTTACAAACTTTTCATCATTTACTTTCATTCGTTTTTTCGGACCTTTTATTCTCCCACCAGATTTTCTTACCTTTTGTGCCATATGTCTAAATTCAAGTAACTGCCCAATGTTGTCCGAAGTATATTGTAATCCATTTTGATTCATGGCAATAGCTTGTTTTGCAAGAATCATCGCAGCTAATCCATAATCTTGTGTTATAACAATATCCCCTTTTTTTACACGATTAGTAATAGCGAAGTCAGCTGCATCCGCTCCTTTTGAAACAACAATTGTCTCTGCATCAGTATGAAATATCGAGTGTGACGTATCACAAATTAAAATTACGTTAAGAGCAAACTTTTTAGCAATTTTAATTGTCAAATCAACAACAGGACATCCATCCGCATCAATATATATATTAGGTCGTTTGTTCATATACATTTTTCCTATCTTTTAATAATGAAAAAAGTGTCTATTTTCATAGCATCGGCTACAAATTCCATATGGGTAATCAAACGGTAACTTCCGCCCGCAATTTCTACATTTCTTCTTATATTTTTTAACCGCTCTTCTTAAATGGTCATTCGCCTCATCACTAACTTCCTTTCTTATTCGTTCCCAGTAAGTGGCTTCTGTTTTTCTACCTAGACGATATAAAAAGAGTAAGTACAATCCGATCGACTTATACGTTAGCTCGATTTCATCTAGACTTCCTCTTTTATCAATAGGCTCTGGTAACTCATCATTGTTCACGATTGCCGTCATGGATTCGATCCACTGTCCAACGAGTTGTTTTTCCCCTGCTGAAAAAGGCAAATGTAAGAAACTATATAGATCCATTAACGATAATCTTGCTTCAATATTTGTACCTTGGATTAGTTGATACAATTCTTGTTCTTGTGAAAGGACAGCTTTAATCGTACCATTTGGGTTTTCAAACCGATTCCAATATGCAAAAAAGGTACCTAAGTGATGACTATATTTTTGAAACCGTTCAAGCATCGCATTTGTTGGTGAAATCGTAAACGTATGTAAAGGAGGATCCTCTTTCTCTAAAAGCCTTTTCATCATTGCGATATCAGAAGAGAAGGCGACCTTGCCAACATTATAAAGGCCTTTCCTTCCTGCTCGTCCGGCAATTTGCTTAACTTCTTGTGAGGTGAGGCGACGTCTTTTTACTCCATCAAACTTTTCATTTTCCAAAAATACAATCCGTCGTATAGGTAAATTTAACCCCATCCCAATAGCATCTGTTGCAACAATTACAGATGTATTTCCATTAATAAATCGACCAATTTGTGTTTTTCTTGTTTCTGGTGGCATACTTCCGTAAATCATACTTACTTTTTTTCCACTTCGCTCTAAAAATCCAGCTGTCTCAAGTACTTTTCTACGAGAAAAGCAAATTAATGCATCCCCCTTTCTCGCTTGATTAATTGTAAATTTTTGACGTTCAACTTTTAACGGTGTATCTCTATTGTATTCATATATGGTTACATCACCTTCAAGTAATTGAAGGAACATACTCTTCGTATTTTTACTTCCGATGATATGTACTTCCTTCGCGATAGCTCCTGTGATTGCCTGATACCAAGAAAATCCTCTCTCTCTATCCGCAATCATTTGTGCCTCATCAATGACAATACAATCATACTCATCTTTTTCGCTAAACATTTCTACAGTACATGATATATGTCTTGAAGCGGGTATTATTTTTTCTTCCTCTCCAGTTTTTAAGGAACATGGAACACCCTCTTCATTTAACTTTTCATAAACTTCAAGCGCCAAAAGCCTTAATGGAGCTAAATAACAACCAGATGCCGCCTCTTTCATTTTCTCTAATGCATGAAATGTTTTCCCTGTATTTGTATCACCAATATGAAGGATATAATGAGTTGCTTTTCCACGAGGCACCATTTCACGTTCAAAAACATCTTTCATGATTCTTTGTTCTTCTTCTTGTTTTCTTTTTCGCTCCAATTCTTCTGCTAAACGTCTTTGTTCTTGTAAACGTTGGTGCTTTTGAAGGAATTCATGTTGCTGTTTCATTTGAAATGAATCAATATTTGCCACCTCAAGCATATCATCAATATATTCATTAGAAATATTTGTATAGATGTCATTTATTCGTTCTTCCAAATGATCTTCAATGATGACTATCCATTCCCCTGTTTCAAATAAGTCACTCATTAATTCGGGTTTATCCTCAAATTCTTTCTTAAGCTCATTTTGAAATTCAAGATCCATTAGTTCAATTAGCATTTGATAAAGCAATTGGTAATAACAATCTCCATATGTTTCGTATTCAAAGTATAATCGTCCCCAATCATCATCCTCTATCATATCCCCTGTAAATTCAGAAAAAAATTGTTCTACTGTCCGATAATTTGATGCGGAGAAATGTCCATCGTTCACTAATTGTTGATCTCCCCAATTTCTTCCAATTAACTTATATTTTATTTGTTTTTCTAAATCCCTCTTAAGTTGTAATGCAACTTTATATCTAATATGGAGATAGATCCTATTTTCATTATTTTTTATCCACTCTTTTACAATTTCAATAAACGTGAGCATATTCTGCTTCCGTAACAATTTTTGTTGTTCTTTTTCTATTCTTTCTCTTTCTTTTTCCTTCGTTAACTTGTACATTTTCTCCCATTCATTAGTAGAAAATGTTTCGAATAACCATTTTTGAACGTTGAAAGGAGCGACTTTTTTTATTTCATCGCGAAATAGCTTTTTCACTAATTTTTTATCTGTCGTTTCAAAGGAGATACCTTTTTCGATTAAAAATTGTCTTCGTTCTTTTATTGAAAAATCGCTCGTAACTATATTTGTCCATATATTGAACCAAGTATGTTCGAGAAAATCTTTTCTTTCGTTGTAATATTGATTTAGTTCTGGAATCCTTTCACTATGCCATTCAAAATAACGCATAATATCTTCGTAAATTTTGGCTATCACCTTTTTAGTTGCTCGTTCATATAAGGTACTCAACCTATTCATAAAATTCACCTATTTCTATTCTTTATTTCATTAATTATGTACCATTTCCTTATTATTGTCAGCTTTTAACCGTATAATGAATAAAAAGGACAATCATTTTAGTTTACAGTCAAAAAACAAAACTGTCATAACCGCAAAGATTGCCCTTTTTCTTTACTTATTTTGTATATCCCGTAATTTCTTATAGATTAGCCATGCCCCTGTTTTAACAGAACGAACACGAACAGTCTCACGATTTCCTGGTAAAATCACTAATCGGGCGGTAGGTGGCTCATTTTTAAAAGAGACCCCAATATAAACAGTACCCGGCTCTTTTCCTTCTAGTGAGGATGGACCAGCAACTCCGGTAAAACTTATTCCGATATCCGTATTCATTAGTTTACGAACGTTTTCTGCCATTTCTCTGGCACATTCTTCACTTACAACACCGTACTTTTCCACTGTTTCTTTCTTTACACCTAATACATTTATTTTTATCTCAGGTAGATAGGAAACAATTCCTCCTTTAAACCATTTGCTTACACCTGAGATGGATGTTAGTTCTTCTTGGAATAACCCACCCGTTAAACTTTCGGCTACTGATATGGTCATATTCTTTTCCTCTATAAGATTTCCCATTTTCTTAACAATGGTTGTCTCATCATAACCGTAAAAATTTTCTCCAACACGATTCAATATTTCTAACTCAACACGGTCAAGAAGTTGTTTGCGCTCATAATCATTTGCGTGTTTAGCAGTGAGTCGTAGTGTTACTTCCCCATCTGATGCAAGTGGAGCAATTGTTGGGTTTGTTTGCCGATCTATTAGATCTTCTAATTTATGTTCTAAGCTAGATTCGCCAATTCCGAAAAATCTCAACACACGTGATTCGATTTTATCTACAACTTCCAACCGATTTAAAATTGCATTTAACCCATAGTTTGAAAACATTGGTTCTAATTCACTTGGTGGGCCAGGAAGTAGCATATACGTTATTCCGTTTATTGTAATAACCATACCAGGGGCCATCCCTGTATCATTAGGTAACACTTCACCATTTTCAAAAACAAGTGCTTGTTTACGATTATTATCTGTCATGGCAATATTCCGCTTTTTAAAAAATTCTTGAATTGATTGAAGTGCTACTTCATTATAGATAAGCTTAACACCGATATGAGCGGCAACCGTCTCTTTTGTTAGATCATCTTTCGTTGGACCTAATCCACCAGTAAAAATAATTAAATTTGAGCGGGTTTCCGCAATTTCGATAGCTTTTTTTAGCCGATCAGCGTTATCACCAACGACCGTTTGAAAAAACGTATTCACACCGATTGTTGCTAATTGTTGTGATATATATTTTGCATTTGTGTTTACAATTTGTCCGAGTAATAACTCTGAACCTACTGAGATGATCTCACCATTCATACGAAGACCTCCCGAATCTCAACTTTTTTAATCATAATCATTTATTTTGAGTTTGCAAAAACATGTTTATTTTTTACGAAATAATCAATACCGGACCAAAGTGTAAAGAGTGTTGCTACATATAGAGCGAGATCTGCAAATGGGAAGTTAATATAAGAGAATGGTACATTTTTCAAAAGCAATGCAATGATAGCGATAATTTGTGTCCAGGTCTTAATTTTTCCAAGCATATTTGCGGCCACTACTTCGCCATCACCAGCTAATATTAATCTTAATCCTGTTACAGCAAATTCCCGACTAATGATAATGATAACGATCCAAGATGGGGCTAATCCTAATTCAACTAAAATAATAAAAGCAGAAGAAACAAGTAATTTATCTGCCAAAGGATCGAGAAATTTTCCTAAATTTGTTACAAGATTATACTTTCTGGCATAATAACCATCAATCCAATCCGTAGTTGATGCAATAATAAAAATAATTGTTCCAACCAATTCGGACACAGGTATATGAACTTCTCCAAATTGGATAGTCCCCCAAGGAAAATCAACTACCATAAGAATAACAAAAATAGGAATTAAAAAAACGCGAGAAAAAGTAATTTTATTTGGTATATTCACTATTAAGACCTCCAAAAATTTAACTACTATAACTTTTGCTAATAAGGATGGGATTTTCTACCTTTCTATTTTATATGAACGAAAGAAAATAGTCATCTTTTATAATGACTATTCTCCTTTTTTTTCATATTGAATTATTATTGTTTGCACATTTGCCTTCTTCGGTATATCAATTTTTTCATCATTAATATAAACTTCCAAAGCTGGTGCATAACCGGTACGAATTTTTACTTCTTGTTCATTCGTTAAATCAAACGATTGTGGAGTATCTTCTGTTAGCGTAGAATTCAGAAGTTGTTTATTGTTTGTACTTTCCATTCCAACCCAAGATTTCCCGCCTGTCGTTACTTTTAAATTCAACATAAAGGAATCCGCATTTGTTAACTTATATGTGGTTGTATTTCCTTCAGAGGATATAACCGAAATGTTTTGTGTTCCTTTTGAGTTCTCGTCTTCTGTTTTAGAATTGGTCTCTTTTTTTGGTGTATCTTGTTTAGCAGTATTATTTTTATTTGTAGCAACAGATTTTTTGTTTTCCGGTAAGTTACCCGATTCTTGAAAATCTACCACTTCGTTTTTAGAAGCATCATCTGTTACTGATGCGTTATTACCAATGACCTTTTGAACAAAGAACCATCCTAAAATAATCAACCCAATTACAATTGCTGTTATGAGAACTTTCGGCAATAGTTCAATCATTTTTGATGCTGCTTGATCCGTTTTCCTTGATTGTGTTCGAGTAATTTGTTCTTGAATATCCTCCTCATAGACTGAAGGAATCTCTTGTTTGAATTCATCAAATAAACTTTCTGTATCGATTCCAACAGCTTCCGCATATTGCTTGATAAATGCCCGTACATAAAACTTTCCCGGTATCGAATCATAATTTCCTTCTTCAATACCTAATAAATACCGTTTTTGAATCTTTGTAATCTCTTGTAAATCATTCAAAGTTAACCCTTTTTCAATCCGAGCTTCTTTTAATTTACTTCCTAATTCTGACAATGGTAACACCTTCCATTTAGTTAAAAATCAAATCCATCAAAACCTGATTCAGTAAACATATTTTGTTTACCAACGTTATATGTAATTTTTTCATTTGGTTCATTCTTTAACTCAATAATATAATCAAAATCCTTTAACTCATATTGAGAGTTGGAGACAAACAAGTCGGGATGTTCCACGACTTTTATTGCGGGAAGCCTCATAAGTTCTCGTATGAGTGACCAATGTCGCTCATTTCCACGTTTCATCGATACGGCCCCATCAATAATATAGATATATTTATTGCTAAACTCACCTTCAATTAAGTCATTGCGAATGGTTTGTTTTAATAGAGTTGAGGAAACAAATAACCATCTCTTATTAGCAGAGACACTCGCTGCTACAACAGATTCAGTTTTTCCTACTCGAGGCATACCGCGTATACCTATTAATTGATGCCCCTCTTCTTTAAAAATCTCACTCATAAAATCAACAAGCATACCAATTTCATTGCGAATAAAATGAAATGTTCTTTTATCATCTTCATCACGTTGAATATATCGACCATGACGGACAGCTAAACGGTCATGTAATGTTGGCTCCCTTAACTTAATTAAATTAATTGTCTCCATTAACTCTAATAATTGTTTCAACCGTTCCATTTGATGCTGAGTTGACAAAATAAGTAAACCCCTCGAACCTTGGTTAATTCCACTAATCGTTATAATATTTATTGATAGCATTCCCATTAATGAAGAAATATCTCCAAGCAATCCTGGGCGGTTAATATTAATTTCGTATTCCAAATACCACTCTTTTTTCTCCACCATTTGCACTCACCTATTATCACCTATGTTAACCCACTCACTAATAATTATAATATATGATTTAGTTAAGATATGAAAGGAAATACGCAAATAATTTTACGAATTTATTTATTTAGTCTTTCTTCAGACAATTTTAACCCTTTGGTGAGAAAAATATGAATATAAAATGAAAAAGAGAGGTATTCCCTCTCTTATTTTGTTCCATTATTTTGAACTAATTTTACCATCGTATTGGCGATTGCTTGTTGCTCTTCTTCGTTGGCTACAGACCATAAATCTGCTAGTACACGCGCTTGCTCATTTTTTGGATCTACTTGGCTTGCTAAATAATCTCCAACTTGATGAGCAAGATCCGTTATCGTATTTTGATCTAGACCTGCCTCTTGTGCTTGATTTAGACGATCACCAAGAAAATTTTTCCATTCTTCCCAGTTATGCAAAACACTCATGTGATAACCCCCTTTTGAGATATTCGATATTATTTTGCATAACCTAGAAGAATTTATACAAGAAATTATCAAAAAAAGATTAATTTACATTTGCTATCCCTTATTATGTATACCAACCACCATTTACACCTAACACTTGTCCAGTTATGTAGGATGCCTGATCAGAAAGTAAGAAGTTTACTGCTTGTGCAACTTCTTCTGGTCTACCTAATCTTCCAAACGGTATCTCATCGCGAACGATCTCGATAGCTTCATCATTTAAATGATCTAACATTTTTGTTTTTATTATCCCTGGTGCGACAACATTTACGCGAATATTACTTAAAGCGACTTCTTTACTTAAAGCTTTAGCAAAACTTATTTGTCCACCTTTGACTGCAGAATAAACGGTTTCACAAGAAGCACCTGTTTGTCCCCAAATAGAAGAAACGAATATAATGGAACCTGTTTTTCTATGAACCATTTTTTGTAATAAGTTTTTTGTAATAACAATAGGACTAGTTAAATGTAGCGCAATTAAATCATGAATTTCTTCTGGAAGCATATTCGTTAATAACTTACTGATCGCAATTCCACAATTATGAACAATCCCATCTATTTGATAAATATTATGACAAAGCTCTGTAACAGCTTCTTCGATACGTAAATCAGCTTGAATCGGTATAAATTCCCCATTAGGATACTGTATATTAAATTCTTGCGTCATCTCTTCAATCATTTCTCTGTTTTTAAAATAATGTAAATATAATGAGTACCCTTGTTTAGCTAGTTCATAACAGATGGCCCGTCCGATTCCACCACTAGCTCCCGTCACTAGTATAAAACGTTTTTCAACCAAGGTCTTTCCCCCTAAAAGCACAAAATATCATTTATTGTTACACCCTTCACATTATACGTTTGAAGACGGGGTAAAAGTACCCCGATAGTATTTACTCCGTTTTTGGCAAAACTTTACAAACTGTAATTCGATCATTCGCAATCAATTCCAAAGCAACTCTTTTAACATCTTGATCATTAATTTCTTCAAGTATTGGTACAACTTTAAATAAATCCATTTCATTAAATGCATACCGTGTAAATTGGTTCGCAATATATTCCGGAGAATTCATTGCTCTTAAAAACGTTCCTATTTTATTTCTCTTTACTCGTTCTAGCCCATCTTCTTTTATATTTTCTCCATTTTTTGCTTTTAACAAAATACTTGTTATTTTTTCTTGTAATTGACAAGGATCATGCGTATCACCACCGACAAGAGCAAAACTAAAGCTTTCCTCCTGTGTATAGTCATAGGAGAATGAATCATCAATCAATCCAGCATTATACAAATCTCTATAGTTTTCTGAGCTTTGACTAAATAATAAATCTAATAATAATTGTGCAGATAATTCATTTTTTAACATTGCATCGCCTTTTTGATTTGGAAAATTCCCCTTTATCCCGACCATTACTTTTGGTGTTTGCACATTCATATGGAGAATTTTTTCCCGTTCAAGAACGGTTGTTGGTTCGTCATCAAACTTTCGCTCAATTTCAGACTGCTCTGTAAATGGTTTTTTTGCTTGATTATCACGAATAAAATTCATCGTCTCCTGTGGGTCCACTGGTCCAATGACAAATAATAACATATTACTTGGATGATAAAATGTATAGTAACATTCATATAGTAAATCTTTTGTAATTTTTGCAATTGATTCTATTGTACCAGCAATGTCAATCTTAACCGGGTGGTTATGATACATATTTTCGATAGCACCAAAATATAATCGCCAATCGGGATTATCGTTATACATTTGGATTTCTTGGCCAATAATGCCTTTTTCCTTTTCAACCGTTTGTTCAGAAAAAAATGGTTCTTGAACAAAGTTTATTAATGTTTCTAAATTGCCCATTACATTTGAAGTTGATGAGAATAAATACGCTGTTCTTGTAAAGGATGTAAATGCATTTGCAGATGCACCTTGCTTCGTAAACTGACCGAAAACGTCACCTGACTCTTTTTCAAACATTTTATGTTCTAAAAAATGAGCTATACCATCTGGAACTCGTTTTAAATCCTTTTGACCTAAAGGTACAAAATGATTATCAATTGAACCGTACTTCGTTGTAAATGTAGCAAAAGTTTTATTAAATCCTTTTTTAGGTAAAATATATACGTCTAAACCATTATCCATTTTTTCATAAAAAAGTTCTTCCTCTAGTTGTTTATAATATAATCTCTCCATTTATTTTCACGCCTCCATTCCTGATAGGAAGTATATAGTATCGAGATATATCTTTTCACCTACAGTGACAAGATCATCCTTTGTAACTTTGGCTACTTCTTCCATCCATACTTCTTCTGAGACATCGGCACCGCTTACGACGTTATGGTATAAAATTTCAATAAGACCACGTGGTGTATCCAATGTTTCAAGCATCTGATTTTGGATAACGGCTTTTGTTTGTTGAATTTCTTCCTCCGAGAAATCTCCCTTTTTCATTGCTTCTAACTGTTCTTTAATAATTGAGACTGCTTGCCCATAATTTTTTGTTTCAATCCCTGTCATTACAAGCATAAGCCCTTTGTGACTTTCAAGACGACTTGCTGCATAATAAGCAAGACTTGCCTTTTCACGAACATTCATAAATAATTTTGAATGAGGAAAGCCACCAAATAAACCATTAAACACTTGTAATGCAAAATAATTTTTATCCCCGTAATATATATTCGTTCTTAACCCTATATTTAGTTTCCCTTGAGCAACATCTTGTTTTTCAATGACAATATGTTCCTCCGTTCTCTCGTCATTCTGTGAAATTTGAACTGTTTCTGGCGTGCGGTTATTTAGTTTAAACTTTTTCTTACATTTATTAATTACTGTTTCCTCATCAAAGTCGCCGACGATGTATAAGTCTATTTCATCTTCATTTAATGATTTTTGGTAGTATTCATATAAAGTGCTTGCGCAAATTTTATCCACATCTTCGTATATACCATTAACTGGAACTGAATAAGGCTCATTTTTACACATTTCTTCAACTAATCGTAAGTTCGCATAACGCATTTTATCGTCATTCACTGCTTGAATACGTTGTTTTAAGGTGCGTTTTTCTTTTTCTACAATATCATGATCAAAAGAACCATTGGATGCTTTCGGATTAAAAATGACTTCAGTAAGAAGGGATATCGCTTTATCCAATAACGGTTCTGTATCTTTTAAAAACTTTTCATTAGCGATTTCCATCGTTATAGAAATAATATGATATTCTCCTTTTTTCTGTAAATCAACAAAAAGAGTGGCCCCATATAAATTTTCAAGATATGTACGAAGTTCCGTAAAGGATGGATATGTTTTAGTACCACTTTGTAGAACATATGGAAGTAGTGCTCTCATTGTCGCTACTTCTTTAGTCATTGGTGTTTTCATTTTAAGTACAAAGGTGTTTGTTTTATATTTATCCGTTTTAGCAAGGTGAAATTTTACACCTTCATGTTGAATTATTTTTTCCATTTTATTCCTCCTAACTAAATATCAATCATTTGTTACTACTATCATTTTATCCCTCTCTCCACTATACATGTGTATAAATTATAATTTCAAGTTTAGTCTATTTAAAATGTTCCATGATTTTATGAAAGAAAACTCAAGATGTTGCATGAGCTATTAAGTAACCGAAGATACTAGAGTTCGCCAAGAAAGAAAGTACTTCGGCTTTGATGCAATGTCCCTGAGCCTTCCTTGTGTGCTTAAGCGCATAAGAAAGGTCCAAATTGGAAGATTTTTACTTTCCTATTAACCAAAAAAAGCTAGTACATTTTTATTAACCTGTTATCATACTTATTTTGGACTGCTAAATAAGAAGCAAAATAAAAACCCTACCACAATGGTAAGGGTTTTATTTTTAACGATTTCCTTTAATGTAAGGTGTGTTTAACGCTTTTGGTGCTACAGATTTACCGATAAATCCTGCAACAGCCAGAATTGTTAATACATAAGGTAAAATATAAAGATATACGGTTGGAATATCTTTTATCAACGGAATGGTAGGACCAATTGTACTTAAACTTTGTGCAAAGCCGAAGAAAATAGCAGCCCCCATCATTCCAAGTGGATTCCATTTACCAAAAATCATGGCGGCAATTGCCATAAAACCTTGTCCGCTAATTGTTGCATGGCTATAATCTAAAGTAATCGATTGGGCATATATAGCTCCACCAATCCCACCAAGAGCACCACTAATCATTACACCAATATATCGCATTCGATTAACTTTAATCCCCATTGTATCTGCAGCGGTCGGATGTTCACCTACCGAACGTAACCGTAAACCAAATGGTGTCTTAAATAAAATGACCCAACCTATAATCGCTGCTAATATTGCTAAATAAGAAGTTATATATACGTTTTGGAAAAAGATAGGTCCAATGACTGGTATTTTTTCAAGTCCTGGTATGTCAATCCGAGTTATTGCTTCTTTTACCATTGGTGTCTGACCTTTACCTTCAAATATCTTCTTAACTAAAAAGACAGTTGCACCAGCAGCTAACATGTTCAATGCTGTTCCGGCAATAATTTGGTCAGAGCGAAAAGTTACTGATGAAATTGCCAATAGGGATGAAAATAAACTACCGACAATCATCGCGATAAGAATAGAAATAAACACTGTCCAAGGACCGAAAATATGGTACAAGAAAAGATTTGATACGATACCAGTAAAGGCACCAATTTGCATAATCCCTTCGAGACCAATGTTTGTTACACCAGATCGTTCTGTGAAAACGGCACCTAGACCAGTGAAGATGAGAGGAGCTGCATAAAATATCGCATTATAAAATATGAAAGCAATTGTGTCTAAAAAGCTCATCTTACTTCACTCCTTTCTTTTTCAAAAACTTTTCATATAACCATTGGAACAAATAACCACTTGCGACGAAGAAAATAATGACTGCAATAATTACAGATATCATTTCTTCTGGTATTTGAGCTGGAGGATTTGGCATATTTAAAGAACCATATTTTAATGCACCAAACAAGATTGCTCCAAAAACGACCCCGATTGGATGGTTTGCACCAAGGACTGCAACCGCAATACCATCGAACCCAATTCCAGTCATCGCAGTTTTAGTCGCAACATATTCAAATGTTCCAAGTCCTTCCATTGCTCCTGCAAGACCGGCAATAAACCCAGAAATAACCATTGAAACAACAATGTTTTTTGCAACGTTCATACCGGCATATTTTGATGCATCTTGATTAAATCCAGCAGCTTTTAATTCATAGCCTAAAGTTGTCTTTTCTAATATATACCAAATGATAATTACAGCGATAATAGCAACAAAAATACCACCATGAAGACGTGAATATTCTGTAATTTGTTCTAAAAACGGCATACGTAATGAAGCTGTTTCCCGCACCCGTTCTGTCGTATCACTCCCAGTCATTGAACGAATGAGTGCGTTCGTTACATGGAGTGCAGTATAGTTTAACATGATTGTAACAACAACTTCATTTACACCGAGTTTTGCTTTCAGTATACCTGGTATAAAAGCCCAGAAAGCACCAGCAAGACCTGCTGCAAGGATGGCTAAAGGAAGATGAATTACTGTCGGTAAATCAAAAGTAATCCCTACCCATACTGCTGCAAACCAACCTACAATAACTTGTCCTTCCACTCCGATATTAAAAAGGCCTGTTTTAAATGCAAAAGCAACTGCTAAACCTGCTAATATATATGGTGTTATTTGGCGAATCGATTCACCTAGAACATATACATCACCAAAAATACCGTTCCATAATTGAGCATAGCCTACAATTGGGTTATATCCACTAATGGCAATAATAATTGCACCAACAATTAAACCTAATATAACAGCCAATATAGGTATTAAAATAGATGTCCATCGTTTAGACATTTACTCATCACCTGCTTTCTTAACCGACTGTTTTTCATTATCGCCTTTTTGACCAAATTTCTGTCCTGCCATTAATAATCCTAATTCTTGTTCATTCGTCTCTTTAGGATCAACAATATCGAGTATTTGACCATCAAAGATAACTGCGATACGGTCACTAACGTTCATGACTTCATCTAATTCAAACGATATAAGTAGAACAGCCTTCCCTTCGTCACGTTGATCAATTAACCGTTGATGAATAAACTCAATAGCCCCAACATCAAGTCCACGCGTCGGTTGAGCAGCAATGAGCAAATCAGGGTTTCTTTCAATTTCCCTACCAATGATAATTTTTTGCTGATTACCACCAGATAAGTCACGTGCAGGTTCATATTCACTTTGTGTACGAACATCATACTCTTTAATTAATTTCCGTGCATTTTCATATATGTTTTTATGATTGAGTATTCCATGATTTGAAAATGGACTGCGATAATAGGTTTGTAAGGCAAAATTTTCTCCAACTGTAAAATTAAGAACAAGACCATGACGATGTCGATCTTGCGGAATATGTCCGAGTCCAGATTCAGTAATTTTTCGCGGTTTCAAATTCGTAACATCTTTACCTGCAAGGATGATTTTTCCACTTTCAATCGTTCTTAATCCTGAAATAGCTTCGATCAATTCCGATTGTCCATTTCCATCAACTCCAGCTATGCCAAGAATTTCACCTCTACGTACAGATAAATTCAAACCTTTCACTTTTTCAATTCCACGATAATCTTTAACTACAAGATTTTCAATTTTTAATACTTCTTCTTTCGGCTTTGCTATTGCTTTTTCAGTGGTAAAGATGACGTCTCTACCAACCATTAAACTAGCCAATTCAGTAGGGTTTGTTTCAGCAACATTTAATGTTTTTAAACCTTTACCTCGACGAATAACGGTAACACGATCTGCTACTTCCATAATCTCCTTCAATTTATGAGTAATTAGGATGATAGACTTCCCTTCATCAATTAATTTTTTCATAATATCAATAAGTTCAGAGATTTCTTGTGGTGTTAATGATGCTGTTGGTTCATCAAAAATTAAAATGTCAGCGCCTCGATATAATGTTTTCAATATTTCAACACGTTGTTGCATTCCAACTGAAATATCAGCAACAGTTGCATATGGATCTACATCGAGTCCATATAATTTTGATAATCGTGCAATTTCTTCTGCAGCTGATTTAATGTCAATTGTTCCACCCTTTTTTGGTTCTTTTCCTAAAATAATATTTTCCGTCACTGTAAAAGTATCTACCAGCATAAAGTGTTGGTGAACCATTCCAATACCAAGATCGTTTGCAACGTTCGGATCGGTAATTTTTACTGATTTCCCCTTTACTTTAATTTCTCCGCCATCAGGTTGGTATAAACCAAACAACACATTCATTAGTGTAGATTTACCTGCACCGTTTTCTCCTAAAAGGGCATGTATTTCACCCTTTTTTAGTTGTAAGGTGATATTGTCATTCGCTACAAAATTGCCGAATATTTTTGTAATATTCAACATTTCTATAACATAATCCATATTCAAACCCCCAATCATCTGCTTCAATATTCTCTCTTTTGCTTGTCCCAGAGCAATGTCCTATCCATTCATTACTCCTAAAAAATGCAATTGGAAAATGAACCAATTGCTATTCACCTTCTCTGACTAGATTGTTTCAGTTTGAGCAAGTATTAGGCAATACTTCTTTAAAGGGACACATAAAAAGCTTTAATTAAGATCAAAGTAATTAAAGCTTTTTATGTAGCACTTTACTTCTTTAGATTGGATATAGCGAGTATTCGCTATATCCAATCATTCATACAAAAATTATTTTACTCCTAAATCTTTCAAAAACTTTTTCATTTCATCTTGAGTTCCAGGAGGTGTTACTTCACCGTTTATAATTTTCTCTTTCCATTCGTTAACAGCTGTTAACGTTGCTTCTGATAAATGATTACCTGTGTGTGCTAATTCAACACCACCATCAGCAAGACCATATGTTACTGTAGTTCCACCAGGAAATTCACCATTCATTGATTTTGTAGCAATATCTTTTACTGCAAGGTCAACACGTTTTAAGGCAGATGTTAAAGTAACATTATAATCTTTTCCATCAACTTTAACTGTACCTTCATCATATTGGTCACTATCTACACCAATAACCCACACATTCGCATTTGGATCTTTTTGTTTTCTTTCTTTTGCCTCAGCAAATACACCGTTACCTGTTGCACCAGAAGCATGGAAAATAATATCTGCTCCATTTGAGTACATTTGGTTCGCAGCGGATTTTCCTAAGTCAGCTTTATCAAATGCTCCAGTATAGTTAATTTGGACTTTGATTGATGGATCAACAGAAGCTACACCAGCACGGAATCCAGCTTCAAAACGTTTAATAACATCACTTTCCATTCCACCAACAAAACCGACGTTTTTCGTTTTTGTTTCTAAAGCTGCAGCTACACCAGCTAAGAATGAACTTTCTTGTTCTTTAAACATAATACTAACAACGTTATCTTTTTCAACTACTGAGTCGACTAGTCCAAAATGGACATTTTTACGTTGATCAGCAATTTCCTCAATTGGTTCAGCTAATTTATAACCAATTCCGAAAATTAAATCAAAATTACGACGAGCTAGGGCATTTAAATTTGAAACATAATCTGCATCAGATTTTGATTGCAAATAATCGAAGCCCCCATCGCCTTTTTCCATTCCATTTTCTTTACCAAATTCTTTAATACCTGTCCAAGCTGATTGGTTAAATGATTTATCATCAACACCACCAACATCGGTAACCATAGCAACAGAGAAGCTTTCTTTATCTCCACCTTTTCCGCTATCAGTACCTTTCTCTTTTCCTCCATCCTTTGATCCACAAGCACCTAATACTAAGCCTGTAGTTAGGAGAAGGGCGAAGAGAATAGATAATCTTTTTTTCTTCATATAAGTACCCCCTTAAAATAAATTTTAATAGAACGAGTAGAAAACTGTTGTCAAACATTATTTTATGTAGTATATATTTTTTTATAAAAAATTCTATTAACAACATTTTTCACAAGCTCTATTAACTAAATTAAATATAGCACGAATTAATTAAATTAGGAATACGAACTTATAAATTCGTCGAAAAATCTTATGAATAACTTATGAAAACCTTATCATTATGACCTTTACTGGATAAAGAAAATATATTCTATATTTTATAAAAATTTATAAAAGGGAAAAATACGAACGTTTATAAATTTTTTTTAAGAATAATTCGTTTTTTAAATCGTATTCTTCATAAATAGAACATTTATCAAAAAGATTGGATAAAGATATATTATTTTAAACTTATAGAGAATAGAATGCTGAAAATTAACGTATTCAATTAAATTTCTCTTGAAATTCGTAACGAAAAATCACGACCAATGCAAATGCTAGAAATTCTTATTAATAACAAATTAAGTAGCGGGTACTTACTCTCACCGCTACTTATTTTATAACATATTACGAGGATTTTATTTCATCATCAGTCGGCTTTGCTATTAGAACTGTTCTCGGTTTACTTCCTTCGTATGGACCCACAACTCCTCTTTTTTCCATTTCATCAATGAGTCTTGCAGCTCTCGTATATCCAATCCGAAATCTTCTTTGTAACATTGAAACGGAAGCTGTTTGCATTTCTGCTATTAAATGTACTGCATCATCATATAGTTCATCCTCAACTTCTTCTTCAGTTTCAACAATATCATCAGGAATCATATCTTCTTGATATTGAGCCTTTTGCTGTGAAATAACAAAATTCACAACTTCTTCTACTTCCCCATCGGATAAAAAAGCACCTTGGATTCGTATTGGTTTCGATTTTCCAACAGGTAAAAACAACATATCCCCTCTTCCAAGTAGTTTTTCTGCTCCACCCATATCTAAAATTGTCCGAGAATCTGTTTGAGAACTAACGGCAAAAGCAATACGCGAAGGAATATTTGCTTTAATTACACCTGTGATAACGTCAACAGAAGGTCTTTGTGTAGCAATAATTAAATGGATTCCTGCTGCACGGGCCATTTGTGCGAGTCGAGTAATCGCATCTTCTACATCAGAAGAAGCTACCATCATTAAATCTGCAAGTTCGTCCACAATTACAACAATAAATGGTAAGAATGGTTGTTTCTCCCTAGTCTCGATATTATGACGTTGAATATATTCGTTATATCCTTCTATATTTCTTGTTCCTGTATGAGAAAATAACTCATAACGTCGTTCCATTTCACTTACAACTTTCTTCAAAGCTTGAGCCGCCTTTTTTGGATTCGTAACTACAGGTGCTAATAAATGAGGAACACCATTATACACATTTAGTTCTACCATTTTTGGGTCAATCATCATTAACTTTACTTCATGTGGTTTTGTGCGCATTAAAATACTCGTTATAATGCCGTTTACACAAACACTTTTTCCTGATCCAGTCGCACCTGCGATTAATAAATGCGGCATCTTGTTTAATTCAGCTAGAACTGCCTCACCTGTAATGTCGCGTCCTAAACCAATGAGGAGTTTTCTTTCGATATGTTCATAGCTATCTTCTAAAACTTCCCGTAATGATACAACGGCAACTTCTGAGTTAGGCACCTCAATACCAATCGCTGATTTCCCTGGAATTGGTGCTTCCATCCGAATATCTTTTGCCGCTAAAGCAAGGGCAATATCATCAGTAAGACTTACAATTTTACTGACTTTCACGCCAATATCAGGATGCACTTCATATTTTGTTACCGCAGGGCCAATATGTACTTGTGTAACACGTGCTTTCACACCAAAACTTTGAAAAGTTCGTTCTAACTTTGCTGCGTTAGCATGAACAAATTCGTATTCATTACTTTGATCGGTTTGTCGTGGTGCTTTTAATAGTGAAATTGGTGGTAATTGATAATCAACATTCTCAACTTCTGTAAAATTCATTGGTACTTGTGATAATTCATCATCTTCATGATCTACATGAGAATGTGATGCTTGATTTACTTCGTTATCCGTTCCATCCTCACGATATACCTTTTCAGCAAAGTTTGAAATAATTGGTTCTTTTCCATCATTGTCCTTTTCTTCCGGTACAATAGAATGATTTGGCTCGCCATGATGTAAAACTTTTTCTTGATTTTTTTCCACATTTTTACTAACTTTAGCTTTTGATTTTATCCGCCATTTTTTTATATCTTTCTTTACATCTTCTAACATATTTCTAGAAAAAGATATTAATTTACTTGATATTGCTTGTGTAAAATCTCCAAACGATTTCCCAGTTATGAAAATTATCCCAACAATAATCGTTACAAAAGCAATAATTTTAGCCCCTGTAGCCTCAAATAATAGGTAAAATAAAGAAAATAGAAGAGCTCCTATCATTCCCCCACCAAGATCAGTCGAACTTGTTTGTCCACGTAAATCCATCCAAAATAAGTCCCAAGTATTAATAATGACACTAGGATTTTGAAAGGGACCTTGACTTGAGAGAAGGTCGAACAACTTCACATGACTTAATAATAAAATTGCAGATATGATTAAATAAAATCCAATAAGTTTTCTATTAAAAAAATCAGGCCAGTCTCTTTTCCATATTAAATAACAGCTTAAAATTATACCTAAAAGCGGCAAAATGATAAACCATTCTCCAGCTAGAAAACGAAAAAAGTAAACGAGCGCTCTACCAACCAACCCCATCTTTAATATTGCAATAATTGAAAAGGCTAGCAATAGAAGTGCACCTATTTCAAATTTAATGGTTTGTCTAAACTTTATTTGCTTTTTTGTTTTTCTTCTTTTTTTTCGTTTTGCCATTTTGAACCACCTATAATAAATATAGCAGCCTAATCACGGCTGCCTTTTATGTTTATTATAACATATTTCCAATGTTAATAACCTTTGGTTGTAAATTAATTATCACCAAATTGATAGAATTGCACCCGGGTAAATCTTACTTTCTAAATAATGTTTTGGGTCTGTACTAACAATTTGCTTTACTTGAAATTGTGAATCATTAACCATCTCTATAACTAATGGAATACCTTGATATAATATTGTTTTTTCATTTTTCGGCGATTGTTCTTGTTGAAATATTAATTCAGCTGGTATGGTTGTATGTAATATCATTGAACAATCCCTTCCTCGCTTTGATGTTTCATCTCAATTAGTTCATTCAATTTTTTCATTGCTTGACCAATTCCACCAACTTCGTCTATTAATCCATATTTGACAGCATCAGTACCAACAACATTTGTACCAATATCACGGGTTAAGTTGCCTTTTGCGAACATTAAATCTTTAAACGTATCCTCTTCAATTGATGAATGTTTTGTAACAAAATTAATCACTCTTTCCTGCATTTTATCTAAGTATTCAAACGTCTGAGGTACGCCAATTACAAGACCCGTTAAACGAATCGGATGAATTGTCATTGTCGCTGTTTCAGCAATAAAACTATAATCTGTACTTACGGCAATTGGGACACCAATAGAATGCCCCCCACCTAGTACTAAAGATACAGTCGGTTTTGATAGTGAAGAAAGCATTTCAGCAATTGCAAGACCTGCTTCAACATCGCCACCTACCGTATTTAATATGATTAGAAGACCTTCAATTTTTGGATTTTGTTCAATCGCAACAATTTGCGGAATGACATGCTCATATTTTGTCGTCTTATTTTGCGGTGGTAGTTGGAGATGTCCCTCAATTTGACCGACAATTGTTAAACAATGAATATTGGAGTCATTTGATAAACTTGGGACATTGGTTTGACCTAATTGCTGGATCTTTTCTATAATTGGTGACATTGGAGTTTTTTGGTTTTCCTTTTCTGGACTTTCTTGTTCTTGATTTTGATTGTTTTTTAAGTTCATAAAATGAAAACTCCTTCCAAACATGATACATTTAGTATGAACGAGTAAATAAATTTCATGCGAAAAGAAGGAGTAATCATATGAACATTCTACTTAAGTTTTTCACCCATCATTATACTTCCATAATAATCGGGATAATCATTGGCTTACGTTTTGTTTTATTGAATAAATAGGAGCCAAGAGATTCACGCATTTCTTGTTTTACATTTGACCATTCGAAACTTTGACTTTTTAAATTACGGATGACAATTTCTTTTACTAATTTTGTTGCTTGTCCCATTAATTCTTCTGATTCTCGAACGTAAACAAAACCACGTGAAATAATCTCAGGACCAGAGGCGATCTTTTTCTCATTCCGATTGAGCGATACAACGACAATTAAAATCCCATCTTGGGAAAGAACTTTGCGGTCACGTAAAACAATATTCCCAACATCACCTATTCCACTACCATCAATTAAGACGTTTCCAGCTGTAACTCGCCCATTCTGTCTCATACGGCCATCAAAAATTTCAATAATATCCCCTTTATCAGGAATATGGATTGATTCATTTTTTATTCCCATTTTCTCTGCGATTTTAGCATGGGCAATTAACATTTTATATTCACCATGAATTGGAATAAAAAAATTTGGACGCATTAAATTAATCATTAATTTCAATTCCTCTTCACGACCATGGCCACTAACATGTACTCTTTGACCAGTAATCACAGTCGCACCTGCTCTAAAGAGCATATCAACCGTGCGAATTAAAAACAGCTCCCCACCTCGGTGTGGAGACGCGGCAATAAGAACGGTATCATTTTTTTCAATATGTAGAAATTTATGGGATTTTCTCACCATTTTTTGCAATGCTTCTAACGGTTCCCCTTGTTGACCACTCATTAAAATGGCGATTTCCTCATTTTTGTAGTTACCCATTTCTTCTCTCGGTATAACTACATTTTCAGCTACTTTTATATAGCCTAATGATTTTGTTGTTTTATAAACATTTTGTAATGTTTTACCGATGATGACTACCTTTCTTCCAGCATGGGCACTAGCATTTAGTAAACGTTGGATCGCGTTAATTGAAGAAGCATAACAAGCAAATATAATTCGACCTTTCGATTTTTCAAATATTTCTTCTAACCTTTTAGCAACGTGAACTTCTGATAGTGTATATCCTTGTTTTTCTGCCTCTGTGCTATCTGACAGTAAACATAGAACACCTTTTTCCCCAATTTTCGCCATTTTACTTATATTGGCCTGGTACATTCCATCAGCACTTTGATCAAATTTAAAATCTCCAGTATATATGATTGATCCTTGTTCGGTTTCAATGTTAATACCAACAGAATCTGGAATACTATGATTCACCTGAAAAAATGACACCTTCGCATGTTTGAAATTTAGACGTGAGTTTTCATTAATTACTTTAAAATTAATCGTATTTGGAATGTTTTTTTCGTGTAACTTACCTTTTGTTAATTCAATTGTTAACTTTGTTCCATAAACAGGGACGGATAATTGGTCATATAAATAAAAAAGTGCACCATTATGATCTTCATGTCCATGTGATAAGAAAATACCTTGAATTCGATTTTGGTTTTCTTTTAAATAAGAAATGTCTGGTATAACAATATCCACACCTAACATTTCATCTTCTGGATACATGAGTCCAGCATCAATCACGAATAAATCATCTTCTACTTCAACTACATACATATTTTTACCAAGTTCTCCTACTCCTCCTAAGGGAATAATTCTAATTCTTTTTGTCTTTTTCTCCAAGTAAAACAGCCTCCTAATTTATATATAAACATTACGTTTTTTTGACAATTATATTTATCTAAAAATTATTAACATGAAAATTTTTCCTATCTCGTGTTTATAAATGAATGATAATCTCAACTCATTTTAACATAGTTTTCCAAACCAACATATATTATTAATCGTTTTATAATAACTAAATGGCAAAATATATTAAATAATTGTACATCAAAACCATCGTAAAATCGAATTTTTTTGTAATTAACAATAGGGTTATTTGATAAGATGAAAATTGAAAATAAGGATGTCTGAAAGTTCCTCTATGTTTATAAAGAAAGCTAAAGGGGTTAGAATCTTGGTGGAATATTCATCGAGAAAAACTTTTTTCAGCTTTGATGTATGCTGCCGAAATCTTTCTTAGTGCATAATTGTATAGGAAGGAAAAATAGAGAAAACTCAGGGGCGCTAAAGCCTTCAAGCAACCAAAGAGCCTTAATTACGCTTATGCGTATAGGTAATTCTAGTAGTAAAAAACTGTCTCAAAAAGCATGAATATCTGACAAAATAAACCTGTAGTTATTCATACCTTAAGAGACAGCTTACGTTAATTAATTGTCGATTTGTTTTAGTAATTGGATTAAATTTATACGTTCTGCTTCTGTTAATGGAACGAGTGGTAATCGTACCGAACCAACATTTAGTCCTTTTAACTGTAACGCAGTTTTTACCGGAACAGGGCTTGGTGCGGCAAATAATCCCTTCATAATCGGTAATAGTTTTTGATGTAATCTAGTCGCTTCTTTCGTGTTTCCTAAGAAGAAAGCTTCAATCATTTTTTGCATTTCATTCCCAATAATATGACTCGAAACGGATACGACACCAAAACCACCAATTGCTAACACAGGCAGTGCAAGACTATCATCTCCACTATATAGCACAAAATCATCAGGTGTATTCGCAATGATTTCTGCCATTTGTACAAGGTTACCACTAGCTTCTTTTACTGCTACAATATTTGATATTTCACTAAGTCGTATAATTGTCTGTGGTTCAATATTAACAACTGAACGACCAGGTATATTGTATAACATTATTGGTAATTTCGTACTTTCTGCAACAACTTTAAAATGTTGATATAATCCTTCTTGATTCGGTTTATTATAGTACGGAGCAACGAGTAATATACCATCAACACCAGCTTGTTCAGCTTTTTCCGTTAGTTCAATTGTTTCTTTCGTATTATAATTTCCAGTACCCGCAATTACCGGTACCCGCTTATTAACTACTTTTACAACATGTTTAAAAAGGGCGATTTTTTCTTCACTTGTTAAAGTTGGCGATTCACCAGTCGTTCCTGATATAACTAAGGAATCACTGCCGTTATTTATTAAATATTCAACCAACTGTGTTGTTTTAATAAAGTCAATATTTCCTTTCGCATCGAATGGTGTGACCATCGCTGTAGAAACACGGCCAAATATGCTCATTTTCTTCACTCCTTTATTTTGTTTGTAAATGAGCTTTTTTCATCAATTGCCTCTACTTCTATTTCTTCACTTTCTAAATGAAAAGCATCATGAAGTGCGTTTACTGCCTTTTTTAAATCTTGTTGTTTTACTAATACCCATATTGTTGTGTAACTATCTGCTGATTGAAGGATTCGAATACCTTTACTTGACAAAGCAGTAACGATTTTAGAGGCTACACCAGGTACTCCTGTAATTCCTGCCCCGACGACAGATACTTTTGCGCAATTTTTTTCTAATATCGGTTCATATCCTAATGATTCAAGTGTTGTTCTAGCCTTTTCAGCGACATGGTCGTTTACTGTATAAACAACATCACTAGGTGAGATATTTATAAAATCAACAGATATTTGCTCATTTGCCATTGCTTTAAATACTTCAACTTGTAGATTATATTGGTCTTTTTTTGCGAACACTTTAATTTGTGTAACATTTGGTACATGGGCAATCCCTGTTACCAATCTTTCCTTAATATCCGTTCCCTTTGATCGATTTATTTTCGAAAGTTTTGTTACTAAGGTACCTTTCGCATCGGAGTAAGTTGAACGAATACGTATTGGCACGTCCGCTTGCATAGCGATTTCAACCGCTCTAGGATGAATTACTTTTGCCCCTTGATACGCTAGGTTACTAACTTCATTGTAGGTAACGATTGGCAATGGTCTTGCTTTATCTGTCAATTTCGGGTCAGCTGTCATTACTCCTTCAACATCTGTAAAAATATCAATCCACTCCGCTTGAAGTGCAGCACCGAGAGCAGCTGCTGATGTATCACTTCCACCACGTCCAATAGTTGTCGTATCCCCATTAAGTGCTTCTCCTTGAAATCCAGCAACAACGACGACATCATACGTTTCTAATTCCTTTAAAATTCTTTTCGTATCCATTTCTAAAATTTTTGCGTTCGTAAAGTCATTGTTTGTCCGAAAACCCGCTTGAGCTCCAGTTAATGAAGTAGCCTGAATGCCTTGTTTAAGTAATAATTCTGTAAAAACAACTGAGGAAATGATTTCCCCACAGGACATGATAATATCTTGCTCTCGTTTCGTCACACTCGTGTTATCCCCACCAATAAGAGAGAGTAATGTATCCGTTGCATATGGATCCCCCATCCTCCCCATTGCAGATACAACGACAACTGCTTTATATCCTTCTTCTATGGAATTTCTTATATGTTTTAACGCTTGCATACGGTTGTCCTCGGTTCGAACCGAGGTACCGCCAAATTTTTGAACGATAATCTTCATTTGTCACCCCAACCAGAATGTATGTTTTGCAAAGGTATTTTTACTAAATATATAATCATTTTTATTTTTTAGTAAGAAGTTCAAGCCGAATTAAACTTTCAGCGATTTGTACAGAATTCCACGCAGCTCCTTTTAATAGATTATCCGACACAACCCACATATGGAAACCATTTGTCTCATCTAAATCTTTACGAATTCGTCCAACAAATACATCTCTTTTCCCAGCAGCTGTAATTGCCATAGGGTAGAGTTGTTCATTTGCATTATCTTCTAATATAATTCCTGGAGCTTTCGATAAAATATTTTTTATTTCATTCGGGCTAATATTGTCAGCACCTGTCTCAAAATATACGGACTCGGAATGTCCTCTTTCAACAGGAATTCTTACACAAGTTGCTGCAATTTTTAATTCAGGCATATGCATAATTTTTTTCGTTTCATTAATCATTTTCATTTCTTCAAAAGTAAAGCCATTATCTTGAAAAAGATCAATTTGTGGTATTGCATTAAACGCAATTTGATAATGTCTTTTATCACCTTTAACCGGTAAAATATTTGCTTCAATCTCTTTATTATCTAATACATCCCTTGACTGATTATATAATTCTTGGACGGCTTGGCTACCTGCACCACTTACTGCTTGATAAGTAGAAACGATGACTTTATTTAAGCCGAATGTTTGTCGTATTGGTTCAAGCGCAACAACCATTTGAATTGTTGAGCAGTTCGGATTTGCAATAATCCCTTGGTGATTTTTCAGATCTTCTTCATTTACTTCTGGTACAATAAGTGGAACATTAGGATCCATTCGGAAGGCGCTCGTATTATCTACTACAACTGCACCTCTTTTTACAGCTTCAGGTGCTAATTGTTTCGATATACTTCCCCCTGCAGAAAATAAAGCGATATCTACCCCTTCAAAACTTTCGGGTTTCGCCTCTTGAACTGTTATAGGTTCACCTTTAAATAAAATTGTTTTTCCTGCAGAACGTGATGAAGATAGAAGTGATAATTTAGAAATAGGAAAATGTCTATCTATTAAAGTTTGGACAATTTGTTCCCCAACTGCACCTGTTGCACCAACCACTGCTACATGAAAACCATTATTCGCCATTCACTATTACCCCTTCCAATATATACCTGTCGGATTATTTTTTTTTCGTTAAAAAAGGGGAATCGAATAGAGGTATTCGACATCCCACTTCTCGAAAAAACATATTTTATTAATTTATCCTTTATTTTACCATACTCTAGAAAAATATGAACATGATTTTTGAATAAATTGTATAAAAGAAAGACTTGTATATTAGCAAGTTCCTCTATATAAGGCTCTTATTCATAATTTTACTTTATTTTTTATATCGCTCGATTAAAACTGGCTGTAATTGTTTATGTTCAAGTGCAGCCTCAACGGTTTCTAAAAGCAAAGTCATATCAGCAACCATAGATTTCGGCTTTTTAAATGGATCATCTTGACCGAATGGTACAAAATACACATCTTTCGCTGCCATAAGCCGCATTAGATTGACACCGTTTAGCCCTAAAGCATCATTCGTTGATATCCCTAGAACAACAGGTCGATGATTTCTCATCGTCGCTTTTGCTGCCATTAATACTGGCGAATCCGTTAATGCATTCGCCATTTTACTCATAGAGTTTCCAGTCATAGGGGCAATAACCATACAGTCAAGAGGGTAATCAGGGCCAAGTGGTTCGGCATCAACGATATTATCAATTACTTTCTTTCCTGTTGCTTTTTCAATTTTTTCAATCCATTCATCACCAGAGCCAAATCTAGTCGTCGTATTTGCAACAGTCCAAGTAACGATTGGAACTACCTCTGCACCGTTTTCTACTAATTTTACAATTTCCGGAAACACTTGATCATAAGTACAGTGAGAAGCAGTTAATCCAAAACCGATTCTTTTCCCTTTTACATTCATTTAATTATTCCCCTTTCGTATTAATAAATCTTCAACCATTAATTCCGTAAGAACATTTGCTAATATTTGACCAGCTGTCTTTGGTGCAACAATACCGGGTAAACTGGGGGTCAATATTGCTTTAATCCCACGTTTTTCTGCATAACGGAAATCAGTTCCGCCAGGTTTAGAAGCAATATCAATAATGAGCGTATGATAAGGCATTTTAGAAATTACCTCCGCTGTTACAACTAAGTGTGGGATCGTATTAATAATGATATCTGCATCTTTTATATTTTTTTCAAGTTCTTCAAGATAAAATGAGTCCAACCCCATTTCTTCAATTCGCGCAATATGTTCTGCCTTTCTCGCTCCTACTTTTACTTTTGCACCTAAGGAACTAAACACTCTAGATATTGTCAATCCATTTCGTCCTAATCCAAGTACAACTGTTTTTGAACCATGGATTGTATAATCTGTGTTTTGAATGACAAGCATTAAGATTCCTTCAACAGTTGGAATGGAATTGTATATGGCAACATCATTTCGATCAAATAATAAAACTAACTTTCGATTTGCATTCGTAGTGATTTTAGTTAAATATTCGTTTGTTATCCCAGAATAAACTGTACAGTGTAGTGGGGTTTCGGTTAATATTTTTTCAGTTAATATAATCTGTTCATTAGAAAATATTGTATCAACTTCCCCATCTGTACTTGTACCTGCAACAGGTAAAATTATTGCATCTATCTCTTTAAAATTTATCTCAGTAATTTTTTCTTTTACTGCACCAGTAAAAGAATGGTCTAATTGTTCGTAGCCGATTAATGATATTTTCGCACCTAGCTCACTTAATTTACGGATGACCTCGATTTGTCTAGCGTCACCACCTATTACAGCTATTTGTAATCCTTTTAACATGAAGTACTTTCACCTTCTTTGTCATAAATTCCATTAAGCTATGACATTCAATTCTTTTTCATCATATGAATTGGTCTAGTTATGTGTGAATTGTATAAGGAAAGAATTGCGGAATAATATCGTGGAGTATATATATGGAAGTAATTTAATAAAGAACACTAAAGGACGGTCGAGCCTTTAGGAAACATGAGAGACTAGAATTCGCTGAAAAACTTTTTTCGGCTGCGATGCAATGCTGCTTACACCTTCCTATATGCTTAAAAAAGCAGTCGAACACGAACTCGACTGCTTTTTAAGAAACATTAATCTTCATATTCTTCTTCAGGAAAATCAATAATAATCATATCTGTTCCGATCTTTTTTATATATTTCCACGGAACTCGTATTTCACCTTGAGTTTTCCGAAACTGAAACCATTTTCCCGTCGGAATAATTAAAGCAACAATTTGACCCGTTTGTTCATTAATCTCTAAATCAGTTTGTCCAAGTACACCTAATCTTTCTGCTTTCTTTACATCAACAATTTCTTTACCTCCTAGTTCACTTAAGCGTAGCAACATCCTCACCCTTTCCTGTCCTTCTTTTTATAATGTATTACCCGTACTTAAAATTTAGAAGAGATGGACAGGCACTAGGTATTGAATTTGTCAATTAGTTTGGTAACTTTCCATCTGGACTGATTAGAGCTATTGAGCATTCTTCTAGAAAAATCTCATGTAACATTTCATTCACTTTATCTTTTTCCACTGCATCAATTAAGTCGATAATCTCATCAAGTGTTTGATGCTTTTGTAAGAGTAGTTCGTTTTTTCCATTTCTACTCATTCTACTGTTCGTACCTTCAAGTCCAAGCATCAAATTACCCTTCAATTGTTCTTTACTATTTACTAGCTCTTTATCAGTAATTCCTTCCTTAACTAAAGTTGAAACAGTTTCTAATATTGTTTCATATAAAACATGTAATTGTTTAGCAGCTGTTCCACCATAAATGGCAATGTAGCCACTATCCTCATAAGAAGTATGATATGAGTATACAGAGTATGCTAGCCCCCTTTTTTCACGTACTTCTTGAAAAAGACGACTACTCATACTTCCACCAAGAATATTGTTTGCGATAATTAACGAGTAAATATCTTTATGTCCAACTGGTAAACCAGTATATCCTAGACATAAGTGTGCTTGCTCTGTATCTTTCTTTCGGGTAATTTTATGCTCATGAAAAGATGGACTATTAATACGAACTTCTTCTTTTCCACCTTCATATTTTCCAAAATGTTGTTCTACTTCTTTTATAAAATCTTCCTGAATATTTCCTGCAATTGAAATAACAACATTTTCTGGCGTATACGTATTATGCATATATTTTCTTAATGTATCACCAGTAAATGTATTGAGGGTTTCTTCTGTTCCTAAAATTGGATAACCAAGCGGATGGTTTTCGTATATAGCCTTACTTAATAAGTCGTGAACAATATCATCTGGCGTATCTTCATACATTTTTATTTCTTCTAAAACGACACCTTTTTCTTTAACGATTTCATCTTCATCAAAAATCGAATTAAAAAACATATCGGCTAATGCATCCAACGCATCTTTCGAATGTGTATCGAGTACTTTCGCGTAGTAACAAGTATACTCTTTTGAAGTGAACGCATTAACTTGTCCACCGATTCGATCAAATGTTTCAGCAATATCTTGAGCTGTTTTTGTTTTTGTACCTTTAAAAAACATATGTTCTAAGAAGTGAGATATCCCATTTAATTCTGGAGTTTCATGTCTTGAACCCGTTTTTACCCAAATTCCAATTGCAACCGATCGTACGGTTGATATTTCTTCCAGTATTATACGAACGCCATTTGGACATGTATATTTTTTTATCAAGTAGTGTTCCTCCAATTCTGTCTTTTCCTATACATTATAATGCGCAGTAATTATTAGATTAAACAATTTTTGTCATAAAAACCTTCTTTAATTCCCTTTTTCTTGCTCTTTGCGATTTACTATTCTCTTTTCGTCCAATAAATTGGATACAGTGCTTACTTTATATCCTCTATTAGTCAATTCACTTAATAATTTATCTAGAGAATTATCTGTAGCTCGTGTCGGATGGGCCAATATTATTGCACCATTATGTATTTGCTTTAAAACCCTTTGTAATAATGTAGTGACAGTCGGATTTTTCCAATCAATCGTATCAACTGTCCACATGATTGTTTGCATATCCATTTCTGCGGCAATCTGTACAACTTCTTCACGAAAACTACCACTTGGTGGTGCAAAAAGATTAGGTGATTTTCCTATTGTTGCATGAATGATTTCATTTGTTGATGATAATTCCTTCTTTATATTTTCTGAACTTGTATTTTTCATGTCTGGATGGCTATATGAGTGGTTACCAATCTCATGACCACCATCATGAATCATTTTTACCAAATCAGGATTTTCCTTTGCCCAACGTCCTTCAATAAAGAAGGTTGCATGAATATTATATTTTTTTAAAGTGGCTAATATCGAAGACAAATATTCATTTCCCCAAGCAACATTAATCGTCAACGCTACCATAGGTTTATCAGGATGACCACGATAAATAGGTGCAGGTGGAAGGTCTTTCAAGTGAACTCTTGGAGATATTTGTTTAAAGATGAGTTTATTTTCATCAAATACGCCATCCTTTTTCATTTTATCATAGGAGGCATCTATATCAACTTTAATACCATTATATCCTGGCATTTTCTTCCAAACCTTATCTATCTTTGCATCCTGTGCATCTATTTCATACTCATTAGACTTTTCTTCTATTTCCATTAGCAGATTGTCTTTCATAGCGGCTACTGGAACTGCATCAGAACGTAATTTTTCAACATATGCATCAGATAATGGATTTTTTACAATTAAAACAGCAAATAAACCAATCATGAATAATGTCGATATCTTTTGATAAGTAAACTTTCCCATACTTTATCCCCCCTATCCAATCGTATGAGTGGATTGGACAAGGTAGAACGGAAATCATGATATAAATTGATATACAAAGAAATGAAAAATGGACCTACTCTATTTGAGAAAGTCCAGTTTATCTGTATATTCAAAGCAAGATATTATTGACAAATCAATTTTTTTTGCTTTGAATATGTTTAATTTTACTGATTTTCTTTTTGCTCTTTTAAGACTGCTTTACGCGATAAGTTAACTCTTCCTTGTTTATCAATTTCAGTTACTTTTACGAGGATTTCATCGCCAACTTTCACAACATCCTCAACTTTACCTACACGTTCTTCGGCAAGCTCTGAGATATGAACTAATCCATCTTTACCATTAAATATTTCGACAAATGCTCCGAATTTTTCAATCCGTTTTACCTTACCAAGATAAATTTGTCCTACTTCTACTTCTCGAACGAGATTTTCAATGATTTTTTGTGCCTTTTCATTCATTTCTTGATCAGCTGAAGAAATGTACACAGTACCATCTTGTTCAATATCAATTTTTACACCAGTTTCTTCGATGATTTTCTTTACTTGTTTACCGCTTGGTCCTATAACATCACCGATTTTTTCAGGATTGATATGCATAGAAACTATTTTTGGTGCAAATTTTGATAAATCATTTCGAGGTTCACTTATCGTTGAAAGCATATGCTCTAAAATTTGCATACGGCCTTTTTTTGCTTGATATAAAGCTTCTTCAAGAATTTCACGTGAGAGACCGTCAATTTTTATGTCCATTTGAAGCGCAGTGACCCCGTTAGCAGTTCCCGCCACTTTAAAATCCATGTCTCCTAGATGGTCTTCCATCCCTTGAATATCCGTAAGAATTGTATAATGGTCTCCGGATTTAACAAGGCCCATAGCAATTCCAGCAACTGGTGCTTTTATTGGTACACCAGCATCCATTAAAGCCAATGTTGAACCACAAATACTTGCTTGAGAAGATGAACCGTTTGACTCTAATACTTCGGAAACAAGTCGAATTGTATATGGAAATTCTTTTTCAGATGGTATAACAGGTTCTAGTGCTCTTTCACCTAACGCACCATGTCCAATTTCTCGACGACCTGGTGCACCCATTCGTCCTGTTTCTCCAACGGAAAATGGTGGGAAATTATAGTGATGCATAAATCTTTTTGATTCTTCAAGACCAAGTCCATCCAATACTTGCACATCACCTAAGGCACCTAAAGTACAGACACTTAAAGCTTGTGTTTGACCACGAGTAAATAATCCTGACCCGTGTGCTCGAGGTAACAAGCCAATAGCGGATGATAGAGGTCTAATTTCATCAATTTTACGACCATCTGGACGAATCTTGTCAACAGTAATTAATCGTCTAACCTCTTCTTTAACGAGCTTGTCCAAAACAGCCTTAACTTGTTTTAATGTAACTTCATCGGCCTCATCATTTTCATATTTAGCTAAAACCTCATTTTTAACTCCTTCAATTGCATCTTCCCTTGCATGCTTCTCTGGAACTTGTATAGCTTCAATTAGTTCTTTTTCACAAAGTTCCCGTACTTCAGATTCTATATTTGAATCGATTTCAGCTAAGACGACTTCCATCTTTTCTTTTCCGATCGCTGCAACAATTTGTTCTTGGAATTCAATTAATCGTTTAATTTCTTCATGTCCGAACATAATAGCTTCTAACATAACTTCTTCTGGAACTTCATCAGCACCAGCTTCAACCATATTAATTGCATCTTTCGTTCCTGCAACAGTTAAATGGATATCGCTATTTTCTGATTGTTCAACTGTCGGATTAATTACAAATTGACCATCGATACGTCCGACAATAACCCCAGCAATAGGTCCTTGAAACGGAATATCAGATGCGGATAGAGCGATGGATGATCCAACCATTGCTGCTAATTCTGTAGAACAATCTTGGTCAACACTCATAACCATACTTACTACTTGTACCTCATTTCGAAAACCATCAGGAAAAAGTGGACGAATCGGACGATCAATTAACCGACTAGATAGAGTCGCATGTTCACTCGGTCTACCCTCTCTTTTAATAAATCCACCAGGTATTTTTCCAGCTGCATATAAACGTTCCTCATAATTGACTGTTAATGGGAAAAAATCAACAGCTTTTGGTTCTTTAGACGCCGTTGCTGTACATAGAACAGCACTTTCTCCGTAACGCACTAGGCAAGATCCATTTGCTTGTTTAGCCAATTGGCCAATTTCAATTGTTAACGGTCTACCTGCCCACTCGAAGGAGAATGTATGTTTTTCATTTTCCATAAATGAACTCCTTTCATTTTTTTAAATCTTGTTATGTATTATTAGCAAGAAGAAACTGAGTCATAAACGACACTTTTTGGAACAATCATGATTAAAAAACAAGTAAATGCTAATAAAAAAGCGGGAAAAATCCCCCGCTTTTTCTTATCGACGTAAACCTAATTTAGTAATTAACTCACGATAGCGTTGTACATCTTTATTACGTAAGTATGCTAAAAGATTACGACGTTTACCAACCATTTTCATTAGTCCACGACGTGAATGGTGGTCTTTCTTATGTGTTTTTAAGTGCTCATTCAACATATTAATCTTTTCAGTTAAAATAGCGATTTGCACTTCTGGTGAACCCGTATCATTTTCATGAGTTTTGAATTCAGCAATAAGTTCGTTTTTTCGTTCTTGTGTTAATGCCATTTATTACACCTCCAAATTTATTAATCCCCTTTACTGAGCAAGCGTCGGAGAGTCGACATGCCAAGAAAAGGTTCATTTCATACGGTATTTAGAATACTACTTTTTCTAATAAAATGCAAGTACTCATACTAATTATCGACGACTATTTTTTATTTTATTCATTTTCAAAGTAATTGATTGCTTCTTGCTTATCCATGCCAATTTGGTCGATTAAATCTGATATTTGAGTAAATTTAAGTTCGTTTCTTAAGTATTTTCGCCATTCTAAAACAATTGGTTTACCATATATATCTTTATTAAAATTAAGTAAATGTACTTCAATAAACCGTAAATTTTCTTCATTATTGAAAGTTGGGTTGTATCCTATACTAGCGACTCCATTTTCCCAACGACCGTCCACTAAAAGACGTACAATATAAACACCGTTTTTAGGAAGAATATAGCGGTCATCGACTTTAAGATTTGCTGTTGGAAATCCAAGTTTCTTTCCTCGTTTTTGGCCATGAATGACAAAACCATTAACCATATAATAACGTCCTAAATACTCTTTTACATCTTGAACCTTTCCTTCTCCAATTAAAGCACGGATGAGCGTAGAACTAATTTTTTCTTCATTTTTTGCCACTTTATTTATTGTTTGATGTGTAAATCTTCCATTACTATACTGGTCCATCTGGTCCATTGTGCCTTTACCAAATTTACCAAATGTATAATCAAAACCCGCTACAAGATGCTTTACATTTAACTTTATAATGTATGATTCGATAAACTCTTCAGGAGAAAGGCTAGATAGCTCTTTTGTAAATGGAACAATAAATAAATAATCAAAGCCTAAATTCTCAATTAGTTTCACCTTATCTTCTAACAAAGTAATATATTTAACTTCATTAGGATTATTTCCAAGAACTGCTTTAGGAGAAGGATCAAAAGTCATGACAGCACTTTTATAACTTTGTTCTTTCGCCTTCAATCGTGCTTGTTCCATCACTTTCTGATGCCCAATATGAACTCCATCAAAATAACCAATCGCAAGCGAAAGTGGTGTTGTTAATTCTATATTTTTTAACTTGTTTGTTGTTTCTAGACGAATTACTTCCACTGAAAAACTCACCTTTCATTCAATTCCCTACGAAAACCCGATCAGGTTTCATTAACCCTGGCTTTGTTGGGTGGTGTCTATAAATTGCTAAAATTTTTCCATCTTCATATACAGCGATAGGACCCTTATATGCATTCAAGTACTCTGGTATTGATACGACAGCACCATTTTTAACTCTACTTGCTAATGTATCATGAATTTCATATTTCGGCAATTGTTTTAATACTTCCTCAATTGAGAGGAAAATTTTCTGTGTTGTGGAGTTTTTTACAGCATCTTCAATCACATCAAATGTAACACAATCTCTTTTTTGAATGCCACCTGAGGAGGTTCTTACTAGTCGTGACATATGGGCTGGATATCCAAGTAATTCTCCAATCATGACGGCAAGTGTCCGTATATATGTCCCTTTACTACAGTGCACTTCAATATTGAATTTAATGACATCGCCTTCATAACTTTCTTTCGTATCAAGTAATTTTATATCATAAATTGTCACTGTTCTGCTTGGTCTTTCTATTGTAATTCCTTCTCGAGCATATTCATACAATCGTTTCCCTTTTACTTTTACTGCAGAATACATTGGAGGCGTTTGAACAGTTTCTCCTTGCAATTGTTTTAAAGCAGACTGTATTTCTTGACGACTAATCGATTTATTTATAGACTTTTTTTCAACAATATCCCCATCGCTATCCTCTGTCGTTGTTGATATTCCAATTGTCACCTCTGCCTGATAGCTTTTACCAACATCTGTTATATATTGTACCACTTTAGTTGCCTCCCCTACACAAATAGGAAGGACTCCTGTTACATTAGGATCTAGCGTTCCAGTATGACCAACTTTTTTTGTTTTTAACAACTTTCTTACTTTCATTACACAATCGTGTGAAGTCATTCCTGCTGGTTTCCATAATGGAATAATGCCATTCATGTAATCACCCTTGCTTTCATTTTCGATATTTAAAAGGGGTCACCCTCGTTCTATCCAGCTTTATCTATAAAATAAGAGACGTTAACTTTATCTCTTATTATAGACAACCACTAGTAATAACGTTAAGGATGACCCCTTATTTGTTTAGGTTGAGTTTTGTTTATTCTCCTGGTAATTCGTCTTTATGGAGTTGATGGAGTAATGTTTCAATTCTATTTCCATAATCGATAGACTCATCAAATTCAAACAATATTTCAGGAGTCTTTCTTAATCGAATGCGACGCCCAATTTCTGAACGAATAAACCCTTTAGCCTTCGTTAAGCCAATAAGCGAATCCTCTTTCTGTTTTTCATCCCCTAATACAGAAATAAAAACTTTAGCCTGTTGTAAGTCACCCGTTACTTCTACGTCTGTAACTGTAACAAACCCAACCCGCGGATCTTTAATTTTACGACTAATAATGTCACTCAATTCTTTTTTCATTTGTTCCCCGACTTGTTTGGCACGTATACTCAAGTTCATCACCTCTAGATTAAAGCCATTCTGTAACTGTTTTTGTTCTTTCTATATCCGGAAATGAATCGATTAATGATAAAGCCTGCTGCACTACTTGTTCCGCGATAATTTTTGTTGAAGAAACAGTAACAATTGCAATTTTTGTGCGTTGCCACACATCTTGATAGTCCACTTCAGCAATTGCAACATTAAATCTGTTTTGTATCCTAGTAATGATTCGTTTTAAAACAGACCGTTTTTCTTTTAGCGACTGTACATCATAAATGATACATTCGACTTCAACAGATAGAATCATTTCGGTGCAATTTCCTCCATAATAAACGCCTCAATGATGTCGCCTTCTTTAATATCATTAAAGTTCTTGATCGTAATACCACACTCGTAACCTTGGTTGACTTCTTTAACATCATCTTTAAAACGTTTTAATGTATCAATTTCACCTTCGAAAATAACGATTCCGTTTCTAATTAAACGTATTTGACTGTCCCTCGTCACTTTTCCATCGGTTACATAAGAACCAGCAATCGTACCGATTCTGGATACTTTGAATGTCGTTCTAACTTCCGCTTGACCGATTACTTTTTCTTGAAACTCTGGATCCAATAAACCTTTCATCGCTTGTTCGATTTCTTCGATGACCTTATAAATAATTCGATGCAAGCGTAGGTCAACTTTTTCAGCATCAGCCATTCGTTTTGCATTTGGGTTAGGACGGACATTGAAACCAACAATAATCGCATTAGAAGCTGTTGCTAAAATAATATCAGATTCAGTTATAGCACCTACACCAGTATGGATAATGTTAATTTTAACACCTTCTACATCAATTTTTTGTAGAGAGGCAACCATCGCTTCAGCTGAACCTTGTACATCAGCTTTAACTATAATGTTAAGTTCTTTTAACTCGCCTTGTCTCATTTGTTCAAATAAACTGTCAAGACTAACTCTTGCTGTTTCATTTCGTGTTTCTTGTAATGCCTTTTGACTTCGAGCTTCACCTACTTGGCGGGCAGTTTTCTCATCATCAAATACAACAAATTGATCACCTGCTTGTGGCACCTCATTTAAGCCTGTAATTTCAACAGGTGTAGATGGTCCTGCCTCTTTAACACGCCGTCCACGATCATTAACCATAGCACGAACTCGACCATGTGTATTGCCAACAACAATCGGATCACCTATTTTTAATGTTCCATTTTGGACAAGTAGTGTCGCAACAGAGCCTCGACCTTTATCAAGTTTTGCTTCAATAACTGTTCCGTAAGCTTTCCGTTCTGGATTGGCCTTTAACTCTTCTACCTCACTAACGAGGAGAACCATTTCTAACAATTGATCAATTCCTTCGCCTGATAATGCAGAAATAGGAACAAAGATCGTATCTCCACCCCAATCTTCTGCAATTAAACCGTACTCAGTTAACTCCTGCATAACACGTTCTGGGTTGGCAGTTGGTTTATCAATTTTGTTGATTGCAACAATTATAGGGACTTCCGCAGCTTTTGCGTGATTTATGGCTTCAACAGTTTGAGGCATAACACCATCATCTGCTGCTACAACTAAAATGGTTATGTCTGTAATTTGTGCCCCACGAGCTCTCATCGTAGTAAATGCGGCGTGCCCTGGTGTATCTAAAAATGTAATTTTTTTATTATTCACTTCAACTTGATAAGCACCAATATGTTGAGTTATTCCCCCAGCTTCTCCTTGTGTAACTTTAGAATTCCGAATTGAATCAAGCAAAGTCGTTTTCCCATGGTCAACATGACCCATTATTGTTACAACAGGAGGTCTTTCAGATAGATTTTCTTGTTTATCTTCGGAAATAAAAGAATCTAAATCAGAAATATCAATACTTACTTTTTCCTCTACCTCGACTCCATATTCACCTGCAATTAGCTCAATTGCATCTTTATCTAGTTCTTGGTTAATTGTAGCAATCACACCGAGCATAAATAATTTTTTAATTATTTCCGATGGTTCACGATGCAGTTTTTTTGCAAGTTCACTTACAGTCAATGAATCAGTATAAGTAATCTTTTTAGGTAGTTCCTTTTCTTTCTTTACAGGTTGCGGTTGTGTAGGTTGTTGGAATTTTCTTTTTTGATTTGATCTTCCTTTGTTTTTGTTACGATTAAAAGCTTTATTTTCCTTAGATTTAAATTCTTGATCGTATTTCTTGCCTTCTTTTGCTTTTGGTGCGGTTTTTACTTTTACTTTATTCGGTACTACAACATCTTCAAGTTCTTCATCTACGACAGCTTTCGGATTGATTTTCTTTGTTGATGGAGTAACTTTCGACTCAATTGTTTTACCTTGATTGGAAGAACGACTTTTATTAGATAGATTGCTATTAGACGTTTTATTTTCCTTGCTTTCCCTTGTATGTTGTTTCGTTTTATTTGCTTGCTTTTTATTTGTATTATCAGTCATATTTTTCTCTTTCGCCTGTTGATTTCCTTTCCCAAATGTTTCATCTAATTTTTTTATGACGGACGGTTCAATTGTCGTCATATGATTTGATACATCAACATTCATTTCTTTTAGTTTCTCAATAACGACCTTACTTGTTACATTATTTTTCTTCGCATATTCATACACACGCATTCTCGTCATTGTTTCACCCCCATTAAAATTAATCGAGCTCACTTTGCAACTTATCGGAAAAACCTTTATCTGTTACAGCAATAACCACACGTGCCTCTTTTCCAATGGCATTTCCTAACGTAAAGCGGTCAGCTACTTCTTTTACAGGAACATGATAATAACTTGCCTTATCATTTATTTTTTTCTTTGTATTAAAAGAAGCATCATGTGACAAAAGAACAAGTTTTACTCGCTTTCGTTGTATTTCTCTAACAACTAGTTCTTCTCCAGTAACAATTTTTCCAGCTCGATTTGCTAAACCGAGTAGTGATAACCACTTTTCTTGTTTCATGAATTACTAGTGTTCTCCTTTTCAACAAATGCCAAAATTTCATCGTAAAATTCTTCATCTATATTTGCTTCCAGATGTTGTTTTAAACTATTTTTCTTTTTGGCTAGTAGGATTGCCTCTTTATTTTTCGAAAGATAGGCACCACGTCCATTTTTCTTACCAGTAGGATCGATAGAAACTTCTCCTTCTTTGGAGCGTACAATTCGAAGTAGCTCCTTTTTTGGAAACATTTCCCCAGTAGCTACACATTTACGCATTGGAATCTTTCTTGGTTTGTTCATGTTCCATCACCTCTTCATTCTCTATATGTTCGGCTAATGAGTCATGAACATCCCCAGTAGTTTCAATCGGATGTTCCTCCTCCACTGTTTGTTCAAATTCAAATTCTCTATTTTCTTCGAAATGAAAATCAGGTGAAAATAATGGTTCTTCTCTTGGATAGATGCCTAATTGTCTTGCATCCGTTTCACTTTTTATATCAATTTTCCAATTTGTTAATTTAGCGGCAAGACGAGCATTTTGTCCACGTTTGCCAATAGCTAATGATAACTGATAATCAGGAACAACGACAACAGTTGATTTTTCTTCTTCATTAACAATAACATCTAAAACTTTAGAAGGACTAAGTGCGTTTGCTACAAACTCAACTGGGTCTTTAGAGTATTTTACAATGTCAATTTTTTCCCCATTTAATTCATCTACAACCGCCTGCACTCTTGCACCTTTAGGACCAACACAGGAACCAACAGGATCAACATCCATGTTATCGGAGTATACCGATATTTTCGATCTGTCACCTGCTTCTCTAGCAACAGACTTAATTTCAACAATTCCTTCAAAAATTTCTGGTACTTCAAGTTCAAACAATCTTTTTAACAAGTTTGGATGTGAACGAGAAATAAAAATTTGCGGTCCTTTTGTCGTTTTTTCGACCTTTGTAATATAAACTTTAATTCTGTCATTATGATTATAACGATCGCTCGGCATCTGTTCATGAGTTGGAAGAAATGCTTCTGTTTTACCTAAACTAACATATACGAAACGATTATCTTTCCTTTGAACAATACCAGTCATAATGTCATTTTCGCGATCTACAAATTCCTCATAAATAATTCCACGCTCAGCTTCCCGAACGCGTTGAGTAACAACTTGTTTTGCAGTTTGAGCTGCAATCCGTCCGAAATCTTTAGGAGTAACCTCAATCTCAACAATATCCCCTATTTCATAATTCGGATTAATTTTTCTAGCTTCTTCGATTGAAATTTCTAAGCGTGAATCAAATACTTCATCAACAACTTCTTTCCTTGCAAAAACATGCATTGTTCCCGTTTGTAAATTAAAATCAGTACGTACATTTTGTGCTTGATTAAAATTTCTTTTATATGCTGAAACAAGTGCTGCTTCGATTGCTTCTACAATGACATTACGTGATATTCCTTTTTCTTTTTCTAGCCGATCCAAGGCATCTAAAAGTTCATTGCTCATCGTGGTATCCCCCTTTATATATCTAGTTTTGCATTCATCCCCATATAGAAGTAGAGATTTCTGCTGAGTAAAGTTACATTTACAACCGTTTTAAATAAGTTAATGAAGTATTTAAAAGACTACAGCAAGTCTTGCCTGTGCAATTTTTTTATAAGGAATTTCAATCGCTTTAAGTCTTGTTTTCACACGTACTTCAATGGTAGCAATTTCACCATCAAAGTTTTTTAAAGTCCCTTCAAACACTTTTTCCCCATCAATCGGTTCATATGTTTTTATATAAACATGTTTCCCAATCGCTTTTTCATAATCGACTTGTTTTTTTAATGGTCTTTCTGCTCCTGGAGAAGATACTTCTAAATAATAATTATGTGGAATTGGATCAATTTCATCGAGTTTTTCACTTAATCTCTCACTAACGATGCCACATTCCTCAATATCCACGCCAGAATCTTTATCAATAAATAATCTTAAAAACCAGTTTTTACCTTCTTTTACATACTCAATATCAACAATTTCTAAACCTAATTCAGTAACAATTGGTAGAGCAATTTGTTCAACCGTTTCAATTACTTTACTCATACTTTCCCTCCTTTGGAAGTTCGTATGTATTGATATTTTTGATTCTAAATTATGTAGTCTTACTATTCATTCATATTAGTAATCGTGGTTTTTTCAACTAGTCTTGAAGTACCAGTAAAAAAAGTTCTAATACAAATAGGAAAGAGTGAGGAACCCCCCACTCTTTTTATACAAGAGATTAAAGTTAGTATTACCAATAAAAATATAACATAATCGGAAATAATTTGCAATAATCCCCTCTTATCACTACTTAAAACAGTGATAACTGATTTTGGTCAGGGAGTGATTCGAGACATCCATGCATATCCAAAAACTCGATAACTGTTTTTGATACTTTTCCACGTTGTTGAAGATCTTCTTTCGATAGAAAATCAGCTTCTTCGCGCGCTCTAACTATATTCATTGCGGCATTTGTTCCGAGACCTGGAATTGAATTAAAAGGTGGAATTAGAGAATTACCATCAATTACAAATTCCGCAGCTTTTGATTTATACAAATCAATCTTTTTAAACAAAAATCCGCGTTCACACATTTCAAGAGCAAGTTCAAGCACAGTCAATAAACTTTTTTCCTTTGTTGAAGCGTCAAGCCCTTTTTCATTTATTTCATTAATTCTTTTCCTTATCGCATTCGAGCCACTTGTCATTGCATCTAAATCAAAATCTTCAGCACGAACTGTGAAGTAAGTTGCATAGTAAAGAATCGGGTGATGTACTTTAAAATAGGCTATCCTTACAGCCATTAATACGTAAGCTGCTGCATGGGCTTTTGGGAACATATATTTTATCTTTTTACAAGAATCAATATACCATTCAGGCACATCATGAGCCCGCATGTCCTCTTCCATCTCCTCAGTTAATCCTTTCCCTTTCCGAACAGATTCCATAATTTTGAATGCATGGGAAGGATCTAGTCCACGATAAATTAAATACACCATAATATCATCCCGACAACCAATACATTCACTTAAGGAGCATGTACCGTTATTTATTAACTCCTGTGCATTCCCTAACCAAACGTCCGTTCCGTGTGATAAACCAGATATTTGAAGTAACTCAGAAAAAGTTGTTGGCTTCGTTTCTTCTAACATTTGACGAACAAACCGAGTTCCAAACTCTGGAATCCCAAGTGTACCAGTTTTACACATTATTTGTTCTTCCGTTACACCTAATGGCTCTGGACTTTGGAAAATCTTCATCACTTCTGGATCATCAGTTGGGATTGTCTTTGGATCAATTCCACTTAAATCTTGTAGCATCCGTATGACAGTTGGATCATCGTGTCCTAGTATATCTAGTTTTAACACATTATCGTGAATGGAATGGAAATCAAAATGTGTTGTTTTCCATTCAGAATCTTGTGCGTCTGCAGGGAATTGAATTGGTGTAAAGTCAAATACATCCATATAGTCAGGAATAACAATAATCCCACCTGGATGTTGCCCAGTGGTCCGTTTAACACCTGTCATTCCCATCGCCAATCGTTCTCTTTCTGCCCCTCGCAATGTGACTTGATTATCTTCTTCATATCCTTTTACATAACCATAAGCAGTTTTTTCTGCTACGGTACCAATTGTTCCAGCTCGATAAACATAGTCCTCACCAAATAACACTTTTGTATAGTTATGAGCACGTGGTTGATAATCTCCAGAAAAGTTTAGATCAATATCTGGGACTTTATCTCCTTTAAAGCCAAGGAACGTTTCAAAAGGAATATCGTGCCCGTTTTTTGTGTAAGGAGTATGACAGCTTGGGCAATTTTTATCTGGTAAATCAAAACCGCTACCGACAGATCCATCTGCGATAAATTCAGAATGTTTACAGTTAGGGCAAACATAGTGTGGCGGCATTGGGTTAACTTCTGTAATTTCAAGCATTGTTGCGACAAAAGAAGAACCAACCGAACCACGTGATCCTACAAGATAACCGTCACTTAGTGATTTCTTTACTAACTTATGAGCAATCAAGTAGATAACAGCAAATCCATTACCAATAATACTTGTTAATTCCTTTTCCAACCGCTTTTCTATAATATCAGGTAATGGTTCACCATAAATTCTTTTAGCCATGGAATAGCTCATAGAACGTACTTCTTCTTCTGCACCCTCAATTTTCGGTGTATATAGTTTATCTTTAATAACTTGTATTTCATCAATCATATTTGCAATTTTGTTTGGATTTTCTACAACAATTTCTTTCGCTTTCTCTTTACCTAAAAACTGAAATTCTGCTAACATTTCATCTGTTGTGCGAAAATGCACATCAGGCAATTGATGACGATTTAACGGATTTGCTCCACCTTGTGAGTTAATTAATACCTTTCGATAAATTTTATCCCTTGGATGTAGGTAGTGCACATTACCTGTTGCTACAACTGGAATGTTTAGCTTTTCTCCAATACGAACAATTTTTAGTATCGTTTCTTCCAGCTGCTTTTCACTTTGAACATTATCCATTTCTAGCAATGGAGCGTAAATAGGTTTTGGATGAACTTCTAAATAATCATAGAACTTCGCAATTTCTTCTACTTCTTCCATAGATTTTTGTTGAGCTGCCTCAAATAATTCACCTTTATCACAACCAGATCCGACTAGTATTCCTTCCCGATATGTTTGTAAAATAGAGCGTGGAATTCGCGGAACTCGGTAAAAATATTTCACATGTGAAAGTGAAATTAACTTGAATAGATTTTTTAAACCTTCTTGATTTTGTGCAAGTAAAACACAATGAAAGGGACGACTCCGTTTATAACTTGTTTCATTTTTACCAGCTTCATTTAGTTCATCATGAAATTGGATTCCTTTTTCAAAAACCTCATTTAATAATTTAATTAATATATATCCGGTTGCTTCTGCATCATAAATAGCACGGTGATGTTGGGTTAATTCTACATTTAACTTTTTAGCCAGTGTATTTAGACGGTGATTTTTCATGTCTGGATACAAAAATCTTGCTAGTTCTAATGTATCGATTGTTGGATCGATAAATTTACCACGGTTAATTTTTTGGTAACCGACATTTAAAAAACCTGTATCAAATGATGCATTGTGAGCAACGATAATAGAATCTCTAGACCATTCATAAAACTTTTCTAATACTTCCTCTGGTTCTGGTGCATCCTTTACCATGTCGTCAGTAATTCCTGTTAGCTCAATCGTAAAAGCTGATAACGGGTGGTGGGGATTTGCAAATGATTCAAATTTATCGATAACTTCTCCATTTTTTATTTTGACAGCTGCAAGTTCAATAATTTTATTGTATACAGCTGAGAGACCGGTTGTTTCAATATCAAAAACAACATATGTTTCATCAGATAAATGAAGATGTGCTGGATTATAGGCAATCGGTACACCATCATCGACAACATTTGCTTCAACACCATAAATGACTTTTATTCCATTCTTTTTTGCCGAGTTAAAGGCTTCAGGAAAAGATTGTGCAACGGCATGGTCTGTAATAGCAATTGCTTTATGACCCCATTTTGCTGCTTGTTTAATTAAATCACTTGCCGAAGTAACAGCATCCATTTGACTCATTGGGGTGTGAGCATGTAATTCAACTCTTTTTTCATTTTCTGGGGCACTGTCATATCGCTCTTTACCATTAATTTCATTAATATCATTCGCCATCATAACTAAATCGCGGACAAACGTATCATTTTGAATATTACCACGAACACGAACCCACATACCTTTTTTTAATCGATTTAGTTTTGCTGCATCTTCCTTATTGTCTTTTGAAAACATTTTTACGAGAATTGAATTTGTATAGTCTGTGAGTTTAAATTCAAGTAACGTTCTTCCACTTCGTAGTTGTTTTGTTTCACATTGAAAGACATAACCTTCGACTACCACTCGACGTTCTTCATCGGTAATTTCATTCAATGTACGATAATCTTGTTCTCCTTGGATTGGATAACCAATGATAAGAGGGCCATTATCTTCATCACCATCTGAAGTTACGTCTTCATCCCGTTTTTGAATTTCAATAACAGCTTGTTTTGCTCGTTCCTCATCTTCTTTTTGTCTGTCAAGAAGGAATTGCTGATACGATTCTTCTAAATGCTCGGTATGTTCCTCGACATCAAATTGTAAAGTAGGAAAACCTAACTGATAATATATATTTAAAATAAGATTTCCATACTTTCTTTTCAGTGTAAGGCATTCGGTGTTATTCCTTGCAGAAATGACTATTTTGTTTCCATTTACTTTTGGAATTTGTTCATGGAGTAAAGTAAGTAGAGCCGGGGACATCCCTTGTAATTGACTAATGCTATATTTCCAATATTGCTTAATCATCTCATCAGTAAATTGTTTGTCTTTTGTTTTAATAACAAACGAAATCTCTGCAATATGATGAAATGTTGACTTAATTTTTGCATTAAATTGTTCAAATAGTTGATAGGGTAAAATCGATTCTAGTAAAAAATGAAACTCCCATCTTCGCGATTTTCGCTCGATGATTAATTTTTCAATTTCTCCATTTTTTAAATATGGATAGTACTGATTTTCTACCATATCCATTTGTTGTAGAAGAAGCTGAAATCGCTCCTTTTTTCCAAGCTTCATATCACTCATGTTATTCCCCCCGTAACCGTAATTGATACGAGTTATCTTTATTACTACTTTAAAATCTAGCAGTGACAATTATAACATAAAATTAGAATTATTGTTCGATAAGTAAAGAAAACTCAAGATGCTAAAGCCTCTAGGCATTCAAAGAGACTAGAGTTCGCCGAAAAAGCTTTTTTCGGTTGCGATGTCATGCTGCTGAAGCCTTTCCTATTAGCTAAAGAAAGGTCTGCTCATAAATGATAAATGGCAGACCTTTCTTATTACAATTTATTTATAGATGTTTTTCCAGTTCCTCCAAAATTTGGTCAAGAGGCACTTCTTTCGTTTCACCTGTTTTTCTAACTTTTATTTCTACAATTCCTTCATTTATTTTTTTACCGACTACAATTCGAACAGGAATTCCAATTAAATCACTATCGGTAAATTTAACACCAGCACGTTCATTCCTATCATCTAATAAAACTTCATAACGAGCGTTTTTTAAATTTGCATATAACTTGTGACCGTTTTTCCATTGTTCTTCATCTTTCGTATTTACAATAATAACATGAGCATGGTAAGGTGCGACAGTAGTTGGCCATACTAATCCTCGATCATCGGCCATTTGTTCCGCAACAGCTGTAATTAATCTAGAAATACCTATTCCATAGCAACCCATAATCATCGTTTGGGTACGTCCGTTTTCATCTAAAATAACAGCATTCATCGCTTCACTATATCGCGTACCTAATTTAAATACATGGCCAACTTCAATCCCTTTTGCAAAAACAATCATTCCTTTACCATCTGGTGAAGGATCTCCTTCTTGAATAAAGCGAATATCTGCGTATTCATTAACTGAAAAATCACGTTCAGGATTTACATTAATATAATGCATTTCTGCTTCATTTGCTCCACATACACCATTAACGATTGACTTAACTGCATAATCGGCAATGATTTTAACATGTTCAATTCCAATTGGACCAACATTCCCAACTGAACAACCAAGTACATTTTCCGTTTGTTCAGGACTTGCTAGTTCTACAATTGATGCATTAAGTAAGTTTTTCACCTTTATATCGTTAACATCATGATCCCCGCGAACAAGGACAAGAACATTTTCACCATCTACATCAAAAAGTAAAGATTTTATTGTATCCTCTTTAGAGATTTGCAAGTGGCTAACTAGATCTTCAATTGTTTTATGCTCACCTGTATTAATTTTTTCGAGAGGTTTTTCTTGTTCATTCTTTTTCTCATATTGTGTTACTACCGCTGCCATTTCAATATTAGCAGCATAATCAGATTGAGTCGAATAAGCTATCGTATCTTCACCAATTTCTGATAAGACCATAAATTCATGCGTGTCTTTTCCACCAATTGAACCCGAATCTGCAATAACTGCTCGGAAATTAAGTCCAAGTCTTGTAAAAATATTTGTATAAGCTTGCACCATTTTATCATACGTTTCATCTAAACTTTCTTTACTAGTATGAAAGGAATAGGCATCTTTCATTACAAATTCTCTTCCCCGCAATAGTCCAAATCGAGGCCGCTTTTCATCGCGAAACTTTGTTTGTATTTGGTACAAAGTTAATGGTAAACGTTTATATGATTTTATTTCATCACGTACTAGACTTGTAATAACTTCTTCATGAGTTGGGCCAAGTGCAAACGAGCGATCATGCCGATCTTTCATTCTCATTAGTTCAGGTCCATAAGAATACCATCTAGCCGACTCTTCCCACAATTCAGATGGTTGAAGGGCCGGCATTAAAAGTTCAACTGCCCCAATGGCATCCATCTCTTCCCTTACTATATTCTCAATCTTTTGAAGAACCTTTTTTCCAAGTGGCAGATAAGAATAAATTCCACTTGCTACTTGACGGATATACCCAGCTCGTAGTAGTAATTGATGACTTTTTATTTCAGCATCTGCTGGTACTTCTCTTAACGTTGGTATAAATGTGTTACTTTGCTTCATCTCTTGCACCTCAGTAAATTTAGATTATTATTTTAAAAAAATTATAAGAAAAATCTTTGAATATCATTCCAAGTTACGACTAACATTAAAATCATTAATAATGCAAAACCGATAAAGTGAACGAACCCCTCTTTATTCTTATCAATCGGTTTACCTCGTAATGCCTCAATACCAAAGAATAATAACCTTCCCCCATCTAGTGCAGGGATTGGTAATAAATTCATAATTCCAAGGTTTATACTTAATAAAGCACCCCACCGTAATAAGTTGAAAATTCCAGATTGGGCTACCGCTTCAGTAGATGCATAAATCCCAACAGGTCCGGAAAAGGCATCTATTGTAAATCCACCTGAAACTAAATCACCAAGAATAATAAATATTTGTTTTGTCCAAAACCATGTTTCTGTAAATCCATAAGCAAACGCACCACCAATTGATTGATCCATTGGTTGGTATACACCAATTTTTCCTTCTCCATCGATATTTTTCGGAGTTACATCAATATCTAATATTTTTTGATTTCTTTCGATATGGAAAGTTAATGTTTTATCCGGATTTTTTTGAATAATTTCAACAATATCAATCCATGTTGATACTTCTGCTCCATCAATGGAGTGAATATAATCTCCTTCTTTTAATCCCGCATTCATCGCGGACCCATCTTTTGTAATTTGACCTAGCATTGGTTCGTTTGTCGGTACACCTTGAACAACACCAATTAATATAAAAACAATAATTGCTAAAATAAAATTAAAAAGAGGACCAGCAAAAATGGTAAGCGTACGTGCTAATAAAGATTTTGAAGAAAATTGCCGTTCTATAGGTGCAATTTGTGACTCAATACCATTTTCAACTAAGACTGCCTTCTCATCAATCTTAAATATACGGGAAATTTCTTCATCGCCTTCTTCAAAGCCTCGAATAAATAAATCCTTTTCAATATCCGCTTGCTCGATTTCAATCATTCGTGCGTCTGGATATTTATCCTTACGATTGATAATGATTTTTTGAACAACTTCATTTTCGTCTAAAATTAGTCCAACTCGCAACCCAGGTTTTAAATCAATAAGCTCTGGGTCCTCTCCTGCCATTCTCACATATCCCCCTAAAGGCAGTAATCGAATTGTATAAACAGTTTCATTCTTTTTATAAGCAAAAATCTTTGGTCCAAATCCGATTGCAAATTCGCGACATAAGATACCCGAACGCTTTGCAAAAATAAAATGACCTAATTCGTGAAAAAATACAAGCGCACCAAATAACAAAATAAAAGCTAGTACTGTTGAAAGTGTACTCACTTATCATACCACCCTTTGTAATTAGATATATTATATTTGCGATTGATGAATGTATTGTTCTACTTTGCTTCTCGTTTCTTCATCAACAGCAAGAATTGTGTCCAAATCAGGATTTGTAATTACCTCATGGTTTTCTAATGCCCATAAAACATAATCCTCAATTTGTAAAAAATTAATTTTTCTGTTTAAGAATGCATGGACACAAACCTCATTCGCAGCATTTAATACAACAGGTAGTGTTCCCCCAATCCTACCAGCCTCGTAAGCAAACTGTAAGCATCGGAAACGTTCAAAATCCATCTTACTAAAATGTAGTGTTCCTATTTCTTCTAATCTTAATCGTGGTGCCTTTGTTTGAAAGCGATTCGGATACGTTAGAGCATATTGAATGGGGATGCGCATATCGGGTGTTCCTAAATGTGCAATTATACTACCATCATGAAACTCAACCATCGAATGAACCGTGCTTTCATAATGGAGAAGTACATCGATTTTATCATATGGCTGATTAAATAACCAATGTGCTTCAATTACCTCCAGTCCTTTATTCATCATCGTTGCAGAATCAATTGTAATTTTTGCTCCCATTGACCAATTCGGATGATTTAAGGCATCTTCAATCGTAACATGTTGTAATTCTTCTCTATTGAGATGGCGAAAACTTCCGCCTGAAGCTGTAATAATCAGTCTTTCGAGATCCTTTGCTTGCTCCCCATGTATACATTGAAAAATTGCGGAATGTTCACTATCGACAGGTATAATAGAGACGTTCTTCTTTTGTGCCTCTTCCATTACTAAATGCCCAGCAGTTACAAGTGTTTCTTTATTTGCGAGTGCGATTGTTTTTCCGGATTTAATTGCATTTAATGTAGGCACTAACCCAATACTGCCTAAAATGGCATTGACTAAAATGTGAGCATCTGGATATGTAGCAACTTCTATTAACCCTTCATCCCCATAAGTAGTATGTATATATGGAAATTCATTTTTTAAAGTAACTGCATCTTCTTTACTATGAACGGATACGAATTTAGGTTTAAATTCTTTTATAATATCTCTTGTTGAATCAATGTTTTTACCAACTGCTATTGCAACAAGTTGAAACTCATGTTTGTTTGAACGAATAACATCTAAAGTTTGTTTACCAATTGAACCTGTTGCACCTAATAAACTTATACATTTCAAGGAAAGTTCACCTCTATGTTTGTGTTAAATATACAATAACTTTTCGACTTACAATAATTGTAAAAAATTTAACAGTGGCATCACAAACAACCAACTATCTACTCGATCCAGCATACCACCGTGCCCCGGTAAGATTTTCCCTGAATCTTTAACATTATAAAAACGTTTCAAGCCAGATTCAACTAAATCACCGAATTGTCCAAAGATAGATAAAACAATCGAGGTAATTAAAATTTCAACAAACTCGAAACTTTCTTGAATATCACTTAGAAAATAAAATAATAAAGCAACGACAACTGCACTAACAATGCCTCCAATAGAGCCTTCAATCGTTTTATTCGGGCTAATATGAGGAGCGAGTTTTCTTTTACCAACAGCCCGTCCGACAAAATATGCTCCAGAGTCTGTCGCCCAAATTAAAAATAATGCAAAAAAGAATAATAATACTCCACCAATATTCCTTGTTTCAATTATATAGTAAAATCCAATTCCTATGTATAAAATTGCAAGAACACAAAATCCAATCGTGTCAAAGCTGAAACTATTTTTACTAACAAATGAATAACAAAGGAATAGTAACACACCGAAAAAGAATAGGGCTATTTTAGCATCTAGTTCAATTCCATTAAAAAAATAAACATCATTTGTAGGTAGTAAGAAAACCCATAATAAAATAGTTGAAATAATTCCGGCAAAAGAATTAAATTTAATTTTTTTCATACGGAAAATTTCAAATAAACATAATGTAGCCATCATATAGATTAAAATTATGAAAGGTATACCACCAATAAATACGATAGGTATAAAAATTAATGCAGCGATTATTGCTGTAATTATTCTTTGACTCATTTTTTACCTCACCTTATATTCCGCCAAATCGACGGGAACGTTTTTGATATTGCTCAATCGCATCTAAGAATTGATCTTCCTTAAAATCTGGCCATAAGCAATCAGTAAACCAAAGTTCCGTGTATGCTAATTGCCATAACATAAAATTACTGAGCCGAATTTCACCACTCGTACGTATTAACAAATCAGGGTCATTTATTCCCTTCGTCATTAAATAACTTGATAATAACTCCTCCGTAATATCGTTTACTTGAACTTTCCCTTCATCGTGATCTTGTACGATGTTTTTTATTGCTGTAATAATTTCAGTCCGACTTCCATAGTTTAACGCAAAATTTAATACCATCCCTGTATTATTTTTTGTATCTTCCACTGCTTGTTCAACAACACGTAAAGTATGGGTCGGTATTTTATTACGATCACCAATAATTTGAACACGTACATTATTTTCAATCAGTTCAGGTAAATATATATCCAAAAATTCTGCAGGGAGTTTCATTAAGTAATCAACTTCAGTTTTTGGACGCTTCCAATTTTCGGTTGAAAATGCAAACAAAGTTAAAACTTTTACACCTATATTGTTTGCTAATATCGCAACTTTACGTACTACTTTCATCCCTTCATGGTGGCCGGCAACACGTGGTAATGCACGACTTTTTGCCCATCGCCCATTCCCATCCATGATAATAGCAACATGACTAGGAATCTCATGACTTTGCACATCTTTAATTCGATCTGCTAAAGTTTCCGGTATAGGTGTTTGTTTATTAAAAAGTTTTTTATAAAACATGATACATCCTCCATTTTCCTCGATAGAGAATTGATTAGGTCAATCAAATCATCATTAATAAAATGAATTCTTGTTGTTATTAGTAACGGAACATTCCACGTTTAGGTCAGCTAATATTTTCCAAAATACCATATCTATCTTATTATATAAGAAAATGGATAAAGAAAAAACCCCAGATTCGGGGTTTCATGTGAAATCATAAAATTCGCGTCAATTTTCCGATTAGACTTCTAGAATTTCTTTTTCTTTTTCTTTTGTTAACTGGTCAATTTTAGCGATATACTCATCAGTTAGTTTTTGAACGTCGTCTGTATAACCTCTTAGTTCATCTTCAGTTATTTCCTTGTTTTTTTCTTGTTTCTTCAAGTCATCATTTACATCCCGACGGATATTTCTTATAGCGATTTTAGCTTCTTCTGACTCTTTTCTTACAACTTTAACCAATTCTTTACGTCTTTCTTCTGTCAAAGCAGGAATCATAATTCTAATTAAAGAGCCGTCACTAGTCGGATTTAGTCCTAAATCCGATTTCATTATTGCTCTTTCAATTTCACTAACAATTGACTTATCATACGGTTGAATCACTAACATCCGTGCTTCAGGAACTGAAATGGATGCTAATTGATTAATTGGAGTAGGTGCACCGTAATATTCAACAACAATTTTATCGAGTAAAGAAGCATTGGCACGTCCAGCTCGAATAGATGCAAGCTCTCTTGTATAGGCTCCTATAGCTTTAGTCATTCGATCTTTGGCATCATTGATTACTTGGTTAGCCATAAATTATTTCCCCCTCACAATGGTTCCAATATTTTCACCTAATATGACACGTTTAATATTTCCTTCTTCCATAATTGAGAATACTATAAGTGGAATATCATTGTCCATACATAACGATGAAGCTGTGGAATCCATTACTTGTAATCCATTTTTTATGACATCTAAATAAGAAAGTTCTGTATACTTCGTTGCATTCTCATCCTTTAACGGGTCAGCAGAGTATACTCCATCAACATTATTTTTGGCCATTAAAATTACTTCCGCTTCAATCTCTGCAGCTCTTAAAGCCGCTGTAGTATCGGTTGAAAAGTATGGGTTACCCGTACCTGCTGCAAAAATAACAACTCGTTTCTTCTCCAAGTGACGAATTGCACGTCTACGAATATATGGCTCCGCAACTTGACGCATGTCAATTGATGTTTGTACCCTAGTTTCAATTCCAAGTTGTTCCAAACTATCTTGTAGTGCTAAAGAATTCATCACTGTTGCAAGCATTCCCATATAGTCAGCAGTTGCACGATCCATTCCCATCTCACTACCTATTTTTCCACGCCAAATATTGCCGCCCCCAACAACTACAGCCACTTCTACTCCTAATTCAGCAACTTCTTTCACTTGATTAGCTACAGATTTAATAATCGTAGGATTAATTCCAAATCCTACCTCACCAGCTAACGCTTCACCACTCAATTTAAGAACTACACGTTTATACTTTGGATTTGTCATATAGACCCCCGCTATGTAGATTTTATTTAGCCACGGCTAACTATTACGAATATATAAAATATAATAATTTTAAAGTTATGAACATTATTCTTTTCGTACTTATTTTAAATAAATGTGACTATATATTAGCTCTTCTTTAAAAAGGTTGACATGCAGCAGGATAGAAAAAATCCTTTACAAAGTCAACCTTTCCATAATTACTTATTTCTTCATTTGATTCATTACTTCTTCAGCAAAGTTTTCTTGACGTTTTTCTAGTCCTTCGCCAACTTCGTAACGAACTAATTCTTTTACAGTTGCGTTATTAGATTTTACAAACTGACCAACTTTAACATCAGGATTCTTAACAAAATCTTGTTCTAAAAGACAAATATCTCCATAAAATTTATTTAAACGGCCAATAACCATTTTTTCTACGATATTTTCTGGTTTACCTTCATTTAATGCTTGTTGTTTTAAGACTTCTTTTTCATGTTCAACTTCTTCAGCTGGAACTTGTTCACGACTTACATATTTAGGATTTAATGCAGCTGCATGCATGGCAACATCTTTTGCAATAGACTCATCTGTTGTTCCTTCAAGTACAGTTAGAACCGAAATACGTCCACCTAAATGTTGGTAGGCACCAAAAACATCTTGGTCACCTTTTGAAAGGATAGAAAAACGCCGTAAATTGATTTTTTCACCGATTTTTGCAACTGCGGAATTAATAAATTCACTTAAAGATTCACCGTTTGGCATTTTTTGTTCTAATGCTTCCTCAACAGTTTCTGGCTTGCTGTTTAATAATTGTTTCGCAATATCTTGTACTAAGTTTAAAAATTGTTCGTTTTTTGCAACGAAGTCTGTTTCAGCATTCACTTCTAAGATTACTGCTTGATTTCCTTCAGTTAATATAGATGTAATCCCTTCAGCTGCAATACGGTCAGCTTTTTTTGCTGCTTTTGCAATACCCTTTTCACGAAGAAGGTCGATTGCTTTTTCCATATCACCATCTGTTTCAGTTAATGCCTTTTTGCAGTCCATCATTCCTGCACCAGTTTTTTCACGTAATTCTTTTACCATTTGAGCAGTTATTGCCATTGGATTTTCCTCCTTAGAAAAAAATTATTATGTATTCCTATTTTTTCTGAAAAAAAGGTGATAAGGGCTTTCCCTCTTATCACCTTAATCGTTCATCCCTTACTCAGCAGGTGCTACTTCAACAACTGCTTCTTCTTCACCTTGTTTAGCTTCCATGATAGCATCTGCCATTTTACCAGTTAATAGTTTAACAGCACGGATTGCATCATCATTTGCTGGAATCACGTAATCAATTTCATCAGGATCGCAGTTTGTATCAACAATACCAACGATTGGAATGTTTAATTTACGTGCTTCTTGAACAGCAATACGTTCTTTGCGTGGGTCAATGACGAACAATGCATCAGGTAATACTTTCATATCTTTAATTCCACCAAGGAATTTTTCTAATTTTTCTTGTTCTTTCTTTAATTGACCTACTTCTTTTTTAGGAAGTACATCGAATGTACCGTCTTCAGCCATTTTTTCAAGGTTTTTCAAACGTTGAATCCGTTTTTGGATTGTTTCAAAGTTTGTTAATGTTCCACCTAACCAACGGTGATTAACATAGTACATACCTACACGTTCTGCTTCTTCTTTTACAGATTCTTGTGCTTGTTTTTTTGTACCAACAAATAGAATTTTACCGCCGTCACCAGCAACTTCTTTAATGAAGTTATAGGCTTCTTCTACTTTTTTTACAGTTTTTTGAAGATCAATAATATAAATTCCGTTTCTTTCTTGGAAAATATATTTCTTCATTTTAGGGTTCCAACGACGAGTTTGGTGTCCAAAGTGTACACCAGCTTCAAGCAATTGCTTCATTGATAATACTGACATTATAATTTCCTCCTAAGTGGTTTTGTATTCTCCTCCGTTCACTTCTTCTTTAAACAGGACTGGTTTATCAGCACCACTGTTTAAATCCATGAACGTGTGTATTCACACCAGTAAATAATATATCATAACAATTTTAATCAAGCAAGCTAATGAATAAAAGAAATTTTGTCATTTATACTTTTACATATCATTATTTGTTCATATGAATTTTATTATTCCTTTTGAAGACTAGGAGAGAACTTTATTATTAGCTCTACTTCCGTTTTTCCTTTATTTAAGGACTTTGCGATTTCCTCAATCGAATAACCATCATCTAGTAATCGTTTAATTTCATTTATTTCCTCATCATACTCATTTTTCACGTCTTTTATAGGTACGTTGGTTTCGTTATGAACTTGGTTAGTAATCGTTTTATATTCTTTCAAACCGTCATAGTTTGGCAAATTTTCAATTTCTAAATGTATATCCTGTATGGATTGATCCCGATTATCGTTATTTATTTGTTCATTAACATCGAGTTTAGCTTCATTTAATTTATTTAGTTGCATTAGTTCTAAGTTTTTTAGAAACGTATCGTTCTCTTCCCTTATTTCAATTAAAAATGAAGTTATACTTTCTTCTAAATCATTTTGTAATTGATTATACTTTTGTTCTAAACTAAAAAGTCGATTTTGACGAATAAATAAAATGATAACAGTAAATAAGGAAAGTAAAGATATGATTAAAGTAAAAACTAATAAAATACCCAATTTTATACTCCTTATCCTTGATAGTCTATAAAGTGACCTTTAAAAGGATGGTAACTATTTTCATCACATTTATTTTCAATTTCTTCATTTTTAGCTAACTCCTGTGATTGTGGGTTGGAGCTGTCCATTTTCCATTCAGTATGGTATAGTCCATCATTTTCTGTTACAGTTTTTCTATTTTTCTCTATTTCTTTCTGAACTGTGAGACTTGCCTGTGCATTCATTACTTGCGGACGGTCATGAAATTCACTTTGCAATTTTCCGGCATCGATTGTTCGTGGAATGGCAATTTGCATTTCAACAGCTTTTAAACTCATTTGGACTCCCGCCTTTTTTACTGATTATTCATTTGTCAAATAATCTTTTAGCTTTTGAATTGCTTTTGAATGAATTTGTGAGATTCTTGATGTAGATCGTTCTAATATATGCCCGATTTCAGTGAAAGTTAAATCTTCCTTATAAAATAAGTTTAGCACAAGTTGCTCATTACGAGACAACTTTGCAATTGCCTCCTGAAGTTCTTTTATCTTTTCTGAATATAATAAACTTTCCTCTGGTGTTTTTACTTTTTCATCTCGTAATACAAAGGATTGTGGTTCTTGCGCTTCTGCTTTTTGATTCGTATGATCATCAATTGATAGTATGTTAGCAAGATAACTCTCACCTAGTAGGGAATTAACTTCATCTAGTGGTAGATTTGTTTCTTCTGCAATTTCCTCTGGTGTGACATTACGCAAATATTTTTGTTCTAGAGTCAATATGATTTGATCAAGTTTCTTCATTTTTTCTCTAGTTTTTCGCGGTAACCAATCTTCTTTCCTTAGTCCATCTAAAATTGCACCCCGAATTCGAAACGATGCATAAGTTTCAAATTTCAATTCCCTTGATGGATCATATTTTTCTAACGCCTCGTATAAACCCGAAAAGCCTAAACTAATCAAATCATCTTTCAACACAGACTTTGGAACATTTTTATATATTTTCTCTACAATAATGTGTACAAGTGGGGTATATCTTTCTACTAGTTGGTTTCCTACTATATCCTCACGAAACTGCCACCATTGATAAAATAGTGAATCTTTAGATTCAATTTCATTCGACCGTTCTTTTTTATTAGGGTTGACTGTTAAAGACAATATTAACCCTCCTATCAAATAATCGTCATACATACAATCAAACTCTAATCGATGTGAACATATGTATGATGTAATCAGATTCCCGCTGAATTGTTTAGTTTAATTACTATGCATTCATCCTCCGCTTACCTGAAGGAAGGCTTCTGCTAATAAAGTTAAATTTCTTTAACAGATTGATTAACCGTACGTATCATTAATTTCCCAGTTTCTGGTATAAATTCTATCGTTCTTCCACTTGAACCACCTACATCTTCTGCAATAAGGGGAATAGAAAATCGCTGAAGTTCTTTCTTTACTGCTTCCACATTCCTTGGACCAATTCGCATCATGTCGCTTTTTGTAGTAAACTTAAACATTTCTGCGCCTCCAGCAATTTTTGCTTTTAATAGGTTCTTTTCCACGCCTGCTGTATTTAACATTTGAATTAATGATTCAATAGCTGTATCTGCGTACTTTGCCTTATGAATCGTTTCACTTCTTGCTAAGGCGGAATCAGGTAGCATAATATGTGCTAATCCCGCGATTTTTTTTAAAGGTTGATACAGTATGACGCCGACACAGGAGCCCAGTCCAGAGGTACGAATGGTGTTTGGCGATTTTACGATATTCATATCTGCAATCCCGACTTTTACTACGACCGACTCTTGAATCATTCCACTTCAACCCCAAGCTTTTTAAATAATTTAGCAAACGAGTCAGGGTCAGGTAGGAGGAAGAAATGCCCCTTAAACGTCTCGGTATCATTTTTCGTGTAGGGGTCTTTTACTTCCGTATCAATAACAATTGCATAATCACTAACTTGGGAAATTTCAATTAATCCGAAACTAATGATTGCACCAAACATATCGATACCAACAGCTGGAACAGACGGTAGGAGTTTCATCTGCAAAAAATCTGACAGGGCAGATAAATATGACCCTGCTAAAATATTCCCCATCTCTTGAAAAGCAGATAATGCTATTTCAGGAATAGATGGATTATCAAAAGAAAAATCCATCATTCCCGTTAATTGTTGAATAAATATTGTCGCTTTTTTTACTGGTAGGAGAAAGAACATATTCCCAGTTAAATCTCCATCAATCTGCAAAAATACAGCTGCAACAACTTCATCGGGTCCACCGACTAATTCCATCATTTCATCAAATGAAACAACTTGGACTCTAGGCACGTTCATCTCTATCTTTTTATTTAATAATTCAGATAAAGCTGTAGCAGCATTTCCTGCACCAATATTCCCTATTTCTCTTAAAATATCTAATTGAATTGTATTTAAGAAGTTTATTTTATCCATTTTTACGATCAAACCTCTTGAAGATTTAATATTTTATCAAGCTTCAATAAAATTAGTAATCGATTATTTTGTTTAACAACACCAGTAATATAATTTTGCTTTTCTGTACCAATCACATCAGGTTGCGATTCTATTTCATCAATTTGAATATTCATTACATCATTTGCTTCATCAACAATTAAACCTACTTCTTTATCTGCTAAAGAAACAATAATAATTCGGGTGTTTTGATTATAATTCGCTTCTTCTACTCCAAAGCGAATTCGTAAATCGATAATGGGGATAATAACCCCACGTAAATTAATAACACCTTTAATGAATTTGGGGACATGCGGTACTCTCGTAATATGGAGCATCTTTTCAATTGCAACAATATGTTGTACATCAATCGCATATTCTTTTTCATTTAACGAAAAGACAACGACTTTTTGTTCTTGAAGAACTTTATCCTCGACTGTCATGATAACCTTCCTTTCACCTATCCATATACTGGTTTATAATTCCCGTACAATGTTGTAACTATTTAATTAATGCATTACAATCAACAATTAGTGCTACTTGTCCATCACCTAAAATGGTTGCACCAGAGATGGCAAAAACATTTGTTAAATAATTTCCTAATGATTTTAATACAATTTCTTCTTGACCAATAAAGGAATCAACAACTACACCAGCCATTTTCTCTCCTTTACGGATGATGACAGTGGAGATATATTCATTGCCTTCTTGTACTTCGGGAATATCGAATATTTTCTGTAAATATAAGATAGGCACAACTTTACCACGAAAATCAATAACTGGTTGCTCATGTGCATAGTAAATATCTGACCTTTTGAAGATGGCCGTTTCAATTATTGAAGTTAACGGAATAGCATATTTTTCTTTCTGAACCTCAACAAGCATGACTGAAATTATTGATAATGTAAGTGGTAATTGAATTAAAAATTGCGTACCTACACCTTCTTCAGAATGAACCGAAATCGATCCTCCTAAAGACTCTATCGTATTTTTTACAACATCTAATCCTACACCTCGTCCTGAGATATCAGATACATGGTCCGCCGTTGAAAATCCTGAAGATAAGATTAAATTAAAAATTTCTTTATCCGTTAGTTGATCTTTTTGTTCTTCCGTAATTAAACCTTTAGAGACCGCCTTCTTAGCTACTTTTTCCCGGTTAATTCCTGCGCCATCATCTGTAATTTCAATAAAAACATGGTTGCCGCTATGATAAGCTTTTAGTTCGATTGTTCCCTCTTCAGATTTTCCTTTTTTTACCCTTTCACTAGGTAATTCAATTCCGTGATCTACTGAGTTTCTTAATAAATGTACTAACGGGTCACCAATTTCATCGATAACTGTCCGATCTAACTCAGTTTCTTCACCAGTAATTTGTAAATGAATTTTCTTGCCAAGATCCCTACTTAAACCACGTACCATTTTAGGAAATCGATTGAAAACAGCTTCGACAGGAACCATTCGCATTGTTAAAACAACCGATTGTAGATCATTCGTAATACGTGACATTTTTTCAACCGTTTCCGTTAATTCTTGATGATTTAGTTCTTTTGCAATTTGGTCTAATCGACCACGGTCGATGACAAGCTCTTCAAATAAATTCATTAAAGCATCAAGTCGTTCGATATTCACACGAATTGTTTTATTAGATAAGGAAACTTTTTTATTAGCATCCTTCACAGTTTCTTTTTTATCGATTTTATTTGGTACTGTTTTAGAGCTTTCTAATTTTTCTTCTTGTTTATTATGATCTTCTGTTAAAGATGGTTGGTCTTTTATATGATTCAACTCTTTAACATGAATCTTATTCACTACAACTTTATCTATTTCGGACACTTTCATTATTTTATTTTTAATGTCTTCTACAGAATCATGAGTCACTATAGTCACTGTAAATTCATTTTCAAATTGTTCTTCTTCCAGCTGCTCAACGCTCGGAATGGATTTAATAACATCACCAATTTTCTCAAGCACATCAAATACCATAAAAACTCTTGCTGCTTTAAGTAAACAATCCGGTCGTATAAAAACGGAGACTTCAAAAACTTCAAATCCCTGTTCTCTCGCTTGTTCTAAAACAGTAATCTCAAATTGGTCATACTGTAGCTTCTCTTTTTGTATTTCGACCTTTTGCTCACTATCCATTTGAATTGTTGCTGAAGTTTCAGAAAATGCTCCTGTTTCAATTAACTTCAATTTTTGGATTGCATCACTTACATCTTCTTTACCTTCACCACCAGATGCGATTGAGCTAACCATATTTTCTAAATGATCTGTCGCTAAGAAAATAATATCGAGTAAGTCTGAAGTGAATGTAAATTTTCCATTTCTAACACCATCAAGAACATTTTCCATTTGATGGGTTAAATTTGCCATATCTTCAAATCCCATTGTAGCAGACATACCTTTTAACGTATGAGCGGATCGAAAAATATCATTAACAAGTTCCATGTTTTCGGGATTTTCTTCAAGTTTCAATAGATTATCATTTAAACTTTGTAAGTGCTCTCTACTTTCTTCTATAAAAACTTCCATATATTGACTCATTTCCATCGTGCTCATCCCTCATTAACTTTTTTTGTAATTTGATTTGCGATTTGATCTAAGTCTACAATTACATCAACACACCCAGCTTGAATTGCTGAATTCGGCATACCGAAAATAATCGCTGTTTTTTCTGATTCTGCAATTGCGAAAATGTCCTTTGATTGTTTTAATCGTTTCAATCCTTCCGTACCATCAGAACCCATCCCTGTCATGATAGCAACTACTTTTTTATAGTCTCCTAGTTTGCTAGCAGAAATAAATAAATAGTCCACACTAGGACGGTGACCTTTAACAGGAGGTGCTGTACTTAATTCTGTTACGATTGCTTTACCGACTTTTCTAAGTTCCAGATGCTTTCCACCTGGTGCAATATACGCACAACCATTTTGTAAAATTTCACCATTACTTGCTTCTTTTACATGTATGGCACAGAGTGAATTAAGCCGCTCAGCTAAAGATTTAGTAAAACCTTTTGGCATATGTTGTACAACAAGGACAGGGGCTGCTAAATCCTTAGGTAATCTAGTTAAAACTCGTTCCAATGCCCTAGGTCCTCCAGTTGATGTACCTAAAAGGACTAATGTTTTATTAGATTTATATTGATTCGTTGCTTGTGATGCATTAAAACTATTCGCTAGAGGAGCTTTTTTTTCTATGTGACTTTGATTCATAAGAGTAAGCTGTGTCATGTTGACACTTTTAGCTTCTAGAATTCTACTAATTAACTCATCCTTCACTTTGTATAAATCTAGTGAAATAGACCCACTCGGCTTAGCAATAAAATCAAAAGCACCATATTCCATCGCCAGCATCGTGTTCTTTGCACCCTCAATTGTTGTGCTTGATAACATAATAACTGGTAAAGGAGTCTCTTTCATAATTCGTTTTAATGCTTCAATCCCATCCATTATTGGCATTTCAACATCCATTGTAACAACGTCAGGTTTTAATACTTTCACTTTTTCTATCGCATCTAATCCATTTCGGGCAACCCCTATTACTTGAATCCTCTCATCATCTGATAATAAATCTTTAATAAGAGCCCGCATAAAGGCAGAATCATCTACAACAAGAACTTTGATCGGATTCATGCTTATTACCTACTTTCTTATTAGAAAATGTTTTAACTTCTCGATAAAATTCCTCTCATTCTCGATTGAAATAAATGTATTTGCCGTAAGAAAGAAGGAAGTAATTAATTGTACCTGTTTTGAAGCAAATGAATTTGGTTTATACAAAATGAATGGTATTTGTTTTTTTACTGCTAAACTAATAGATGAGTCTTCTGGTAAAAATCCAATAATCACACTATCCTTATTCAAAAAGGAGTTCATTACCGTCTGTAGTCTCTTCATTACTTGTTTGTTTTCTTTCTCGTTCTTCATTCGGTTACCTAATAAAAAGAATTTCACTGTTGGTACATGTAGAGAGATGATTTTCATTGTCGAATAGGCATCCATAATAGAAGTTGGCTCTGGGGTAACAACGACAACAATATTTTCAATACTTGAGAGCAACTGTACTAGTTCGTCAGTAATGCCTGCCCCAATATCAAATATTAAATAATCATACTCGTATACAATATGCCCCAACTCTAGAAGTAAATTATCAACACGACCCCCGCTGAGCTTAATGACATGGTTTAAACCGAAACCACCTGCAATATAGTCGATATAATCTGTTTTTTGAATGATTTCATCTAAAGAGCATTCATCAGTAAAAAAGTTTGCAATTGTTTTCTCAGCACTTTTACCTAGAAGAAGATCGATATTGCCCATGCCTATATCTAAATCAAATAATAACACTTTTTTTTGATGTTTTGATAGGGAAATGGAAAAGTTTAATGCAAAGTTTGACTTGCCAACTCCTCCCTTCCCACTAATTATTGCAATTGTTTTAGACGGATTTCCATTCATTTGTCTTTTAATACGATTCCGTAGTTTTTCAGCTTGGTCACTCATTTTATGCCTCTTTCTACAAATTGATTAATGACAAACTCATGTGTTGCTTCAATAATATCATCTGGTACATCTTGTCCATAAGTAATATAAGAAATTGGTTTTTGAAATTTATATGGCAAGTTGATTAATGAACCATATTGAGATGTCTCATCTAATTTTGTGAAAATAAGCTTATCAATTGGGAAGTTGGAAAATTGGTTATAAATTATTTCTAAATCTTTTTCCTTCGCAGTAAGGGAAAACACTAAATATGATTCCATATTGTCCTCACTAAACTCAATCGTATCTTTTAACTCTTCCACGTACTTGCTATTTTTAAAATTCCTTCCTGCAGTATCAATAAAAATATGATCGAATTCATTGAATTTTTCCAATGCAAATTTAAAATCATGCAAATTATAACAAACCTCAATTGGAGCATTTAGAATTTTCGCATACGTTTTTAATTGTTCTACTGCAGCAATTCGATAAGTATCAGTTGTAATAAATCCAATTTTTTTTCGTTTTTCAATCATTGTATATGAAGCTATTTTCGCTAAAGTTGTTGTTTTCCCAACACCTGTTGGGCCAATGACAGTTATATATTTTTTTTGTGGCGTAAATCCACCAAAAGGTAATTTTTTAATATAATTGACTAGCACTTGATAGATGAAGTCATTTGCCTCTTCTTCATTTACTCTTCGACGATGATAATAATAATGCTCAAGTACTTTTGTTTTTATATCGTTTAGTAAATCTAGAGAAACGTTATTTTTTCGAAGCTTATTGTATAATTTTTGATAAGGTGAAGGTATATGTTCATCCAATAACTTTCCATCTATTGGTAATTGGTTAATTAATATTTTCAAGTCTTCAATTTCTTTTAAAATAATAGTATCACTACGATTATTACTACTAATTTTTGACTTTTTTACCTCTTCTTTACCGACTGTTTCAATAACTTGTTCGTTTTCTAAAAATGGTATCGTTTCTTTATCTGTTTCTAACTCTTTTATTTTAAATTGATTGCTTTCTTTATCAAGTGCAGCTATTACTTCAATATTTTTTTTTCTAAATAAACCGAGAAAACCACCTGTATGAATAACTTTTGAATTTAATATTACTGCATCTTTCCCCAAATCTTTGCGGATTCGTTTCATTGCTTCGGGCATTGTAGGCGCAATATATTTTTTTACTTTCAATTGACATTCACCACTCCAACACTTTGAACTTCTATATTTGTATCCAATTCATTATAAGAAAGAATTGGAACTTGGGGGAAAAATCGTTCTGTAAGTTCACGCACGTACATCCGAATTGCCGGTGAACAAAGAATAATCGGCGTTTGATTAGTTAATTGCAATTGTTCAACTTGAATCCGTACTGCCTCCAAAATATCTTGGGAAGTTTGTGGATCTAGAGCTAAATAATTTCCGTGTTCCGTTTGTTGAACATGGTCAGCAATTAATTTTTCAATTTGTCCACTTAAAGTAATTACTTTTAATGCTTCATGATCATTTTTATATTGATTCGTTATTTGCTTTGCTAAAGCTTGACGTACATATTCAGTCAATATTTCAGCATCCGTTGTTACAGGACAAAAATCAGCAAGAGTCTCAAATATTATAGGTAAATTTCGAATGGAAACCCGCTCTTTTAATAATTTCCCTAATACTTTTTGAATATCTCCAACAGATAATGGGTTTGGAGTAACTTCTTCAACTAAAATTGGGTAACTTTCTTGTAAATGGTCTATTAACTGTTTTGTTTCCTGTCTTCCTAATAGCTCATGAGCATGATTTTTTAATACTTCCGTTAAATGAGTACTTACAACTGAAGGTGGATCAACAACAGTATATCCGGATATTTCGGCGTTCGTTTTCATTTCTTCCGTTATCCATTTTGCTGGGATTCCAAAAGCTGGTTCAACGGTATCGATACCTGTAATTGTTGGTTCTTCAACTCCTGGACTAATCGCTAAATAATGTCCTAAATAGATATCCCCTTTACCGACTTCATGCCCTTTAATTTTTATCCGATATTCATTAGGAGCTAGTTGAATATTATCTCTAATTCTAACAACAGGGATTACTAATCCTAACTCTAGGGCAAGTTGCCGTCTTATCATGACAACTCGATCTAATAGGTCTCCACCTTGGTTTGCATCTGCTAATGGTATTAAACCATAGCCAAATTCGAACTCAATTGGATCAATATCAAGAAGTTGAACAACATTTTCCGATTTTCGCATTTCATCTGAAGCAACTTGTTCCTCTGTTTCTACTATTTCCATTTCTTCCCGTTTTCCTATATTATTGACTCGATAACCACCAAAAATTAATAATCCACCAATCGGTAATGTAACTAAATCAGGAATAGGAGTAAATAAGCCAAGTAAAATGATTGTTCCACCAGCAACATATAACATTTTAGGATAGGCAAATAATTGAGTAATAACATCAGAACCGAGATTACCATCTGATGCGGCCCTTGTAACGATAATAGCTGTTGCTGTTGAGATTAATAGAGCTGGCAATTGACTTACAATTCCATCACCTACAGTTAACAGGGAATAATGAGACGCCGCATCAGCAAAAGACATCCCATTTTTAACCATGCCGATAATAATCCCAAAAATTAAGTTAATCATTACTATAATGATTCCAGCAATTGCGTCACCTTTTACGAATTTACTTGCCCCGTCCATAGCACCGTAAAAATCTGACTCTCGTGACACTTTTTCACGACGTTTTCTAGCTTCTTGTTCAGAAATCATCCCAGCATTTAAATCAGCATCGATTGCCATTTGTTTCCCTGGCATCGCATCTAACGTAAACCGTGCCGCAACTTCTGCAACCCTTTCTGCCCCTTTTGTAATAACAAGAAAGTTAATAATTACGAGTATAAAAAAGACTACTAGACCGACAAGTACATCGCCGCCAACAACGAATGTTCCGAATGTTTCAACAACACCCCCAGCATCACCTTTTGAAAGGATCGATCGTGTTGTGGAAACATTCAAACCTAACCGAAATAGAGTCAGTAATAGTAAGAGAGAAGGAAAAATTGAAAAATCTAGTGCCTCACGCATATTCATTGTTCCGAGAAGTACAAGGAGAGCTAATGAAATATTAATGATAATAAGAACGCTCAGTAGCGCTGGTGGTAATGGAATTATGAGAATAACAATAATAAGTATGACACCAAACACAACCGATAAATCTCTAATCTTCATTCCTTACTCCCCAATCTAATTTCTGTAAATACAGTTTTTATATTTCTATTAAACTTTCTTTTTAAGCCTATAAACATAAGCTAATACTTCAGCTACAGCTTTAAAAAATTCCTCAGGTATTACTTGGCCAATTTCAGTTTGACTATAAAGACTTCTTGCTAGTGGCCTATTTTCAACAATTACCACACCATTTTCTTTAGCAATATATTTAATTTTTTGTGCCAAATAATCTACACCTTTAGCCACTACAATTGGTGCATCCATCTTATTATCATCATATTTCAAGACAACCGCATAATGGGTTGGATTTGTAATAACAACATCTGCTTCAGGAATTTCTTGCATCATTCGACGCATAGCCATTTCACGCTGTCGTTGCTTTCTTTTTGATTTAATTAATGGATCCCCTTCTGTGTTTTTAAACTCATCTTTAATATCTTGTTTAGACATTCGTATACTTTTTTCAAAATCATATTTTTGATACATATAATCGAGTAATGCCAACGCAAGAAGACCGCCCGTTGCAAACAGACTCATTTTAATTGCTACAGATCCGATGACTGACAAGCTTATCCCTGCCGATTTAAAAATAAGATTTAGAATTTCATTCATATGAAACCATAAAAAAGCAAAAGTGATTGTCCCTATAACCGTAATTTTAAGTATTGATTTAAGTAGCTCAACAATTGCTCTTAACGAAAAAATGCGTTTAAAACCTTTAATGGGGTCTATTTTTTCAAGTTTCATTTTCAATGGTTCTGTTGTACTAATAAAACCAACTTGCGCATAATTGGCTATTAATGCTCCTATAAAACCTGCTAATAAAACAGGTCCTATAATTTTCCCCAACTCTTGTAGTAATTCTATAGTCATTGTTTGAATCGTTTTTTCCGTAATCTCCTGAAACACATACTCTTCATACGTTTCATGAAAAATACGTAAAATATTATCTAATATGTTCGGTCCAATAAATAATAGAACAAATAAAACTGAAAGAAGAATAACTGATGTATTTATATCTTGACTTTTTGCTGTCTGACCTTTTTTCCGAGCATCTTGTCGTTTTTTCGGGGTTGCTTTTTCTGTTTTTTCACCGGCAAAAAATTGTAAATCTAAGACGAACAACATAAAACACCCCCAAAAGTAACAACATATGGATAATTAACTTCCAAGCAATTCCATTAAACCACGCATTGAATGTAACAATAGATCAAATAAATTTCTTACAGAAAGTAGCATTGTTCCTAAAACGATAAATAGCAATATAAAACTAACCATTATTTTTAGCGGTAACCCTACAACGAATATATTGATTTGAGGTACAGTCCGCGCAACAATTCCTAATGCAACATCAACTAAAAAGAGACTTGCTACGACAGGAATCGACATTTGTAAAGCAATAGCGAACATTGCACTGAATGCTTTAGTAATCAATACAATGATATTTTCATTTCCAAATGGTAATATTGATTGATTAATTGGTATAAATTGATAACTATTAATGATCCCATCTATTAACAAATGGTGACCATTAACCGATAATAAAAATAGAAGAGAAAAAATATATAAATATTGTCCTAAAATTTGACTTTGTGCACCAGTCTGTGGGTCAATTACGTTTGCGATTGCAAAACCGATTTGGAAATCGATAAATCCACCAGCAATTTGTATTGCTGATAAGATGATATAGCCAATAAGACCGAGCACTATACCTGCAAGTATTTCTTTTAATATAAGAAGAATGTATACATCATCAAATTTTATCGGATCAACATCGATAGTAAATATTGTAATATAGGATAGGAAAAAAGCTAATCCAATTTTAGCAGGTATCGGAATTGTTCGGTAAGAAAATATTGGTATAACTAGAAAAAACGATAAAATACGTAAAAATACTAATAAAAAAATAGGTATGGAAGAAAAAAGAATCTCCATAAGATCAACCTACAAATCTAGTTAAATTGGAAAATATATCTTCAGCGTATCCAACCATATGACTTACCATCCATGGTCCTAAGACAATTATCCCTAGTAATACCGCAATAATTTTCGGAACAAATGCTAATGTTTGTTCTTGAATTTGCGTTGTTGCTTGAATAATACTAATAATTAGACCAACAACAAGAGCAATCATAAGAAGGGGACCTGAAACCATCAATATCGTATATATTCCTTGTTCTGCTAAAGTAATAACTGATTCAGTAGTCAAACGAATTCACCTTCTTAAAAAGTTTGCAATAATGATTTCACAACTAAGTGCCATCCATCGACGAGAACAAATAATAAAATTTTAAATGGTAATGAAATCATTACCGGTGGCAACATCATCATTCCCATTGACATTAATACACTAGCAACAACCATATCAATGACAAGAAATGGAATAAAAATCATAAATCCAATTTGAAATGCTGTTTTCAGCTCACTAATTGTAAATGCAGGAACGAGCGTTGTCATTGGTATCTCTTCAATTGATTTAGGAGCGTCTATTTCTGCATATTCTAAAAATAATGCTAAATCTTCCTGTCGTGTATATTTACTCATAAATTCCTTGAAAGGTAATGCAGCTTGTGAATATGCTTCTTCTAAACTAATCTCGTCATTAAATAACGGTTGTAAAGCTTGATTATTCACATCATTAAATGTTGGAGCCATAATAAAAAACGTTAAAAATAAGCTAAGTCCTATAACAACTTGATTTGGTGGCATTTGTTGAGTACCAAGACCCGTTCTGACAAAAGATAAGACAATAACAATTCTTGTAAAAGAAGTAAGTAGTATAAGAATACTGGGTGCAATCGTTAAAACCGTTAAGAGAAGCATTAATTTCACAGAAGTAGAAACTACTTGTGGGTCACCATTATTAAATAACGACATAAATTCATTCATTATCTTTAAACCCTTCCTTTAACTTCTCTTCTAATCCATTTCTTCTCTTACTAGCCATGTCTTTTAATTGTTTATCTAATTCGGTTTTAAATGACTGCTCTCTTTTTTCAGTTGCTTTTCTAGACTGCCATACTGCTTGCAATTTTGAAACAATATCATTAGGCTTTATCATTTGATCCATTCGGTTATTGTATTGTTCAATAATTGTTTGTATTTCTCTTTCGTCTTGAATTTCTTTTAAAAGTTGTACATCCTCACCAATTCCAACAACAAGAATGGAATTTCCAGCTTTAATTAACTGAACGGATCGATTTCCTCCTAAATTTGTGCCTCCCAAATTTTTTATCGTTTGCACTGAAGGAGAAAGATTGTTTTTCTTTTGTAACCATTTTAATAGTCCAATTAATAAGGCAACTACAAATAATAAAGTGAAAATTGTTTTAAATATATCCCAACCTGTTACCCCGACTTTTTGTTTATTATCATCTTCTTTTCCAGTTTTCGTATTTGGAGGCAGCTTCTTGTCCTCGGTCTGTTCTTTTATACTACGATCATCCTGTTTTTCGAAATACTCATAAACACTTCCGTTTACATTGTCTTCTGCTTGAACGGAATAACCGTCCATAATAAACATAGATGATGTGATAAAGAATGTCATTAATATGACGAATATTTTCCGATTCATTTCTCTTGCTGCCACCTTCTTTTATTCATTATTTATTATTAACTGCGAGATTTGTCATCATGACAATGTCTTTTTAATTGCTTCTAAAACACGGTCTGCTTGGAATGGTTTAACGATAAAGTCTTTTGCACCCGCTTGAATTGCATCAATGACCATTGCTTGTTGTCCCATCGCTGAACACATAATGATTTTAGCGTTTGGATCTATCGAACGAATCTCTTTCAAAGCAGCTATCCCATCTACTTCTGGCATCGTAATATCCATTGTTACTAAGTCAGGATTTAACTCTTTATATTTTTCAATTGCCTGTGCTCCATCGCTTGCTTCACCTACAACGTCATATCCATTTTTCACTAAAATATCTTTAATCATCATCCGCATAAATGCAGCATCATCTACAATTAAAATTCTTTTAGCCATCGTTATCCACCTCAACTATTTCATATTTTTAATTCGATCCGATTTGCTGATAATATCGGAAATTCTTACACCAAAGTTTTCCTCTATTACAACAACTTCCCCTTTTGCAATCAATTTTCCATTTACAAGTATGTCAACTGGCTCACCAGCTAACTTATCTAACTCAATGATTGATCCGGAAGAGAGTTCAAGGATGTCTTTTACTACTTTTGTCGTTCTTCCTAATTCAACGGTAACTTGTAGCGGAATATCGAATAACATTTGTAAATTTCTTTGTTCTTCTTGTGTTGTTCCGACAGGTGTAAAATCCGAAAACACAGCTGGTTGAACTGGCTTTGTTTGTTTATTTTGCATGGTCCTGTCATTGCTAGTTTTCTGGTTAGGAGGTTCACTTTGCTGAGCTGCATATAAAGTTACATCCTGTCCATAATTAATTTCATTGCTATTAGACGTTATTGGCTGTTGATTCTGTATACTTGAATATGAATGATTTGCAACTTCTTCATTCATCTCTACTAATTCACTATTTGAATTTACTAATACTGCTTCTTCTTCACTAGGATTCATAAGATCTGAAACTAGACTTTTCGCGAATGAAATTGGTAACAGTTGCATAATATTTGAATTTATTAAATCCCCGACAATCAATCGAAATGAAATTTTAACTAAATAGTCATCCGTTGGTAAACTATCCATCCCTTTACCTTCAGGAATATTTAGCAAGTCCACGATAGGTGGAGATATTTCTACTCGTTTTTGAAAAATGGTAGACATACTTGTTGCCGCACTACCCATCATTTGATTCATTGCTTCTTGTACAGCACTTAATTGAAGTTCACCAATTTCTATAGATACATCTCGCCCCGTTCCACCTAACATTAAGTCCGCAATTACACTTGCATCATATTGATTGATTACTAATAAATTTGACCCAAGGAAACCAGTCGTGTAATCTACAGCAATTGCAACGTATGGCTTTGGAAATTCCTCCTCTATTTGTTCTTTGAGAATGATTGAAACATGAGGGGTTGTAATATCTACCTTTTGATTTAATAGAGTTGATAACGCAGTTGCTGAACTTCCAAATGAAATATTACCAATTTCTCCGAGAGCATCTTTTTCCATTGGAGATAAAACATCTTCTATATTCGTTGATTCCGCTGATCTTTCTTCGTCTATATCATCGTTTGTTCCATTTAATAGTGCATCAATCTCTTCTTGGGAGAGCATACCATCATTCATCATCCATTTCTCTCTCCTTTATTTCATCTAGTATTTGAATTGCTAATTTATTATTCACTTTTCCTGGTTGAGCATTAAACTTAGGCTGATTGCCGATTTTAATTACTACTGGTTCATCAATTTTCTGTTTTAACTCAATACAATCACCAATATTTAAATTTAAAAATTCCTCTATAGTAATTTCTGACTGTCCTAATTCTGCAACAATAGATAATTTTGAATGTCTAATATGATCTTTCAATGCAGTCAATTTTTCAGGTTGTGTATCCTTTTTTTCTGTTTGCATCCAATATGTAACAGAAAGTTTCGATATTATTGGTTCGAGAACGATATGAGGAATACATATATTAATCATACCACTTGTCTCACCTATTACTGTGTTCAATGAAATGACAACAACCGTTTCATTTGGTGAGACCATTTGGAGAAATTGTGGGTTAACTTCAAAATTTTGTAACCTTGGTTCGATATGAGTTACGGTTTCCCAAGCATCTTGTAACTGTTCAAATGCTTCTTCAAAAAGTGTTGTCATAATCTTTGATTCAATATCAGTTAATTGATCAATTTTATTTATGCTCGTTCCTATACCTCCTAAAACTCGATCAAGCATTGAATAGGCAATATTAGGATTTATTTCAATCAATATTCTCCCTTCTAAAGGAGGAACATCATATAAATATAAAACGGTCATTTTTGGTATAGAACGAACAAATTCTTCGTATGGAATTTGATCAGCACTTGCCACTTCAACATGTACATATGTCCTTAATTTAGCAGAAAAGTATGTTGTTAATAATCTAGCAAGGTTGTCATGTATTCTTGTCAAACTACGAATTTGTTCTTTAGAAAACCGAAGTGCACGTTTAAAATCATAAGTTCTTACTTTCTTCTCTTCTTCTTCTTTTTTTATCTCATCTGCACTTACTTCACCAGTTGATAGTGCAGATAACAAGGCATCGATTTCACTTTGGGAAAGAATCTCACCAGATGGCACGTTTGTCACCTCCAGCCATCAAATTTTAAAAGCTAATCTCCGTAACGTTATTGTACAATTGAGGATGTTATATAAACTTGAACAATTTCCCCATTTTCTATATATTGATTTAAGCTTTCTTTCAACTTCTTTTCTAATTGTACTTTTCCTTCGTTTCCTTCTAAGTCTTTCGCTTCTAAACTTGATAAGTTTTTTATAATTACATTTTTCACTTGAAAGTTACGTTTTTCTAATTCCTCTTTTGCTTTTTTGCTATCAGTTTGAATCATAAAAGCAATTCTTACAAAATCTCCATTTAATAGATTTGTTGTTATCTCTGGTATTTCAACTGAACTTTCAACGATTTCATCTGCTGTCGGTTCCGTATCCACTTCATTTGCACCTTTTGAAAAGAAAAAATAGAGACCAGCAGCAAGTGCAATAATTATCGTTGACATAAATATAATTAATACTTTTACACTCTTACTCAAAAAGATCTTCCTCCTGCCGGTCGATTGTTATTAACTGAATGTCTCGATAAAATCTTTTTGTTGAGTTTACTAGAGTTTCAACATCTTCTTTCACAACATATCTTTTTCCGTTTGTTAAAAGAACTGTCGTGTCTGGGAACGATTCAATTGTTTCTATTAAAAGGGCGTTTAAATAAAAAGTTTTTCCGTTTAGTCTTGTTAATTTTATCACAGTATTCACCAAGCTTTACTAGAAAACAATTCCCATAATAGGTCTGGAATGGAAGACAATTGTGTCGTATATTACCTCAACAATTGTCTTTTTTGTTCAAAGAATTTGTATTCTAGTTATTTTTTATTATTATCGTTTCAAATTAACGAGTTCTTGAAGTATTTCATCCGAAGTTGTAATGATTCTTGTATTTGCCTGAAAACCTCTTTGTGCGACAATCATTTCTGTAAATTCTTCAGATAGGTCTACATTTGACATTTCTAATTTACCAGAAACGACAGAAGTCCCTGTAGCTGCTATTGGCGCCCCTGAGTTACCTGTTTGTTGGTAAAGGTTTCCTCCAACACTTTCAAGACCACCTGAATTGTTAAATGATACTACTTGGATTGTTCCTTTATTAGTCGGTGTAGCATTCACGACTCCAACAATAGATCCGTCAGGTGAAATACTAAAACTTTCCACACCAGTAATTGTAATAGGTGCATTATTCGTTCCTAGTACTTTATAACCTTCTGAATTTACAAGTGTACCATCATCATCAAGATAAAAGTTTCCTGCACGGCTAAAATATTTTGTTGCACCACCATCCTTACTTAAAACAAAATACCCATCACCAGATATTGCTAAATCAAGTGTTCGTCCTGTTGTTTGCATACTACCTGGTTCATGAATCGTGTCAATTGAAGAGATAGATGAACCTAAGCCTACTTGTTTTGCATTTGTCCCACCCATATTTCCATTTGGTGCAGAAGCGCCTGCAACTAGCTGGCTAATTTCATTTTTAAAGGTCACTCTCCCTTTTTTAAATCCATACGTACTTACATTGGCGATATTATTTCCAATGACGTCTAGTTTCGTTTGCATATTTTTCATCCCTGTAATTCCTGAGTACATCGATCTAAGCATATGAATACTCTCCTCTCAATTTTTATGCTTGCCTCTGTCATTCAGCAAGACATGGCTTTCCTATAAGGTCCAGCCTTTTTATATAATTATCGTTCCATTAATATTTGTAAATATTTGCGAGCTAGCCTCTGTTCTGTCCATCGCTGTTATCACCGTATTATTTTTTGCACTAACGATTAATGCAGCTTGATCTAATAAGACTAACGACTCATTAACACCCATTTTTCTTGCTTGATTTAACTTTTCGTCAATCTTCTTCCAATCATCCGAACTAATATTTATCTCTCGCTCAGCTAATCGTAATTTTGCATGCTTACTTATTGTTAAATTCGTTTGTTCTTGCACGGATTCTTGCAAATGTGATGCAAAGCTTTGATTTGTTTTTATTTGTTCAGCTTGATTGTTTTTTCGCTGAGTATTTTGTATCCCTATGGGTGGAATGAACGATTTTTGTATATGCATTCCTTCATCCCCTAACTTTTGGGCTATATTCAATTTTTAACTTACTTAAGCAAGTTCAATCGAGATAATTTGGTTATTCGTCAATTTTGTCTGATTTTCATCATTTACTTGATAATAGATTATCCCATCCTTTTGAGTAATTGAGTTAACGACACCACTTTTTACTATGCCATTATCTTCCCAACCTACTTTTTTTCCAATAACATAACTTGCATTTGCAATGGGATTTTCACTTGACTTACTAGATACTTCTGAGATATTACCCGCTGTTAATTCAGTACCATCTTGAAGAAAGAATTTAACACCATCCTCAGTAAATTTAATTAAGCTAATAACACCTTTTCCGCTTTCTATAAGAGGTTTCTCTTTCTCATTCTCACTAGGAGTAATTCGATCCCAATGTACCTCTTTTCCTAAAAGTGAATGATATGAAAAAAGTTGTTGTTCTTTTTGTACGTTGACTAGTTCTTTAATAGATTCTCCCATCGATATTGCTTGTTCAAGTTGTGAAAAAGTTGCCATTTGAGAAATAAATTCTTTATCTTGCATAGGATTAAGCGGATCTTGATTTTGCAATTGGGTAATTAATAATTTTAAAAAGGCATCTTTTCCGAGTGTGTTCGTATTTGTAGATTGGGTTTCTTTTTTTGCGTTGGACAAATAGTAACTTGAATCAATCGTATTTGTCATTAAATCACCTAAATTTCATAATTTAATAATTTATCAATAAATGTCTCTAAAAAATTATCTTCACTTTTATCATGCTGTTCTTCTTGTTGTTGCTGGTTTTCAGACTGCTCTCTATTTTGCTTTTGATTACTTTGTTCATTGTACGCCTCTTGCCTAAGATCGTTCGTTATGTCAATCCTCGAAACATTAACATTTTGTTGAACTAGAGCATGCTTTAAGGCATGAATTTGTGATTCGAGTATTTCTTTCGCACCAACGGTTGTAGACGTTATTTTCGCAACTAATTCATTTTGTTGCTGGATGAGCTCAATCTTTAATGTTCCGAGATGATCGGGCTTTAATTGAATCGTTAATTTTTGCATTTGTCCATTTTGATAAAATTTGCTTCTTGCTACTATCGATTCAAAGTCTTTAACAAAACGTTCCATTGTTATAGGTTGATTTTGATCATCGAGAATTTCTATTGTTCCTGCAACCGATGAAGGCGAAGTGAGCTGTTGTAATTGAATCGGTTTAACTTCGGTCATCTCCCCCGTTTGTTTCGGTAAAGGGAGTGGTTGATTCTCATTGTCAGTACGACTTAAGTTTGATACAGCTTGCGAAACAATTAGTTCTATTTTGTTGTTCGTTACTTGTCCATCTACTTGATTTCCTTGATTCTCGAGATTTTGTTTTAGAATGAGTAGCGTTGGCTGTTTGTTCCGAAACACAGATAGGTCAGCTATTTTTTCATGATTCACTAACGGACGAAATGCCGTTTCCAATATATTAAACTTCTCATTATTCTTCTGAAGCTGCTGAACATAATTTTTTAGTCCTTGCTGTTGTTCCTCTGTTAAAGGGACGCTTTGTCCTTCACTCATCTCCATTAGTTGATATAAAGTTGATATTATTTTCAATACATTCGACAGATCGGTTTCGTTCGTATTTTTCACAACTGTCGATAAGTCAAATTGACTTAAAAACTGTACGAAACTAACGATAATTGAAACATCCAATTGAGTAGGATCATTTAAGTTAATTAGGTCCATGACGTTATTAGAAGTTTCACTTATTTCTAATCCATCGTTACTATTTTGTTCAATATTTCCCTCTCCATTTTCAAAAACTGAGGAAAGGACTTTTTTAATCGAGTCCAATAATGAATCTTTTGACATATTTATCATTTCTAGTATGTTATCAAAGAATTGCTGTTGATTTTTACCCATAGGTGTGTTAGTAAAATCTTGATTAAACCCAGTTTCCATATTATTGATCATTAAAAAGTTAAGTAAATTAGAAAATTCCCCTGCTTTCCCAGCACTCTTTGTTTCCAAATTAATCGGTTTATTACTAATTAACAAGGGATGCGGTCCAACGTTTACACAGAACATTATTTCACCTCCTTTCAAAGTTTTTTAAACTTCAGCTACTTTTTGATAACTTACCTGTAAATTTCGCTGCATTTTCTGCTGTCATATTTTCAAGTATGGAGGCTAATGTTTCATCCTTTAATTGAGACATAATGCTTAAGGCTGTTGGTTCATCCATTTGAGTTAATATGGCAGCAGCGTTTTTTGGTTTCATTTTTTCATAAGTTTTAATGATATCTTTACTAGAGGTATCTGTTTGTTTCTTAGTACCCTCATCTAAAGCTTTTTCTTGTTCAGATTCTAATCTGGATTTTTCCTCTTCTAAACTTGCAATTTCTTGATCCTTTTTCTCTAATTCTGCCTGTAAATCTTGTACTTTTTTTTCTTGATTTTTTAAGTTTGCCTGAAGTTTATTTAATTGTTGCTCATATTGATCTGGTGCGTTCTTAACATTTGCCTCACTAGGAAACAAAGAGCCAATCACTGGTATTTTTGATGCTTCTTGAAAAACATTTACCCCGGAAACTGTCGCTATTACAAGAAGGATAGTTAAAATGATTAGTAAAGGTAAAATTAAATAATATAAAATTTTTTTCAAGAAGGACGGTTTATTTTCCTTTATCAATTCCTCATTTTTTTTCATTGTGACATTACTTCTCCCTTGCCACGATTTGCATCGATAATTCATCCATTACTTTACGATCTTCCATGTTTAATATGTGAATATATTTTTCGTATTCTTTATTTTTCATTTTTTCCATTTTCTTTACTTCGATATTTTTTTCAACTAAAACTTGTTTTTCCAATTGCATATTATTTCTCGCTTGAAATACTAACTTTTGATAATAATCGATTTCTCTCTCAAGATTCATTAAGTATTTCTGTTGCATACGAATCTCTTGGATGCGAACACCTGTTTTTATTCTTTCTTCCAGTTGACCTTCAAGTGTTTCCTTTTGTTTTAATCGTTCATATAAAAATTCAGCAACTTCTTCAAATTTTCTAATTGACTTTTCGTACGTATAAGCCTGCTCTTCTTTTTCTCGTTCCCGTAACTCTAAAACTTTTTGAAGCTTGTAATTAAATTTCATTCATCATCACCTATGAACAGTTCATTTAAGTGAGAAATACTTTCCTCTATTGAAACTTTCTTATCTGTCCTTTGTTTCAAATACGAAATAATTTTAGGATAATATTCAATCGCTTCATCTATTTCTTTTGAAGAACCTTTTTTATATGCACCTATATTAATTAAATCTTCAGATTGAACATACGTATTTAAAATATCACGAAGCCGGTTTGCAACATTTTGATGCTCTTTCGTGGCTAATTCACTCATTAAACGGCTTATGCTCTTCAAAACGTTTATCGCAGGGTATTGTCCCTTATTAGCGAGATTCCGATCGAGCACAATATGACCGTCTAAAATCCCTCGAACAGTATCTGCAATTGGCTCATTAAAATCATCACCGTCAACAAGTACAGTATAAATTGCTGTTATCGAACCTTTTGCATTTGTACCCGTTCTTTCCAGTAATATCGGTAACATAGAAAAAACGGATGGTGTATAACCTTTCGTTGCTGGTGGTTCACCTGTAGCTAAACCAACTTCTCTTTGAGCCATTGCAATCCGAGTAACAGAGTCCATCATTAACATGACATTAAAACCTTTATCTCGATAATATTCTGCTATCGCAGTTGCTGTATACGCACCTTTAATTCGCATAAGTGCAGGTTGATCACTTGTAGCCGCAACAACGATTGAACGTTGTAAGCCTTCAGGACCTAGATCTCGTTCAATAAATTCGCGAACTTCGCGACCCCTTTCACCGATTAATGCAATCACATTTAAGTCGGCCTTTGTATTTCTTGCAATCATTCCTAATAATGTACTTTTACCGACACCACTACCAGCAAAGATTCCGATGCGCTGCCCTTTACCAATTGTTAATAATCCGTCAATTGCTCGAACACCTACTTCTAAAACCTCTTTTATAGGCGGACGATTTAATGGATTAGGAGGCTTCTGATCAGTTGGCCAACTCTGTAAATTATTTGGTAATATCGAACCATCCAAAGGTTTCCCTAGTGAATCGAGAACTTTACCTAGAAGCGCTTGTCCGACTTTTATCTCCAATGGTTTTTCTGTACTTTCAACCAACCATCCAGGTGCAATATCATTGACCGTTGTAAAAGGCATTATGAATACATTTTCATCTTTAAACCCAACAACTTCCCCTAAGATTCTCTTCTTATCTTTTTGGGTTTGAGAATAGATATAACATATATCACCAATTGAGCATATTGGTCCTCTAGATTCAATCATTATTCCAACAACTTGTTTTACACGTCCATATCGTTTATACGTATCGATTGAGGGTATATGATTTAACAAGTCGATTGCTTTCATAAGTCATCACCAGAAAAAAGGTCGAGTAACTTCCTTTTTAACTCTTGTAGTTGCATATCAATACTTGCATCAATACGTATACCATCAGTCTCAATTACACAACCAAATTCAGTCAAATTCTCATTAGGATAAATGTACATTTGACCTTCATGAAAGTACGGAATTAAGTCCCCTTTATTTTCTACAAGTAATTCATACTGGTTAGGATGAACATATAGTTTAATTTCTTTGTAATCTTTTACTTCCTCAATTGCTTGTTTTACGATTGATAAAAAAGAAGATCCTGATTCTTGTAATTGTTCACGTAAGATTTTTTCAGCTGCTTTTAAACTGAGTGTTAATATTGTTTGCTCAGATTTTTCAACACATTGCATATATTCAATCCTTGCTTGATCAACAATACTTTTAGCAAATTGAATAGAATCATTTACTTCTTCATATCCCTTTGCACGACCTTCATTAACACCTGTTTCAAATCCTTGAGTTCGAGCTTGTTCAAACGCTTTTTGTTTTTCTTCTTCAAAAGCTACTTTTTCTTGTTCTATCTGCTGTTTAATTTTATTTGCTTCTAATTTTGCTTGTTTCACAATTTCTTCTGCCTCTAACATCGCTTGCTTTATATAGTTTTCTTTCATAATTTGAGACTCAGTGTAAATGTGGTTAGTTCTCTCTTGTTCAATTTTATGATTAACGGTTAAATACCGAATAGAAATTTTTTTTCCTTCTAATTGGCCTGTATAATCTTTTTTAATCACATTAGACAATGATATCGTCACCTCCACCACGGACAATGACTATTTCACCAGCATCTTCTAATCTTCGAATAATAGCAACTATTCTTCCTTGAGCTTCTTCTACATCACGCAAACGAACAGGACCCATAATTTCCAATTCTTCTTTAAATGTTTCTTGCATCCTCGTAGACATATTTCTGAATATAATTTCTTTTACTTCATCACTAGCCACTTTTAAAGCAAGCATTAAGTCTTCATTTTCGCAGTCTCTAATAATCATCTGTATTGCACGATTATCTAAAGTGACAATATCTTCAAATACGAACATTCGTTTCTTAATCTCTTCTGCTAAAGCTGGGTCTTTCTTCTCTAAATCTTCTAATATAGTCCGTTCAGTTGTACGATCTACACCATTTAAAACTTCAACAATTGATTCAATTCCACCGGTTTGCGTGTAATCATGTGTTAATGTTGCTGAAAGCTTTTGCTCTAAAATTTGTTCAACTTCATAAATAACCTCTGGAGACGTACTTTCCATCAAAGCAATACGTCTAGCAACATCTGCCTGCATTTCTTCTGGCAGATTAGACAGTATTTGAGATGCTTGAGTAGCGTCTAAGTAGGAAAGAATTAAAGCAATTGTTTGTGGATGTTCATTCTGAATAAAATTCAAAATTTGATTAGGGTCTGCTTTTCTGGCAAAGTCAAAAGGCCGAACTTGAAGTGATGATGTTAATCGATTTAAAATCGATGTCGCTTGTTCTTCCCCTAACGCTTTTTCTAAAATTATTTTTGCAAAACCTATACCGCCCTGAGTTATATAATCTTGCGCTAAAGCTAAATTATGAAACTCTTCAATTACCTCAACTTTTTTATCTGCTGTGACATTTTTAATTGTCGAAATTTCTAATGTTAACTTTTCGATTTCTTCCTCTGTTAAATGTTTATATATAGAAGCCGAGGCATCGGGTCCGAGCGAAATAAGAAGAATTGCTGCTTTCTGTTTTCCAGTTAATCCTTTTTTTCCGGCCAACTTACTTTACCCCCCCTAATCTTGAGACAACCATGTCCGAATCAATTTTGCAAATTCATCTGGTCGTTCCTTTGCCATTTTTTCTATTTGTTTTTTCCTTACTTCCTCTTCAGTGTCGTTAGGCTTATTAACATCTGGTATATCAATTGGTTTTTGTTTTGGAACGACAATCACTTCTTCTGGTTCAAATTCATCTTTTCGTTTACGTAAGAAAATGATTCCTAAAACGATAACCAATACGACTAATACGCCTATTAAAATATATCCCCATAAAGGAAAACTTTTAGTAATTTCAGATTGATCCGATGTAGTTGTTTTTCCTAATAAAGGTTGGAATGTTACTGCTACTTTGCTATTAATATCTTGGTCTGTTAATTCATTGTTTGTTTCTGTTTTATCGATTGATGTTCGAACGATTGTACTTAATATACTTTGGATTCCTTCTTCAACATCAGCAGAAACAGAATTTGGATTTTTTGCATCTGGTGGTTCTACAATTACTTGAATTCCAAGATCTCGTATTTTATATGGACTTTCAACAATTTGTTTACGAATTTTATTCACTTCATAATTAATTGTATCTTCTTTTTTTTCATAATCACCATTGCCATTCGTACCTTCTGCATATCCAGTTAAAGTATCGCCATTATCTTCTGCTTGAGGTACTCCACCTTCACTAGCATTTTCCCCTGTGTAAGTTTCACTAAGATGTTTCGCACTAACTGCTATTCCTTCCACATTCTCATCATCTACTGGTTCTACAAGATTTTCCTCCCGACTTTCCTGAGTAAAATCAATATCAGCAGTTACCGATACAACAACTTTGTCTTGACCCATTAAAGTACCTAACATACTTTGAACTTGACGCTGCAAGTCTCGTTCAATTTCCTTCTTTATTGCATATTGATTTTGGAAATCTGTACCGTTCGTGGAATTATTTCCACTATTTAAGTCGAAGTACTCAAAATTTTGATCCATAATGACGATATTATCAGTAGGAAGGTTCGGTACTGATTTTGAAACGAGTGTATAAAGCGCTTTTATTTGTCCTTCTGAAAACTCGTAACCTGGTTCAGTAGTTAAGACAATGGAAGCTTGTGCCTCTTCAGTTTGATCTTTGACGAATATCCCTTTATCAGGAAGAGTAATCATGACACTAGCATCTTTAATTCCGTCAATATTTTTGATCAAATTGCTAATTTCTGTTTGCATCGCATCAATTTTCATTACGTCAAACTCTTTATCTGTCATTCCAAGGCCTGCATTTTCACTAAAAAAAGAATAATCAATGCTACCTGATTTAGGGATTCCTTCTGCTGCAAGTTCAACTAATAGTGTGTCAACAGATTCTTCAGGTACTTTAATTGTTGTTCCACCGTCAGCAAGTTCTGATTTTATTCCCTTAGCATCCAGTGCCTCTTTAATACTACCGGTCTCTGCTGGAGTGAGATTACTATATAAAGGAACCATTGTCGTTTTCGTTGTAATGACAATAAGGACAGATATAATTGCGATAAATAAAATAATTGATCCGACAAGAATACTTTTTTGACTCTTCGTCCTTTCTTGCCAATTATTTTTTAATTTCTGTAGTAAGTTCTGTAACCTTTCTTTCATCTATCTCTCTCCGAACAGTTTTATTTTTCACAATAGGAGCTCGCTTTGACTTCAAACCAATTCCAAAAAATAGTATGAATCCTAAAGTCACATAAGCACCTATTAAATTTATTACACTTGCATTCGCATAATTTCTTGATATGCTTCAACGACTTTATTTCGAACTTCCATTGTTGTTTGTAACGTAATAGTAGCTTTTTGAGAAGCAATCATCACATCATGAAGATTAACATTTTCTCCTAAAGCTAGTTTCTCTGTTAACTGGTCTGAATTGATTTGCGTTTCATTCACTTCGTTAATTGCATCTTTTAAAAAGTTAGAAAAAGTACTTTGAGTTTTATGAGGAGTAACAGTATTTGTATTGTTAGTTTTTAGCGGTTGTATTGCATCATTGAAATTCACTGGATTAATTGCCATTTGTTAAAAACCCCTTTACCTATTATCAGAAAATCCCCAATTATTTGCCTATTTCCAACGCTTTTGTAAGCATTGATTTTGATGCATTAAAAACAGTTACATTCGCTTCATAGGACCTCGTTGCGCTTATAAGATCAACCATTTCACGTAATGGATCAACATTTGGCATCTGTACATAGCCATCTTCATTAGCATCCGGATGCTCCGGGTTGTAAACGAGTTGAAATGGACTTTGATCTTCTGTAATTTTTGTAACTTTCACTCCAGAACCAACGGAAGCTTTGTTTATCGATTGATTTAATATACTTGAAAATTGTTCACCTTTTGGTTCCAGCACTACTGATTTACGGCGATATGGAACCCATTGTCCATCAATAAATTTCCCTCTTGTAGAATCAGCATTTGCTACGTTGGATGAAATTACATCCATTCTCAATCTTTGTGCAGTAAGTGCGCTAGCAGAAATATTCAAATTCGAAAACAATATTATTTACCTCCCTTAATTACAGATTGGAGTGTTTGAAATTTTCCACTTATCTGTTCAACTAGTGCATTGTAATAAATTTGGTTTTCAGCCATTTTTGCCATTTCTTGATCCGTATCTACTCCGTTACTGCTTTCATTATATCGAGTATCATTCTTTACAATTTTTACATATTCACTACTTGAAGAGGAAAATGGAATATTTTTCTTATTTGTCATTTTTGCTGTCACTTGCTCGTCAATTTCTTTATTTAATATCGTTTTAAAAGGCATAACTTCTTTCGATTTATAGTTTGGAGTATCCACATTTGCAATGTTTTGTGAAATAACTTGTTGTTTAGTCGAAGAGTAATCTAAAGCCTTTTCCAACATATCAATTGTATTAGAGAAAATTTTCACTTTACTCTACTCCTTATCATCTGATGACAAATTCTACTAAAATACGACAAAATTTAAGTTTCTTTTACTATTGTAAATCGGAACTAGGATAATGTCTATAAATCATCCTATTTTTTTCATAGGTAATTATCCCCGTTTTTCCCTTTTAACATAGAAAAAAAATGTCACTACCTAAAGAAAAGATGACATTTTAACTATATATTCGACATTTTTCGTTAAACCCCTTTTTAATTCGACATATTTTTTGTTTTATGACAAAAAGAAGACTCAGGGCTAGAACTTTTAAGCAACCAAGAGCCGTAGTAGTGCTTATTCGTATAGAAGAATTTATATGATCCCAGTACAAAAAAACAGTTCAACCGGACAAATCAGAATCGATTCGTCGGTTGAACTGCTTCGTTGTCACTTATTAAGATTTTACTTTTTCAAGTTCTTCTAAAAATTTATCATTTAAAACTTTAATGAATGTACCTTTCATACCTAATGAGCGTGATTCAATAACTCCTGCACTTTCTAACTTTCTTAATGCGTTTACGATAACAGAACGGGTAATTCCAACTCTGTCTGCAATTTTAGAAGCAACAAGTAGTCCTTCTTTACCATTTAATTCTTCAAAAATGTGTTCAATTGCTTCTAATTCACTATAAGATAGCGAGCTAATGGCCATTTGCACAACAGCTTTACTACGAGCTTCTTCTTCAATTTCTTCTGATTTTTCACGTAAAATCTCCATTCCAACAACTGTTGCACCATATTCAGCAAGAATTAAATCATCATTATTGAATTCTTGACCTAAACGAGAAAGAATTAATGTACCAAGTCGCTCACCACCGCCATTGATCGGTACAATCGTTGTTAAACCATTGTCGAATAAATCTTTATTTTCAATCGGGAAAGCTGTATATTCACTATTCACATCAAGGTTAGCCGTTGTTTCTGAAACGCTAAACAAACCCTTTGTATATTCTTCTGGAAATTGTCGATCTTCCAACATTTGTTTCATACGATCGTTTTCTATTTGTTGAGTGATTGCATAACCTAGTAATTTTCCTCTTCTACTTACAACAAATACATTCGCATCAATAACTTCACATAATGTTTCTGACATTTCTTTAAAATTCACTGGTTTTGCACCTGTGTTTTGCAACATTGCATTAATTTTTCTTGTTCTAATTAATAATTCCATTGATATTTCCTCCTAATTTTTCTTTTACTTTATTTAGTAGTACGTATTGCAAAGTCGCTATGCAATTGGATCAAGGTCATCATAGAATAAAACGACTTAAATCTTTATCCTGTACAATTTCACCTAGTTTTTCATTTACGTATTGTGCATTTATTACAATGGTTTTCATAGAAATATCTGGTGCCTCAAAAGAGAGATCTTCAAGTAATTTTTCCATGATTGTATGTAACCTTCTTGCTCCAATATTATCTGTGTTTTGATTTACTTCAAAGGCAACTTCAGCAATCCTATGAATAGCATCGTCTGAAAATTCTATTTTTATACCTTCTGTTTCTAATAAAGCTACATATTGTTTAATTATTGCGTTATCTGGCTCAATTAATATTCTGACAAAATCTTCTATTTGCAGTTTTTTCAATTCCACTCGAATCGGAAATCTACCTTGTAGCTCTGGTATTAAGTCAGAAGGTTTTGCCATATGAAAAGCCCCGGCAGCAATGAACAATATGTGATCCGTTTTTACTGGTCCATATTTCGTAACAATTGTAGAACCTTCTACGACTGGTAAGATGTCTCTTTGTACACCTTCTCTTGAAACATCAGCAGAGTTATTTGTGTTTTTACTAGCAATTTTGTCAATTTCATCAATAAAAATAATCCCGTTTTGTTCGGCACGATAAATGGCATCTTGAATTACTTCATCCATATCGATAAGTTTATTTGCCTCTTCATTAACAAGAATTATTCTAGCATCTTTCACAGGAAGTTTTCGTTTCTTTTTCTTCTTAGGAAGTAAGTTACTAAGCGCATCCTGCATATTCATACCCATTTGTTCAATTCCTGTTCCTTGAAACATATCAAACATTGATGGTTGTTGTTCCTCAATTTCAATTGTTAAAATTTCATTTTCTAACTCTCCACTAGCTAATTGTTCGCGGATCAGTTCTCTCTTTTTCGCTTTGTTTAGATCTTCTTGTTCTGTTACATTTTGTTCTTCTTGAGTAGGTTGAGTATTTCCAAACAACATTTCAAATGGGTTTTTAAAATTTGTTTGCTTTTGACTAGATGGAACTAAAAGCTCAACAATTCTTTTGTTAGCATTTTCTTCAGCTTTTTCTTTAACAGCGGCCATTTTTTCGTTCTTCACGAGTCGTACACTCGTTTCTACGAGGTCACGAACCATTGATTCAACATCACGACCAACATAACCTACTTCGGTGAATTTTGTTGCCTCTACTTTGATAAAAGGTGCATTTACTAATTTCGCAATTCTTCTTGCAATTTCAGTTTTCCCAACACCAGTTGGACCAATCATTAAGATGTTTTTAGGGATAATTTCATCGCGAATCTTTTCAGGTAATAAGCTTCTTCTATATCGATTACGCAGAGCAATAGCTACAGCCCGCTTAGCTGAATTTTGACCTACGATAAACTGATCTAGTCGTTCTACAATTTGCCGCGGAGTAATATTTAAACTCAAATCATTTCTACCCATACCTTCCACTCCTTCAAACTGAGCTTTCGTAATCTATTCAACCGCTATATTTCTTCAACAAGAATATTTTCATTAGTGAATACACAAATATTGGCTGCTATCTCTAATGAAGCTTTAGCAATTTCTTTAGCGGATATATGTTCACCTGCAAATTGCTTTAATGCTCTACCAGCCGCTAAAGCAAAATTGCCACCTGAACCAATTGCTAATATATCATCATCAGGTTCGATTACTTCCCCAGTTCCCGATATTAATAGCATTTCCCGCTCATCCATAACAATGAGCATTGCTTCTAGTTTTCTTAACACTCGATCACTTCGCCAAAGTTTCGCCAACTCTACTGCTGCTCTTTGCAAATTTCCATTGTATTGCTCTAATTTTCCTTCAAACATTTCAAATAAGGTAAACGCGTCAGCAACAGATCCTGCAAATCCAGCTAAAACTTTCCCATTAAAAAGTCTACGTACTTTTCTTGCGGTATGTTTCATCACGACAGAATTTCCTAACGTGACTTGACCATCTCCCGCCATTGCACCTTTTCCGTTATGACGAACAGCAAAAATAGTTGTTGCATGAAATTGTTCCACTCACGACACTCCTTTAACTCAAGCACGTGGATGATGTGCAAGATACGTCTTTTTTAAATGTTCTTTTGTTACATGTGTATATTCTTGAGTTGATGAAATTGATGAATGTCCTAGTAATTCTTGAACAGAACGCAAATCGGCGCCATTATTTAACATATGGGTAGCAAATGAATGTCTTATCATATGTGGGTGTAAATGCTTCATTTCTCCTGCATTTCGAATCATTTCGTCAAAGATATACCGAATTCCCCTTGCAGTTAAGGGCATTCCTCTTTGATTTACAAAAAGAAAAGGATGTTCATGTTTTCCTAGTAGTTTTTTACGGCCATCTTCTATGTATACGTGCAGCGCTTTTTTGGCAAGTTTCCCATAAGGAACATAGCGTTCCTTCTTTCCTTTACCTTTAACTAGCAGTATCGATAATTGGCTGTCTAAATCACCCAATTGAATCTGTACACACTCACTAACGCGAATACCAGTAGCATACATTAACTCTAATATGGCCATATTTCTTTGACCCGCTGGAGTTGAAGTGTCAATTGACTCAAATAGAGATTGTAGTTCCTCTTCATAAAAAAACTCAGGAAGTTTCTTTTCCTTTTTCGGCATAGAAACGTGAGCAAATGGATTGGCTTGAACATAGGACTCTCTCAATAAAAACTTATAAAGAGAACGTATACTAGAAATCCTTCTTGAAATTGATTTTTTGGCGTATCCTTCTTCATAAAGTTTTGTCAAGTAAAGTCGTGCATCTTGATGTGTCACTTGATCTAAGGTTGGGATCATTTGCTCATTCATGAACATAAAAAAACTTAATAAATCCCGTGAATAGCTGTCAACTGTCAATTGTGAATAATTTTTCTCCAATTGCAAGTACTCTACAAATTCCTGTAACAGTTGTTTACCATTTTCCATCTTAATCACCTCTTTAGATGGCTAATAAATAATAACATAAATTTTCGAATATTGCAATGGAAGTTCATAATTAATTCACAAATTTCTGAAAAGGTTGGGATTTCCTTGTTACCTGCTAAAAACTAAGTCAACTGTAACAACCCACATCTATCCCTTTAAAACTTTATTATCACGCAACATTGAACATTATTACACAACTATCTATATTTTGTCCATAAAAAAAATCTCTAATAACCTCTATATTTTGAAAGTTTTTTAAAAAAGTTTAAATTCATTCACAAAAAAGAAGAGTGAGGAAAGACTCACTCTTGTGGCTGCTCTTTATAATCACAGCTTGAACATTGTATTTGTACACCTTTTTTAATTTTCTTCTCTACCAACATATCTCCGCACTTTGGACAAGGTCTGGAAATTGGTTTATCCCATGATAGAAAATCACATTCTGGATAACGACTACAGCCGTAGAATATTCGATTTTTTTTGCTTTTCCTCTCAACTACTTGACCTTGTTTACACTTTGGACAAGTGACTCCAATTTCTTTTACAATCGCCTTCGTATTCCGACAATCTGGAAAGTTACTACAAGCCATAAATTTACCAAAACGACCCATTTTAATCACCATCGGACTTCCACAATTTTCGCAATCCTCTCCAGCATACTCATCTTTAATTTCTACTTTTTCCATTTCCACTTCGGCTTTTTCTAAGTATACTTTAAAGTCTTGGTAAAATTTATCGATGACTTTTATCCAAGCAATTTTTCCTTCCTCAATTTCATCTAGTTCTTTTTCCATATTTGCAGTAAACTCGACATTGATAATTTCTGGGAAAAATTCAGATATTAATTCTATTACAATTTCACCTAACTCTGTTGGAACAAATCTTTTATTTTCAAGTGCCACATATCCCCTCTTTTGTATCGTATCTAATGTCGGTGCATATGTGGAAGGACGACCAATACCAAGTTCTTCTAGAGTTTTCACCAATCTTGCTTCTGAATATCTTGGCGGTGGCTGGGTAAAATGTTGCTTTGGTTCAATATCTTTCCCTAGTATAGTCTCTCCTTCTTGTAAATCAGGGAGAATGACATCCTTTGACTCTTTTTGGTCATCAGAGCTCTCTACATATACTTTCATAAACCCATGAAATTTTATCTTTGAACCATTTGCGCGAAATATAACGGGTCCATTTTTTAAATCTACAGTCATTGTATCCATTATTGCTGGAGACATTTGACTAGCTATAAAACGTTCCCAAATTAATTTATATAATTTGTATTGATCTCTTGATAAGTATTCTTTTATACTATTCGGCGTTCGAACTGCACTAGTTGGTCGAATCGCTTCATGGGCATCTTGAACTTTTCCTTGTTTTCTACCTTTCAACACTACTTGCTCAGCAAATTTAGCTCCGTATTCCTGGGTAATAAACTCTTTTGCCTCTTGTTGAGCAGTTTCTGAAATGCGTGTTGAATCCGTTCTCATATACGTAATTAAACCAACTGTCCCACTTTTCCCTAAATCGATTCCTTCATATAATTGCTGAGCAATCATCATTGTTTTTCTCGCACGAAAGTTTAGCTTTCTAGCTGCCTCTTGTTGTAGTGATGATGTCGTGAATGGTGGTGCTGGGTTACGTTTTCTTTCTTTATTTGTAATGGATTGGACTGTAAAATGGTCATTTTCCATTTTTGCTAAAACAGCATTTACTTCTTTTTCAGATTTCAGTTCTACTTTTTCGTTTTCTAAACTAAAAAATTGAGCAGGGAAAATAACATCTTTGTAATTGAATTGTCCTGATATTGTCCAATACTCTTCAGGTATAAACCCTTTTATTTCATTTTCTCTATCAATAATTAGTTTTACTGCTACAGATTGTACACGTCCAGCACTTAGTCCTTTTTTAACCTTTTTCCATAAGATTGGACTAATTTTATACCCGACAAGTCGATCAAGAATTCGTCTCGCTTGTTGGGCGTCCACTAAGTCCATATTAATCGGCCTTGGATGCTTAAACGATTCTTTTATTGCATCTTTTGTAATTTCATTAAAAACTACACGGCAGTCTGAAGTTATATCTAAATCTAACGTATTTGCCAAATGCCATGCAATTGCTTCCCCTTCACGATCGGGGTCAGCTGCTAAATATATTTTTTTCGCTTTTTTAGCTGCTGTTCTTAATTCTTTTAATACCGGTCCTTTTCCACGAATCGTTATATATTTTGGTTCGTAATTATTATCAACATCAACGCCGGTTTGACTTTTTGGCAGATCTCTCACATGCCCCATTGAAGCTTTTACTTTATATTTTTTTCCTAAATACTTTTCAATTGTTTTTGCTTTTGCCGGTGATTCAACTATTACTAAGTAATCTGACATATATATCCTCCTTAGAGGTTTCCATTTTCACACTTTTTTAGAAACTTCTGTCATTCATTTTACTTCTATTATTAGAGGTAGTTATTCTAAATGTAAACTATCACTAATTATTAAAGATATTTCTATGTTTTGTCAACAAGAAAGTAAATTATAAGTATAAAAAGACTTATTTATACGTTTATTTTTTGGTTAATAAAACAGTATTACCACTCATTAGGCAGTTCTGATAAAATATCATTACCATCTAAAACTAATTTTGCTCCTTCTTGGATTAGTTTATTTGTTCCTCTTGAAGTTGATGATAAAATAGGGCCTGGTACAGCAAACACTTCTCGGCCTTCTTCAAGAGCTAATTGTGCTGTAATTAATGAACCACTTTTTTCCATCGCCTCAATAACTACCGTCCCAAGTGATAAGCCACTAATAATTCGATTTCTTGAAGGAAAATATGATCTATGGGGCTTTACATAAGGTGGATATTCCGTTAATAACAAATGATTTTTACTTATTTCCGTTGCAATATCAGTATGTTCCTTTGGATATATATGATGAAAACCTCCACCTAGTACAGCTACTGTTTTCCCATTCGAATGAATGGACGATAAATGTGCTTCATAATCTATTCCCTTAGCCAATCCACTAACAATAATATAGTTGTTTTTTACAAGTTGGGGGACAAGTTTACGAACAACATGAATACCATAGTCAGTGGGAGTTCTCGTTCCAACAATTGCAATCATTTTACGATTTAGTATCCCGAGGTCACCTTGATAGTATAAAACTGGTGGTGGTAAATAAATATTTTTCAATATAAAAGGATACTCTTTATCTACTATAGTTATGACGAAAATCTGTTTTTTATTATATTCGGATAAAGTTTCATGTACAGATTTATTGTGGAGGTCGTTATAAAAAGTATTTAGAAAACGTGGGGATATATGAAATTGTTCCTGTAATTTTTGGGGACTCATACGATATATTGATGATAAATCTGGGTCGTATTGTATCATTTTATATAAAGTTTTAACGCCAATACCACGGCATTCATGTAAGTGGATTAACCGCTGTTTCATAGTTAGTGTCACTTAGGTCAACTCCTATACTATTATATTGGAAGAACACCGCAACAATGCGTTACGGTGTTTATATAATATTTAATGTGTTTTACATTTTTCATAAAGACCTTTTTCTTTTAATACTTTTATTAAAGTTTCTCCTATAACTGATGGTGTATCGGCAACTTGAATCCCGCATTCATTCATAACTTTAATCTTTTCATCAGCTGTACCTTTACCACCTGAAATAATCGCTCCAGCATGGCCCATTCTTTTTCCTGGAGGAGCCGTACGTCCGCCGATAAAACCAACAACCGGTTTTGTCATGTTATTTTTTACCCATTCAGCTGCTTCTTCCTCTGCTGTTCCGCCAATTTCACCAATCATAATGACCGCATAAGTTTCTGGATCTTCATTAAAAGCCTGTAAAACATCGATGAAGTTTGTACCATTTACAGGGTCTCCGCCAATGCCAACAGCTGTTGTCTGACCAATTCCTGCTTGAGTTAGTTGGTGAACCGCCTCGTATGTTAATGTACCAGAACGTGATACAACACCGACGTGACCTTTTTTATGAATATATCCAGGCATAATACCAATCTTACATTCGTCTGCAGTTATAACACCAGGACAGTTCGGACCGACTAATCGTGTTTTTTTACCTTCCATATAACGTTTCACTTTAACCATATCTAAAACAGGAATATGTTCTGTGATACAAATAACAAGGTCTAACTCAGCATCAACTGCTTCGATAATTGCATCCGCGGCAAATGGCGCAGGTACATAAATAACAGAAGCCGTTGCACCAGTTGTTTTTACTGCTTCACTGACTGTATTAAAAACTGGAACTCCTTCGATTTCAGTACCACCTTTACCTGGAGAAGTACCTCCAACAATTTTTGTTCCGTATTCGATCATCTGTTTTGTATGAAAAAGTGCTGTTTTTCCAGTTATTCCTTGGACGATGACCTTCGTGTCTTTATTTATGAAAACACTCATTGATTTCCCCCACTCTCTTTCATTTGTCCAAAATTTATATTTTCATTGATTTATCCTCATATTCAATTAAACTAAATCAACAATTTTTTGTGCGCCATCTGCCATAGATTCAGCGGAAACAATATTCAATCCGGATTCATGTAATATTTTCTTACCTAAATCAACATTTGTTCCTTCAAGACGTACTACTAAAGGAACAGATAAGCCAATTTGTTTAGCAGCCTCTACGACACCAGTTGCGATAACATCACATTTCATAATACCGCCAAATATGTTGACAAATATCCCTTTAACATTCGTATCTGACAAAATAATTTTAAACGCTTCCGTAACTTTTTCAGCAGTAGCGCCACCACCAACATCAAGGAAATTTGCCGGTTCACCACCATAATATTTAATAATATCCATCGTGGCCATCGCCAGTCCGGCTCCATTTACCATACAACCAATATTTCCGTTTAACTTAATGTAGCTTAAATCATATTTAGATGCTTCAATTTCTTTCGGATCTTCCTCGTCTAAATCTCGGTATTCTAAAATATCATTATGACGATACAGTGCATTGCTATCAAAGTTTAATTTTGCATCGAGCGCCATTACTTTTCCATCACCTGTTACAACAAGTGGATTAATTTCTGCAATTGAGCAATCCTTTTCTACAAAAACCGTATATAATCCTGTCATAAACTTAACTGCTTGATTAACAAGCTCTTTTGGAATGCCAATATTAAATGCTACTCTTCTCGCTTGAAACGGTGCAAGACCGATTAACGGATCAATAACTTCTTTATGAATTTTTTCTGGTGTTTTTTCTGCAACTTCTTCAATTTCAGTCCCACCCTCACTTGAAGCCATTAAAGTTACTCGAGACGTTGCACGATCTAAAACGAAACCAATATAGTATTCTTTTTTAATATCACAGCCCTCTTCAATGAGTAAGCGTTTAACTTCCTTACCTTCAGGACCCGTTTGGTGTGTAACGAGAGTTTTGCCTAAAATTTCATTTGCATATGTACGAACTTCATCTAAACTCTTCGCAACTTTTACTCCACCCGCTTTACCACGACCACCTGCATGGATTTGCGCTTTAACGACAACAACATTACTATCCAATTCCTTTGCTGCTTCGACTGCTTCATCTACAGTAAAGGCGACTTTCCCATTAGGAACAGAAACACCATATTTTCTAAGGAGTTCTTTTCCTTGGTATTCATGAATATTCATAATCCATCCTCCTGTCATAACAAAATTAAGCTTTGCATATCAATTGTAATATAATATTTGAAAAATTGTCTAGTTTTATGCAAAAATATCTTTCTTCATGTCTAGTTTTTTCGCAATTATACATAAACAAAAAGGGAAGATTCATTTAATCACCCTGTTTTTGTTTATCAATTAAATAGATAAAAGCAAATACTTCTGCTACCGCTCTAAATAATTCTTCTGGTATTGTCTCATTTATGTTTATTTTTTCTAATAGTTCGAGTAAGGCTTCGTCTTCATAAACTGGAACATGGTATTTTTTTGCTTCTTGTAAAATTTTTTCTGCTACAAATCCCCTTCCTTTTGCCTTAACAACTGGAGCATCATGCTTTTTATCATCATATTTTAAAACAACGGCTTCTTTATTTTGTTCCTTCTTATTCAAATTTTCACATCCAAACTCCCCGGTTGTATCGTTTGGACAACCTCATTTGTACTTTTTCTATCATTTTCGTCTATACTATCAAATTTCAAGGAAACAAGCGTGTAATTTATTTTTTCTAAGTTATCATTTAAAACTCGAGTAAAAGGGGAAGCTAATATTTCCATGTTTTTCATTCCACTTAAAATATGAATACTTATCTTCCGGTTTTGAACATACATTCGAGAAATCACTTTACCGACATTTGGCATATCGAGATCAAGAATAATATTACAATAGTCCGGATCAAGTATTCCATCATCTCTTTTCTTACCTATAAATTGAATAGACGTATCCATTAGTTTTTCCTTAAAGGGGATAGGTAAAGTAATCATTAATTGAAGAAAATCATTTTTGTCTATATTATTTAGTTGAATTCCGTTTAGTCTATTCAGTACTTTTTCTGCATCTATTTTCACTTGATTGCCTACGTGATTTAATTGTAATATTTTTACTAATTCACTATTTAACCGAATGCTTTCTTCACTACCTTCTTTATCTACTCTCTCTTTAAAAGAAAATAAGTTCGTTAAATGGTGAAGTACCCGAAAAACATCGTTGCCCTTTCCCCAGTTTGTATTTGAAAATGAATTGGAATCTGCCCGTTTGGTTAATAATAATTCCAGCTCTTTTAAGAGTGGTAAATTTTGAATTCTTTCATCGTTATTTAGACTGAAAAACAAATGCTCTATCATTGATGATAAAGGAACCCCATTTTTTAAAGAATATAAGCTATTAAAAATATTATTTGTTAACGGCAAATGTTCCTTTAACATAAATTTAACTGTTTCAATTACTTTATTTACATCTGTTTCTTGATGAATCCAATTCGCACATTTATTAAGAATCGTTTTGTCAAAAGGAAGATTTTGCTCGTTCCAAAGAACTAGTAATTGCTTCATCCTACTATGATTAGGTAATTTTAAATATGATAATAAGGAATCATAATGATGAATGTTTTCTAACACTTTTAATTGTACTTTTCCTTCTGTATTCATTACTTCAAACCAATAATCTTTTTGAACATCGAGTGGCGCTTCAATTTTAGCAACAATTATTTCATGACCAATTTGTAATCGTGCATGACCAAACTGATCAATGTAATGAACTTTGCCATATAAAATTTGCCCCGGTTTAAAAGAACTGGGGCCGCTAATTTCTTTCGTTGTTAAGGTGTTCGTTAATTTCATCGAATTAATATTCATGAAGCACTCATCCTAACCAATAACTAATATGTACTTTACTGATTATTTTTTATCATTTCTCTAATGGGAGAAAATGATTTTCTATGGATTGGTGTTGGGCCATATGTACGAATTGCTTGTAAATGTTCACTCGTACCATAGCCCATATTTCGCTCAAACTGATATTGTGGGTACTTCTTACTATATTCAACCATTAATCGATCCCGATAAACTTTCGCCACGATAGAAGCACTAGCTATTGAAATTGATAAAGAATCTCCTTTTATAATTGATTGTTGACTAACAGGAACGTCAAGTTTCATTGCATCAATTAATAAATAGTCTGGTAACAAATTTAACTGCTGTATTGCTCCGAGCATAGCTTTTTTTGTTGCTTGATATATATTTAACTCATCAATATCTTTCGCACTTATTATACCTATTCCAACAGCTACCGCCTTTTCAATGATTACCTTATAGAGTTCCTCACGCCTTTTTATTGATAATTTTTTAGAGTCATTCACTCCTGGTAAGTATGCATCATTCGGTAAAATAACAGCTGCAGCAACAACAGGTCCTGCTAATGGTCCTCTACCTACTTCATCAATTCCCGCTATCAATTGATATCCTTGTTTTCGCGCTTCATTCTCGTATTGCATCATTTTTCTCAAACGCTCTTTTTCAGCAAATTGTATTTCTTGTTTTTTCTTCCAACGTTTTATGAGCTCTTGTACACCTTTTCTTTCATCTAAAAGACATTTTTTTATAAAAGGATCTTCGTCATCTGAAATAGTACGGAGCGTTGATTCTATTTCTTTAATCGTTTGTTTCATTACTTACACCCATTTCAATAATCATATCCGATGGCACCTCGAACGTTAGTCTGCCCAGTTTCAAAGAACGAATGTCGCGAATGATAACATCTGCTGTCTTATCGTAGTCAACGAGACCTCCACCCATGAGACACCCACGTTTCTCTCCAATTGCATCAAAAATTTCAACAATTTCTTCTGGAATAGAGTCAAAACCATATCGTTCTTTTAGACGATCGGGATATTCTCTTTCTAAGAAGCGCAACGCAAAAACAGCTATATCTTGTAAATTTAAAATCGTATCTTTAATTGCACCCGTTAAAGCTAAGTTATAACCAACTGTTTCATCTTCAAATTTTGGCCATAAAATACCGGGTGTATCTAATAGCTCGAGCTCTTTTCCGACTTTTATCCATTGTTGGGTTTTCGTCACCCCCGGTGTATTACCTGTTTTCGCAATATTTTTCTTAGCTAAGCGATTAATCAAAGTCGACTTTCCCGAATTTGGGATTCCCACAACCATTGCGCGAATGGCTCGTGGCTTTATCCCTTTCGCTCTCATCTTATCAAATTTTTCATGAACAAGTTCTTTTGCTTTTATTCGTATTGTTGATAATCCATCCCCTGATTGCGAATTAATAGGAATTGCAACAACGTTATGCTTTTCAAAATAATTTATCCACTCTTGTGTTTTTCTTGTATCTGCTAAATCTGCCTTATTCAATAAAACAATTCGCGGTTTATGATTAATAATTTCATCAATCATTGGATTACGAGATGAAAGAGGAATCCGTGCATCAGTTAGTTCAAAAATAAGATCAACTAACTTGAGCTTTTCCGTAACTTCTCTTCTTGCCTTTGCCATATGTCCAGGAAACCATTGGATTGTCATGAAACTTCCTCCTTCCTTTATTTAATGTATAAAACGAAAATCTTCCAGAGGCCAATAAATGATGTTAGCCTTTCCTAAAATTTCATCGATTGGGATAGGTCCAATATGACGACTATCTTTACTATACCGACGATTATCACCCATAACAAAAACATGTCCTTTAGGAACTTCAACAGTAAAAGGATCTGTTAACGTTCCTCCTATTAATTCCTTTTTATACTCTTTTAAGTATGGTTCGTCTATCTTTTTTCCGTTTATATATAACGTGTCATCTTTGTATTCTATCTTATCTCCAGGAAGTCCAATAACACGTTTAATATAATCCTTTTCTTCTGTTGCATGGAACACAACAATATCAAATCTTTTTGGTTCCCCTACTTTATAAGACAATCTATTAACAATCATTCGATCACGGTCTTCCAAAGTGGGCATCATTGACTCTCCATCTACTATTATTGGGGTGAAAAGAAAATAACGTATCGCAGCTGCTAATAGAGCCGCAATGACAATGATTTTTATCCACTCCCATAGTTCACTTTTCTTTGCCATCATTAAAATCCTCGCTTCACTATATTAATTATAAAGATCTCTTTTTTATATATAATGTCGTCATTTAAACGACTTTCTATTATTTTACAAGAAATTAGAGATGTTAAGCAAACTTTGTCCGTTTTATGTATAAGTAAATTGTATAAGATTAAAAAAAGAGCTTGGCGCACAAGCTCTTTTTTTAACGTGTATGATTCGAATAAATCGAATCATTTATTTATTAGCGAATTTCTTTAATACGCGCTGCTTTACCACGTAAGTTACGTAAATAGTAAAGTTTTGCTCTTCTAACTTTACCGCGACGAACAACTTCAAGTTTAACAATTTTTGGTGAATGTACTGGGAAAGTACGTTCTACACCAACGCCGTATGAAATTTTACGAACAGTGAATGTTTCACTGATTCCGCCACCACGACGCTTAATTACAACACCTTCAAATAATTGCACACGTTCCCGGTTTCCTTCAACAACTTTAACATGAACACGTACAGTGTCACCAGGTCGGAATGCAGGAAGGTCTGTGCGAAGTTGTTCTTTTGTAATTTCATCGATAATACCTTGCATTCGATTCAACTCCTTCCAACAGATGCTCTTGCATAGATTACATTGCAGCGGAACACCGTTTTAACGGGTAAAGGATAACAAGTCATCCAAAACCACAAGATATATGTTACCATAATGTTCTATACAAAATCAATAACTTTTATCATTTTTTGTCTTTCAAGTCATCGAGTAGGCGCTTTTCCTCAACAGATAAAGGGTAACCTTCAAGTAAATCAGGGCGTCGTTCTAGTGTGCGTTTTAAAGATTCCTTTTTTCTCCATTCATCAATTAATTTATGGTTACCAGATAAGAGTACATCAGGAACTTTAAATCCTCGATATTCTGGCGGTCTTGTATAATGAGGATGTTCAAGAAGACCCGTAGAAAAGGAATCCTCAATAGGCGATTTTTCATTACCTAAAACACTCGGTAATAACCTTACAACACTATCAACAATAACCATCGAGGCCAACTCCCCGCCAGTAAGGACAAAGTCACCAATTGATATTTCATCCGTCACAAGCTCACGAATTCTTTCATCGTAGCCCTCATAATGACCACATATAAACAGAAGATGGTCTTCTTTTGCTAACTCTTCCGCTTTCTTTTGGGTGTATCGTTCACCTTGGGGACAAGTTAAGATGACTCTAGGTAATCCATTCGTTTCTTTTTTAATATGCTCAACTGCATTAAAAATTGGTTCAGGTTTTAATACCATCCCAGCCCCGCCACCATATGGATAATCATCAACCGTATGATGCTTATTTTGAGCGTAATCACGAAAGTTAGTGATATAATATTCAACCTGTCCTAACTCGCTAGCTTTCTTTAATATCGATTCATTTAATACACCCGTAAACATGTTGGGGAAAAGTGTTAATATATCAATCCGCATTATTCGAACAACCCTTCCATCGGTTCAATCCAAATCGTTTTCTCGTCAAGATCGACTTTTTTTACAACGTCTTTAATAAATGGTATGTAATGTTCTTTTCGATCCTTACCTTTAATAACCCATACATCGTTAGCACCAGGGGTTAGTATTTCAGTAACCTTTCCAAACTCAACTCCATCAAGACCTTTTACGATACACCCAATAATTTGGTGGAAATAGTACTCATTTTCATCAAGTTCCTCCAATTGCTCAATGGAGATTTTTAATACGCCACCTTTAAAACCTTCAACATCATGAATATTGGAGTATCCTTCAAATTGTAGTAAGTCAAAATTTTTATGACGGCGCCAACTCTTAATCGTTAATGTTATCGGTTCTTGGCTATTTTGCAAAAATAACTGTAGTTTTGCCCCTTTCTGATATCGGCTTTCATGAAAGTCAGTTACTGAAATTACACGAACTTCTCCATTTATCCCATGAGTATTAACAATTTTTCCGACGTTAAAATATTTTTGCAAATAAATCACCTCTATTTAATATCTTCTATTATTCCATCTTTAATCGTGATCGTTCGCTGTAATAAAGACTCATTCCAGTTATCACCAACTTCTACAGAAACAAGTCCTTGAATTTCCGTTTCCTTCAACTCAGAACCAAGAGGTAGTATTTCTAGTTGTTCGATTTGAAAGTCAATTTGTTTAATATTTTCAGAACGTTCATCCATTTGCTTATTAAAATATGAACGCAATCGCTCATTAGAAAATTTATTTGTCTTTTCTAAACGTCTCATTTCAAATTTTAATTGTTCGATTTCATTCAATAGTTGCTGCTTTTTTAAATGAAAGGAAGTTTTTAGCTTTTGCTTACTCGTTTCTGTTAAAATTTGTTTGACTGTAATTGTTGTAATTATTTGCAACGAACCCTCCCCCTTTTACTCATCTGAAAAAATTATATGTTAAAATCGATGTTTCGTAAATATGTCCAATAAGATGAAAAAAGGAGGGTATACCCAAAAGGGTCCCCTCCTTATTCTGTAATTTCTAGAAAAACCTTCTTATTCTTCTCTGTTGCATGTGCATGAGCATAAACAACAGTTCGAATCGCCTTAGCCACTCTTCCTTGTTTCCCAATAACTTTGCCAATATCTCTATTATCTACACTAAGTTTGTAAATAATTCGATGATTATCCTCTTCGACAGCAATCTTCACGTCATCGGGAAAATCTACAAGGGGTTTGACGATAGTTTCAATTAAATTCTCCATGGATCACTTATTTTCCATATTTTTCATTATGAAATTTTTCTAAGATACCTTTTTTAGAAAATAGATTCCGAACTGTGTCAGAAGGTTTAGCTCCATCTTTTAACCATTTTAACGCTAATTCTTCATTAATTTCTAATGTAGCTGGTTCTGTTAATGGATTATAAGTTCCAATCGTTTCAATTTGACGTCCATCACGAGGAGAACGTGCGTCTGCTACTACAATACGATAGAAAGGAGATTTTTTTGCTCCCATACGTTTTAAACGAATTTTTACTGCCATAATTATTTGCACCTCCGAATAGTTTCACACAAGTAAATATAATATCAAGAAAAATATTGTTTGTAAAGTATTTTTTCTTAACAGTTAATTTCCTTTTATAGATTATCAAATTTCTTTGAGAAAGGCAAGATTTCTATTACTATTTTTTAAAATATTACATGAATGGTAGTTTAAATCCACCTTTTTTCCCTTTTTTTGTCATAGCGTTCATTTGTTTCATCATTTTTTTCATTTCTTCAAATTGTTTTAATAGCCGATTGACTTCTGGTACTGTTCTCCCACTACCTTTTGCAATTCGCTTTCTTCTTGATGCATTAATAATTTCCGGATGTTCTTTTTCTTCTTTTGTCATCGATTGAATAATCGCTTCAACATGACTAATTTGTTTTTCATCTATTTTTAAATTATTAAGCCCTTTAACTTTATTTGCACCCGGTAACATTTTAAATAGTTCATCTAATGGACCCATTTTACGAACTTGACTAAGTTGTTCTAGAAAATCATCTAATGTTATTGAGGCAGAACGCATTTTCTTTTCAAGTTCTTTTGCCTTTTCTTCATCGACATTTGCTTGTGCTTTTTCAATTAATGACAAAACATCTCCCATTCCAAGAATTCGTGATGCCATTCTTTCTGGATGAAATGGTTCTAATGCATCCATTTTTTCTCCTAAACCAACAAATTTGATTGGTTTTCCAGTTACCGCACGTATCGATAAGGCGGCTCCCCCTCTTGTATCGCCATCAAGTTTTGTCAAAACAACACCAGTAATACCAAGTTGATCATTAAAACTTGTTGCAACATTAACCGCATCTTGACCAGTCATTGCATCGACAACAAGAAATATTTCATCAGGCTTTACTGATTCTTTTATATTTTTCAATTCATCCATAAGATTTTCATCTATATGAAGACGCCCAGCTGTATCGATTAATACGTAGTCATTATGTTCAGCTTTAGCTTGTTCAATTGCTTTTTCAGCAATTTCTACTGGACTTACTTGATCTCCCAATGAAAAGACTGGTAAACTCAATTGTTTTCCTAATGTTTGCAACTGATTAATTGCTGCAGGTCGATAAATATCTGCTGCAACGAGAAGTGGTTTTCGGTTATATTTTTTTCTAAGCAAATTGGCCAGTTTACCCGTTGTTGTCGTTTTACCCGCACCTTGTAAACCGACCATCATGATGACTGTTGGTGATTTCGTAGCTACAGCAATTTTACTTTGCTCACCACCCATTAACTCTGTCAACTCTTCTTTAACTACTTTAATTACTTGTTGACCAGGGGTAAGACTTTTCATTACTTCTTGTCCTACTGCTCGTTCACTAACTTTCTTAATAAAGTTCTTGACTACTTTTAAGTTGACATCGGCATAGAGTAATGCGAGTCGGACTTCACGCATCATTTCTTTTACATCCGCTTCGGAAACTTTACCTTTTCCACGGATTTTTTGCATCGTACTCTGCAATCGGTCAGCTAAACCTTCAAACGCCATATGTCGGCCTCCTAATCTAATTCTTTTATTTCATTTAGTAAAGAAAAAACTTCTTTCTGTTGTTCCGTATCAAGATGATCATGAATCTTTTCATTTAGTTTATTAATTAACTTTTTCCGTGTTAAGAACTTTTCGTATAAATGTAATTTGCTTTCATATTCTTCTAACATAGCTTCAGTACGTTTAATATTATCATAAACAGCTTGTCTTGATACATTGAATTGTTCAGCAATTTCACCGAGGGATAAATCATCTAAATAATAGAGCGACATATAACTCTGTTGTTTTGGAGTGAGTAAGTCTTGATAAAAATCAAATAAATAATTAATTCTCGTCGTTTTTTCTAACATCGTTTTTCCCTCCGTGTTAAGTGAAAAACCTTTACACCGCTAATCTAACATAGGTTCCTATAGAATGTCAATATAATTAAAAGAGGGGAATCATTCCCCACTTTTCTTTATTGCTTATTCTTCATCTTTTCCTTCTGCTAATCCGGCAAAAAGTCCGTAAACATATTGCTCTAAATCAAACGGTTGTAGGTCGTCCATTTTTTCTCCTAAACCAACATATTTAACTGGTATATTTAATTCTTTTCTAATCGCGATAACGATACCACCTTTTGCAGTTCCATCCAATTTCGTTAAGACGATTCCTGTTACATCCGTTGCTTCTTTAAATTGTTTTGCCTGAATCATGGCATTTTGTCCAGTCGTGGCATCTAAAACTAACAACACTTCATGCGGTGCACCTGGGATTTCACGTTCGATTACTCGTTTTACTTTTTCCAGTTCTTTCATTAAATTTACTTTATTTTGTAAGCGACCTGCTGTATCACATAATAAAATATCTATTTTTCGAGATTTTGTTGCTTGTATGGCATCATAAATAACCGCTGCAGGATCAGACCCTTCACTTTGCTTAATTACTTCAACACCAACACGCTCTCCCCATACTTCTAATTGTTCAATTGCTCCTGCCCGAAAAGTGTCTCCAGCTGCTAATAACACATTTTTTCCTTCTTGTTTAAATTTATGAGCAAGCTTACCGATTGTTGTTGTTTTTCCTACACCATTAACCCCAACAAATAAAATAACAGTAGGTCCATCGCTTTGAATGTTTAACGTCGTTATTTGTTCTTCTCCTGACTCATATATGTCTACCAATTTTTCCATTATAATCTCTTTAACTTCGGAAGTTTCTTGGATATTCTGCTTTTTCACTTCCATTTTTAGCTCGTCAACTAATTCAAGTACCGTATCAAAGCCTACATCCGCTTGAATTAACACCTCTTCTAATTCATCAAAAAAGTCTTCATCCACTTTTCGATAGCGAGCAACTAAATCATTCATTTTTCCTGCAAAACTTTGTCGAGTTTTCGTTAATCCATCTTTAAACTTCTCAGTAACAGTCTCCGTTTGCTTCGTTAATTTGTTTTTTAGTTTATCAAAAAAACCCATTTCCTTCACATCCCTTCATTGGTTCAATGTTAAAAATGATTAGCCCACATTTTCTGTATCTTCTAATCGGACAGAAACTAATTTTGAAACGCCTGATTCTTGCATCGTAACTCCGTATAAAACGTCGGCCTCTTCCATTGTTCCTTTCCGGTGGGTAATTACGATAAATTGCGTCTCATTACTAAATTGTTTTAAATATTGGCTGAAACGGTAAACATTTGCTTCATCTAAAGCGGCTTCAACCTCATCTAATATGCAAAATGGTACTGGTCTCACTTTTAAAATTGAAAATAATAAGGCAATTGCTGTTAATGCTCTTTCTCCTCCTGATAGTAGAGCGAGATTTTGTAATTTTTTTCCCGGTGGTTGGGCAATAATGTCAACACCTGTATTTAATAAGTCTTCTGGATCTGTCAATCTTAATTCCGCTCTTCCGCCACCGAATAACGATTTGAACACAGAATCAAATTGTGACTTAATTGCGATAAAAGTTTCATTGAAACGTTTAATCATTTCCTCATCCATTTCTTGAATTACTTGGAATAATGTATCTTTTGCTTCTTGCAAATCATCTCTTTGTTCAACTAGGAACGATAATCTTTCAGAAACTCGTTCATATTCATCGATTGCTCCAAGATTTACAGTTCCTAATTCATCAATGGCGAGTTTAATTAGTTTTACTTTCTTTTTCGTTTCTTCATAAGGTTGTTCCAAAGAATATTGTTGTTTCGCTCCTTCATAGGATAACATATATTCTTCCCGTAATGTATTGAGTCGATTTTCGAGTTCCACATCCATTCGATTCAACTTAACTTCTTCTTCGGTTAAAATTTGTGTCATGCCTTTATGCTGCCTTTTCAGCTCTCTTACTTCATTCTCAAGATCCTCTAACTTTTGTTGAAACTCAAGCCTTTGTTGCCTGCGATCAGCAATCAAATCAATTGTTTTATTTTTTTCAATCATTTTCTGATTTGCTTCTTCAGCTAAGTGGTTTTCCCCCGAATGACTTGTTTCCATTTCTTTAATAAGGACATCCAAATCTTCCATATTATTTGTTAATTGAGTTTTTATTTCATTATTGCGACCTACACTCATTTCCAACTGGCTCTTAATATGGCGTAGTTGTTCTTCTAACTTTGCAATATCAATTTTTAAATTGTTTATTTCTTCTATCACAGCCGATTTATTCGTTTCGTCTAAATCACGTTTTTTTGACATTTCCTGTATTAACTCATCAATGTTGTTTATTTTCTTTGAAATTTCTAATAACGTTTGTTCATTACGTTGCTGCTTCTCTTGTAAACTGATTAATTCAAGATGATAATTTTCACTTTCAGTATCATAAATAGTTAGTCGATCAGAAATATTGTTCTCCTGCCAACTTATTTCTTTTAATTGATCTTTTAATTGAAGTTCTTCATTCCGCAATTTCTCTCCAAAATTGCGAATTGCTTCTACTTCAGAGTTCTTCTCTTTAATCAATTGTTTTTTTTCTTTTACTTCTTGCTCCAGCTTTTCACACTGCTGTTCCATTTCAATTAACTTTTTCTTCAATCCATCTAATTCAGTTTTTCTGCTTAGAAGAGTACTTGAATTTTTTTTCATTGCTCCCCCGGTCATTGATCCTCCCGGGTTGACAACATCCCCTTCTAATGTAACAATTCGAAAACGATGTCCAGACAGGGCAGCTATTTCATTTGCTCCACGTAAATCACGAGTAATGATAACATTACCTAATAAGTTCTTAATAATATTTGTATACTTTGGAGCAAATTCCAACAACTCAGCTGCGATACCAATGAAACTTGCATGTGATTGGAGCCGTTTTCGTGTGTTAATAGGAATTTCTTTTGGCTGTATAACGGACAGAGGAAGAAAAGTTGCCCGTCCATAACCGTGACTTTTCAAAAACTTTATCGCTCGTCTCGCATTTTCTTCTGACTGTACAACAATGTGTTGCTGGCTACTACTAAGTGCAATATCAATAGCAATTTGAAAGTTTTTATCTACTTTAATAAGTTCCGCAACCGCCCCTTCAATTCCCTCAAGGCGATTTTTCGCTTTTAAAACCTCTTTTACACCTTGGTAAAATCCAGAATAATCTTCTTCCATTTCCTCTAATAAGTCTTTACGAGATTTCGCTTGTTGAACATATTGAAGCGCCTTGTAATATGTTTTCTCGCTCTTTTCGTACGCGTCGGAAAGTTGTGCCAACTGTTTTTGGCCTAATCGATACTGTTTAAGGAAATCATCAATCTTATTTTGTATGTTTTGAAGTTCTTTTTGTACCGTTTCTTTTTTCTTGTTGATTTCATTTCTTTCAGTAATAAACCGACTATTTTCTTCCTTTAACTTGCTCAGTTTTTCCTTCAACTGATCTAGTTGTTGTTGAACATGACGAGAATCATTTTTAATTGTTGCTTGTTTATTCAATAGTTCAATATAATCACTTTTCAATGATTCTATTTTTTCCTCAACGTTTTCTGAATAAGCTAATAATAGTTTTTGACGATCTTCCAGTTCCTGTTTTTCTTTTTGTAGTTTTGTACTTATTTCATTTTTTTGTTTTTCAAGCTCACTAATTTCATTTTGTAAACTTGAAAGTTTTTCTTTCCCTTCTTGTATCGCTTGTTCCAATTGGGAACGGATTTGACCGGCATTCTTTTTCCGCTCTTTTAATACTTCTCGTCTACCTTCTAATTTTTCTAATTCCTCACTTGTAACAAGAAGCACATGCTGAAGCTGTTCAATCGATTCATCAAGTGCAGTCATTCGATCTCTTAGCTTTGAAACATCAGCTTCTTTCGCATGTAGTCGTGTTGACAATTCAATTTCTTTATCTTTGTTCTTCTCCAACTGTGATTTTAAGTTTTCCCATTTATTATGCAATTGATCAATTTCATAGACGAGTAAGCTAATTTCGTTTTGCTGTAATTCTTCTTTTTTCTGTAAATAATCTTTTGCAATTGACGCTTGAATTTTTAAAGGTTCTTCTTGACCCTCAAGTTCATATATAATATCGCGAACTCGATTAAGGTTTTCCTCTGTTTCTTTCAACTTAGCTTCAGCTTTTTTCTTCCTTGTTTTATACTTCAAAACGCCAGCTGCTTCTTCAAAAATTGTTCTTCTTTCCTCTGCTTTACTGTTTAATATCTCTTCAACTTTTCCTTGACTAATAATAGAAAAAGAATCACGGCCAAACCCGGTATCCATTAATAAATCAACGATATCTTTTAAACGACACGATTGCTTATTAATAAAGTATTCACTCTCGCCAGATCGATACATTCTTCTCATAATACAGACTTCATTGTATTCAATCGGCAGGAAATGATCTTCGTTTTCAAATGTTAATGCCACTTCTGCAAAGTTTAACGGTTTTCTCGTATCACTTCCAGCAAATATGATGTCTTCCATCTTCCCACCACGTAATGATTTTGCCGACTGTTCACCAAGTACCCATCGAATTGCATCCGTTATGTTACTTTTCCCGCTTCCGTTCGGTCCAACCACTGCAGTAACGCCTGGAATGAAGTCTACCGTTACCCTCTCTGCAAATGATTTAAAGCCAACCATTTCCAATCTTCTGAGAAACATTTAGCTCCTCCTAATCTATATTAAAGTTAATTCGTTTTTGACAATTTGGTCAAAGCAACATGTGCTGCCTTTTGTTCTGCTTCTTTCTTTGACTTTCCATGCCCCCTACCAAGACTTTGATTATTTAATTTGACTTCTGAAACAAACTCCCGATTATGGGCAGGTCCCTTTTCTTCAAGAATGACATATTCTAATATACCTAAACCATCTCTTTGAACAATCTCTTGTAATTGGCTTTTATAATCCATCACATGAGAAAATGCACCTTGTAAAATTTTTGGGAAAACGGTTTTTTCTAAGAAACGGAATACTGTTTCTAGACCTTGATCTAAATAGAGCGCTCCAATAAATGCTTCAAAAGCGTCGGCTAGTAATGCTGGACGACTTCTTCCACCTGTTAATTCTTCACCTTTACCTAAACGCATTAATTCGCCAAAACTTAATTCTTGCGCAAATAATAGTAAGGAGGGCTCACAAACAATAGCTGCACGCATTTTTGTCATATCCCCTTCTTCCAGCATCGGATATGTTTTATATAAAAAGTGAGAAACGGTTAATTCTAACACAGCATCTCCTAAAAATTCAAGACGCTCATTGTCTTCCCTACTTCTTTTCCGATGCTCATTTACGTAGGATGAATGGGTGAATGCTTGTATTAATAATGACAAATTTGTAAATTTGATTCCTAGTCGTTCCTGAAATTGTTCGTATTTTATTGTATCAATTACTTCTTTTTGTGTCCGTCTTATCCTCGCCATATATACACACCTCTCATTTTATACAATCAAGTTTAGACTAATTTAGCTGAATTCGTAAAGTGGTTTTTGTCTTTATCTTTACCCAAAAAATGAATTCTAATTGATATTGTTAAAGAAAAAACTAAAAAGAGAACTGAACTTTTTTGATAATATTTCGTATCAATAGAAAACACCTCACTTTTGCAAGTGAAGTGTATCCCTTATCATTGTTATAATTAAATTATTATGCAAGTTTGAGATTTTATAATTGACTCTCTATGTAAGATACAGCATCTCCTACTGTAACGATTTTTTCTGAATCTTCATCAGAAAATTGCAGACCAAATTCGTCTTCAAGCTCCATTACTAATTCAACTACATCAAGGGAGTCAGCACCAAGATCATCTTTAAATGTTGCTTCAGGTGTTACTTTTGCTTCATCGACTCCAAGACGGTCAACAACAATTTTTGTTACACGTTCTAATACGCTAGCCATTACTTCACCTCCCCTCAAGTATTATATATAAAACAAGCTTAATAATAAAGGGTTTGTTATAAAAAACTATTTTCTAATGGTTAGAAAAAGATTTACCACTACATATACATGCCACCATTGACATGAATGGTTTGTCCTGTAATATAACTACTTTTATCAGATGCAAGAAAAGCTACAGAATAAGCAATATCTTTCGGATCACCGAGTCTTGCCATTGGAATTTGTTTATAAAGCTCATTTTTCACTTCCTCAGGCAATTTTTCAGTCATATCGGTCGAAATAAAACCAGGTGCAACTGCATTAACAGTAATATTTCGAGAAGCTAGCTCTTTTGCAGCCGACTTTGTTAGGCCGATAATGCCGGCCTTTGCTGCGACATAATTTGCTTGTCCCGCATTTCCACTAACACCGACAATGGAGGAAATGTTAATGATACGACCTTCTTTTTGTCTCATCATTTGTCTAGAAACAGCTTTTGTCGTCAAGAATACACTTTTTAAATTTGTATTCAGCACATCATCCCAGTCCGTTTCCTTCATTCTCATTAGCAATTGATCACGAGTGATCCCCGCATTATTTACTAAAATATGCAAAGAACCAAACCTGTCAATTATCTCTTTAACCATCTTTTCTACCGCTTCGTTATCAGCAACATCCGCTTGAATAGCCACGCTTTCTCGACCAAAGGAACGAATTTCCTCGACTACTTGTTCAGCGAGTTGTTTATTTCCTGCATAGTTTACGATAACATCGGCACCGTTTCTTGCTAATTCTAGAGCAATTTCCTTTCCTATGCCACGAGAAGCACCAGTAACAAGGGCTGTTTTACCAATTAAACTCATTATTCTCCCCCCTTAACCTCTTGGATTGTTTTCATTAAGCTTGCTTCGTCAAAAATTGAATAAGCACGTACGGAACGATCAATTTTCTTAACTAAGCCGGTTAGTACTTTTCCGGGACCGATTTCAATAAAAGTATCTACATTTAATTCTAGCATTTTTCGAACAGAATCTTCCCATAAAACAGGTGAATACAATTGCTTCACTAATAGGTCCTTTATTTCGTCAGCATCTAAAACGAGCTCTGCAGTAACATTAGAAACAACAGGAATTGAAGCATGGCGAAATTTATATGTATTTAATATTTCTGCCAATCGACTTGAGGCTGGCTCCATTAAACTTGAATGAAAAGGTCCACTAACATCTAATGGAAGTGCACGTCTGGCACCATGTTCTTTTGCAAGTTGACAGGCTTTTTCTACCGCTTCTTTTGTTCCTGAAATAACAATTTGTCCAGGACAATTTAAGTTAGCTAGTTGTACAGTACTGACAGTTTCTGTAATATAGTTTGTGATTTCCTTTAATTTATCACGATTTAAACCTAATATCGCGGCCATCGTTCCTTTCCCATGGGGAACAGCTTCTTCCATATATTCTCCACGTTTTCGAACAATTTTTACAGCATCTGAAAAATTAATTGCGGAAGCTGCAACTAGAGCAGAATACTCACCTAAACTATGACCGGCAACATAATCGGGCTTTATTTCATATTCCTTTACCTTTTGTAAAATTGCAATACTTGTTGTTAATAATGCCGGTTGAGCATTTGTTGTTAATGTCAATTTTTCTTGTGGGCCTTCAAATATGAGTGAAGATAAGGGAAAGTCAAGAGAAGTATCCGCTTCTTGGAAAATTCCCTTTACAGAAAAATTCGAATCATACAGTTCTTTTCCCATCCCAACTGTTTGTGATCCTTGACCTGGAAATAAAAATGCAATTTTCCCCATAAATAGCTCCTTTCCTCAATCATTTTAATTGTGGGAATTATTTAATAACGATTGCCTCCGCAATTTTCGTAGGAACTTCACTCATTACCATATCTCTTGCTTGACGAATTGCATGAAATATGGCCGCTTCGTCAGATGAACCATGTGCTTTTACTACTGGTGCTTGTATTCCGAAAAGAGAGGCTCCGCCGTACTCTGAATAATCCATTTTATCTTTAAGTTTCACTAAATCTGGCTTAATAACCGCGGCTGCCATTTTCGTTTTCATATTACTCATTAATACGTCTTTTACCATTTTAAAAACAGACATAGCCGTACCTTCTATCGTTTTCAAAACCATATTTCCTGTAAAACCATCTGTAACAGCAACATCACAAACGCCATTCATTAGTTCTCTAGCTTCAACATTTCCAATAAAGTTTAAATTCGCATCTGTTAATAGCTCATACGCGTGTCTCGTTAAGTCATTTCCTTTCTTTGATTCGGTACCAATATTTAATAATCCTACCCTTGGATTTTTAATTCCCCGAACTTTTTCACTATAAATTGACCCCATATACGCATTTTGTAATAAATGATTTGGTTTTGCATCAGCATTTGCTCCGACGTCAAGTAATAAAAACCCTGTCCCGTTAATGGTTGGTAATGTAGGAGCCAAAGCGGGCCGTTCAATACCTTTTATTCGACCGACAATAAATAATCCAGCAGCCATTAGGGCTCCAGTGTTTCCAGCTGAAATACAGGCTTCTGAACGACCTTCAGCAACTTCTTTCGCCATTAAAACCATTGAAGCATTTTTTTTCGTTCGTACAGCACGAACTGGTTCGTCCTCTCCAGAAATAACTTCATCCGTATGAATAATAGTTATTCGCTCTGATTTCGTTAAATGAGTTTTGATTTTTTTTTCGTCCCCTACTAGAGTAATATGAAGGTCAGGGAAATTTTCGATTGCTTTCATCGTTCCTTTAATGATTGCTTCAGGTGCATGATCTCCGCCCATTGCATCAATTGCTATATTCATTTTTGTTCACCTTCTCCTGTTTTTGAACGATACATATAAAATTCACCTTGAAATACTAATTCTTGGTTTACGAAACTTTGAACTTCAACTACAGTTCTTCCTTTTTTTGTCTCTTTCTCTAGCACTTTTGCTTTTGCAATTACCCGTTCACCTAGTTTTACTTGGCGGATAAAGCGGATATGGCTTTTTGTAGTTAATGCAAGCTCATCATTAATAACCGCAACTGCAAGTGAGTTCGCTTGTGCAAAAAGGTGATGCCCTCGAGCAATTCCATTCCTCTTAAAAACATGCTCCTTCTTTATATCTAGAATTGAAATAGCCTGCTCATCTAATTCGATATCAATAATTTCTCCAATTATTTCTTCTATTGGTAGTGAGCGTACTTCTTCAGAGAAATTTTTTTGGGCAACATTTTTTATTCTTTCGCGCAACTCTGGAATATTTAGTTCTAAACGATCCAATCGTATCGTTTGAATACTAACGGAAAATTTTTCAGCTAATTCTTCATCTGTTATAAACGGATTCTCATTAATAGTTTCTTTTAATAATCGCTGTCTATCTCTTTTATTCGGTCTCATAACTTAACAATGCTCCACATATTTTTTAGTTCTGTTTTTATCTAATTGGAAGGCTCTAGCAGTATTACATCAAAGCCGAAGAACTCTCTGCGAACTCTAGTCTCCTCGTTTACCTGAAGGCTCTAATTTTATTAATTCCATTTTTATATATACTTCATAACAGAACTACTATGACTAGGTACTAATAGTAGTATATATAAGGGGAAATAAGAATGCAAGGAAAATTTTCAAAAGATATAACTGTTCAGTCTAATTTCTCCCCGTTCATCACACCTGATTCTTGAATATATTTTCGTAAAAACGCAAATTCTTGTTCTTTCCAAAATGATGATGATTCAATTAAGTAAGTGGCGTCTTGTCGTGCCGTTTCAAGCGCACGAAAATCATGTACCATGTCTGCTACTTTAAATTCTGGCAATCCACTTTGTTTTTTTCCAAAAAAGTCACCAGGTCCGCGTAATTCTAAATCCCTTTCACTTAATTTAAAACCATCTGTAGTTTCAGTCATTATTTTCATTCGTTCTTTGCCTACTTCAGACTTAGGATCAGCAAGTAAAATACAATACGATTGTTGATCACCACGACCAACCCTTCCCCGTAATTGATGTAATTGGGCTAAACCAAAGCGTTCTGCATCATATATTACCATCATCGTTGCATTTGGAACGTTGACACCTACTTCAACAACTGTAGTTGCTACAAGAATTCGAATTTTATTTTCACTAAATTGTCTCATGACTAATTCTTTTTCTTCTCCATTTAATCTTCCGTGCATAAGACCAACTTGGAAACGTCCTTGAAAATAATGAACAAGTTGAGCATAAACATCGATAGCATTTTGCACATCTAACTTATCTGACTCTTCAATTAAGGGACATATAACATATGCTTGTCTTCCCAAATTTAATTCTTTTTCCATCATCGCTAAAACACGGTCAAGCATTTTTGGTTTAGCCCAGTGAGTTAGAATTGGCTTTCTTCCTTTTGGCATTTCATCAATGATTGATACATCCATTTCTCCAAATACAGTTATTGCCAATGTTCTCGGAATTGGTGTTGCAGTCATAAACAATGTATTTGGATATTCACCTTTCTCTCGTAAAACGCGACGTTGCTCAACTCCAAAGCGGTGTTGTTCGTCTGTAATGACTAACCCTAAGTTTTTAAAGTTAACATCTTCTTGGATAAGGGCATGGGTGCCAATAATAATAGAAATCGTTCCATCAAGTAATCCGGCTAATATTTCCTGCCGTTCTTTTTTCTTTGTCGAACCTGTTAATAATTGAACATTAATATTAAATGATTCAAACATAGCTTGAAAGCTTTCCGCATGTTGTTCCGCTAAAATTTCAGTAGGGACCATTAATGCGCCTTGATACCCTGCCGTCACTGCAGCATATAAACAAATGGCGGCTACCACCGTTTTCCCTGATCCCACATCCCCTTGTAATAAGCGATTCATACGATATGGCGATTTAATATCTTTCAAAATTTCGGCAATGACACGTTTTTGTGCATTTGTTAGTGGATATGGCAATGAAGCGATAAATTTTTTCAACAGATTGTTATCGTAGTCAATGGTCGTCCCCTTTTGATGTTCCCGTTCAAATTTTCTCAGCGCCTGCATTTTTAATTGAAATAATAAAAATTCTTCATAAACGATTCTTCGTCTTCCTTGTTTAAGATCGTTTGTATTTTGTGGATAATGTAATGCTCGAATTGCCTCTTTAAGAGAGTATAACCGATACCGTTTTATGTAGTCTCTTGGTAACGTCTCATGAATATACTGACTAAACTGATTGTAAGCCAAAAGAATGAACCTTTTGATACCCTTAACAGTTAAATCGCCTTTTACGGAGTATACTGGTTCAAAATCTGTAATTTTCGAGTTTTCTAAAGATCCTAATGTATATGAATGAACTGTAATTTGCTGGCGATGTCGATTCCATTTACCTGTTATAGTAATTTGATCATTAATGTTTATTTTACTTTTCACATAGGCCTGATTGAAAAAGGTGGCCGTTATCGCGTATTCGCCCACCATCACTCTTATCATTAATCTGGATTTTTTTCTGCCATAATAAGTTAATAACGGCTCACTTATTACGATACCTTCAACAGTTACCCGTTCTTCGTGTTCTACTTCTGCTAAGTTACGAATGCGATTATCATTGTAACGATAAGGAAAGTACATTAATAAGTCGTGAATAGTAAAAATTTTCAACTCGGCTAGCAATTGTTCAGATTCTGGACCAATTCCTCTTATTACACTAACAGGTTGATTTAATACATTATTCACCGCGATTCTCCCCCACCGAAAATTTCCTTTTGTAGTCTTAAACCTGTCGGGGTTACTGCAAGCCCCCCTTGTGCAGTTTCTCTTAGTGAAGATGGCATCATTCTACCCACGCGAAACATAGCTTCAATTACTTCATCACAAGGAATTTTACTTTCAACCCCAGCAAGTGCCATATCTGCTGCAACCATAGCATTCGCAGCACCCATGGCATTCCTTTTCACACAAGGAACTTCAACTAAACCTGCAACGGGGTCACATACTAAGCCAAGCATATTTTTTAAAGTAATCGCCATCGCATTTGCTGATTGCCTTGGTGACCCACCGGCCATTTCAACAATCGCTGCACTAGCCATACCACTAGCTGATCCAACCTCTGCTTGGCATCCACCAGCTGCACCTGAAATAAAAGCGTTATTTGCAATTACATATCCAAAAGCACCTGCTGTAAATAAAAATTCAATCATTTCTTCACGAGTAGGGTTTAATTTTTCTTTTACCGCAAATAAAGTCCCTGGAACAACGCCAGCACTACCTGCTGTTGGTGTTGCACAAATTCTCCCCATAGCTGCATTAACCTCATTCGTTCCAACAGCCATACTTACCGCATTTAATAAAAGATTCCCTGATAAATGATTTCCCTTTTCAATATAGTTTTGAAGAAGGACAGCATCACCACCTGTTAATCCTGTTTGAGATTTAACACCTGATAAACCACGTTCAACTGCTTTTTCCATTACTTGAAGATTTTTATCCATTTGAGCAACAATTTCATCACGACTTTTTTTAGTCACAAGTATTTCTTGTTCAATCATTATTTGACTAATTTTTTTATTTTCTTTTTCCGCCAATTCAATTAGTTCACGTACAGTTGTAAATAGCATTATATTTCCCCCTCTGTATAAGTAATTCTTAGATGTTACTCTACTATTCTTGCAACTTGTAATATATTTGGTAAGGCAGAAATTTCCGCCATTAGCGTTTCATCAACATTTTCATCAAGTTCTAATACCATCAATGCTAATTTTCCCTTTTCTTTTCGAGACACTTCCATATGACCTATATTAATCTTATGTTTTGCCATTATATGTGCGACATTAGCAATACAACCGAATCGATCATTATTTACGACCACAATTGCTGGGTGCTCACCCGTTAATTTTAATTTAAAACCGTTAATTTCGGCTATTTCAATTTTTCCTCCACCAACAGATATACCGACAACTTCTATTTGTTCTTGATCATTCCCAATAACTATTTTCGCTGTATTTGGATGTTCCGGTCTATCCTGCTCGATTAAAAATTGATAAGTTAATCCTTGATTTTTAGCTATCGTGAATGAATCAATTATTCGTTCATCAAATGTATCAAAATTAAGTAAGCCACCTACGATTGCTACATCCGTTCCATGACCTCGGTAAGTTTCTGCAAACGAGCCATATAAATAGATTTTTGCCCAATTCGGCTGTTTACCAAATAAACCTCGAGCAACTCGACCAATACGAAGTGCCCCTGCCGTATGAGAACTAGATGGGCCTATCATTACTGGACCAATAATATCAAATACACTTCGGAATTTCATTGAAAATCCCCCTTTAAAATCGTATAGTCATGTCTCAAATGAGAATTCTATAAATCGTTAATATTCATTTTGTACTTTCATGGGAAAAAGAATGATGAAGCCTATGCAAATCTCGAGTGCATAAATATTATCTACTTCTCTTATAATAATATATTAAAGCTTTCGTATCCAATGTTTATTTACTCCTTAAAATAAAGAAAACCCGCCAACTGGCGAGCTTATATCAATCAAAGTTGATGTATACGAATAAAACGAATCTATTTGGTATCTAATTTATTCAACAGAAAAAATAAACGGGTATAGTGGCTGTTTCCCATCGTGCATTTCTATTTCTACTTCTGGATAATGTTCTTCAACAAACTTAATTACACGATCAGTTTGTTCCATTGTCGCTTCTTCCCCTTTAATAACTGTTAAAATTTCACTATCATCATCTAACAATTGTTTTAATAACTCAGTCGTAGTTTCTAACAAGTCACGATTCGATACAATAATCGTCCCTTCATAAATTCCCATAAAATCATCTTTTTTAATCGTCAGTTGATCGATATTCGTATCACGTACTGCGTATGTCACTTGCCCTGATTTAACGCTTTTTAACGCCTCAATCATTGCCTTTTCATTTTTCTCAACATCAACACTTGGGTTAAATGCTAATAATGCAGCAAGTCCTTGAGGGACAGTTTTCGTCGGAATGACTATTACTTGTTGCTCACACACATCGCGTGCTTGCTCTGCAGCCAAAATGATATTTTTGTTATTCGGTAAGATAAAAACTTTTTTTGCATTTACTTGCTCTACTGCTTTTACAATGTCCTCGATACTTGGATTCATTGTTTGTCCGCCTTCAATGGTAACTTCTGCCCCGATACTTTTAAATAAGTCGCGAATCCCGCTACCCATAGAGACAGCAACAACTCCATATTCAGCTGGAGCTTTCTTTGCAGTTACATTAAGCGCTTCATCATGTTCAAGAATCGTTGTATGTTGTTGACGCATATTCTCAATCTTTAAGTTGATTAATTCACCATATTTTTGTCCATACGATAAAGCAGCCCCTGGTTGTTCTGTGTGGATATGTACTTTAGCAACTTGTTCATCTGAGATAACTAACAAAGAATCACCGAGTTCACTTAAATCCAGGCGGAATTTCTCTTCTGAAAAAGGATTTACTTTAAGTTTATCGTCTTTAAATTTCACCATAAACTCAGTACAGTAACCATATACGATATCTTCCGTGTTCAAAAAGCTTTGAACACTCTTATGATGTTCTTTTTTTACAAGTTGATCCATTGATACTTCTGGCGTTTGTGTTTCGTCAATTGTTTCCCCTTTTAATTGGGATAGAAACCCTTCATAAACAAAAACAAGACCTTGTCCACCGCTATCAACTACGCCAACTTCTTTAAGAACAGGTAGCAGTTCCGGTGTTCTTTTTAAGGAAGCATGTGCCTCTTTTACAATTTCTTCCAATAAGACAGTTAGATCTGTTGTTGTTTCACTAATTTCTAATGCTTTTTTTGCTGAATCTTTCGCAACGGTAAGTATTGTTCCTTCAACTGGTTTCATTACAGCTTTATATGCAGTCGTAACCCCATCATTTAACGCTTTCGCAAAATCTACTACATTTAACGTTTCTTTTATTTCAATAGATTTTGCAAAGCCACGAAATAATTGGGATAGGATAACACCAGAATTTCCTCGAGCACCCATTAATAATCCACGGGATAAAGCTTGTCCCACTTTCCCGACATGGGGATTGACATTTTCCCTAACTTCTTTTGCTCCTGACTGGATAGATAAATTCATATTCGTACCTGTATCACCATCTGGTACCGGGAATACATTCAAAGAATCTACATATTTCGCATTTTTAGATAAATGATTTGCTCCGAAGAAAATCATTTCTGCAAATCGTAGTCCATCTATAGTAGTAATAGACACTAATTTTTCCTCCTTACTTACGGGTTCGTTACCCGAACACCTTGGACAAATATATTAACTGAATCAGCTTTTAAACCTATTGTTTGTTCAAGAACATATTTCACTTTTGATTGAACATTATGAGCAACTTCTGAAATTTTCGTTCCATAACCAACGATAATATACATATCAATGTGGATAAATCCATCTTCTTGACGTACAATAACACCTTTTGAATAATTTTCTTTACGAAGGATTTCAGAAATACCGTCTTTAATTTGATTTTTGGATGCCATTCCTACAATACCATAACAATCTACAGCAGCACCACCACAAATTTGAGCAATCGTTTCGTTTGAAATTTCAATATGTCCGTAATTCGTTTGTAATTCAATGGACATGTTATGTTCCCCCTTTTCGGAATCCTGCTAGATTTATTTTACTATAACAATCCTTAATTTAAAAGACAAGTTCCCTTATAATATAAGCGTGAATTGAAACAATCTGTCAAGTACTTTCTTATTTTGTTGCATAAATATGTTTTGTATGTTAAAGTATTTTAGTATGTTATACAATCGATTTGTGTTTTGTAAGGAGGGGACAACTATGGCTCGTAAATGCGTTGTTACAGGTAAAAAAGCCACTTTTGGAAATGCACGTTCTCACGCAATGAATGCTAACCGTCGTAAATGGGGCGCAAACCTTCAAAAAGTACGTATTTTAGTTAACGGAAAACCAAAACGTGTATACGTTTCAGCACGTGCTTTAAAATCAGGCAAAGTTGAACGCGTATAAATTGTATGATAAAAAATTAAGCAAAAGAGGCTGGGACATAACTAGCCAAAAGTAGTATATAAAAAGGTTCCAGGCAATAAAAAATTTGCTTGGAACCTTTTTTGTGGGGTTTTTCCATTTCTCGTCACTATTTTACCGCTGATGGCGGTGACTTTTCTCATATTCACCGCCATCAACGCAAAGGCTAATTCATTTTTCACTTTCTGTTTTCCTCTGACGGAAAAACGAGTGAAACCTAAATTAGCCTTCAGAAAACCGAACGCTGGTTCTACATCAATTTTACGTTTTCCGTAAATTTCACCAGTTTTCTCGTCTGAAAGCTTCGTACGTACATATTCTTTTTGGGACTCCCACTTTTCATTTATGTAGACTTTTCGGTTGTTCCCTTCTTTTGCTTTCGTGCATAAATCGCGGAGTGGACAATCCGAACAGTCCTCACACTCGTACACTTTAAATTCACGGGTGAATCCGTACCTGTCTGTTCGTTTGGAATGATGGCTAAATCGTACTTTCCGACCATTTGGGCACAGAAAAGTATCTTCGTCCTCATTATATTCCCAATTATCTACATGAAAAGCGTTGTCCTTATGCTTCTTTTTCTTCTCCTTTCGATATTGATTGTATGTAATAAGTGGCGTTCGATTTCGATTCTCGATGATATCTTCATAATTCTGTTCGCTACCATATCCTGCATCCGCGACAATGAATTCCGGAAGCTCGAAAAAGTTTTCTTCAATCGTGTCGAGAAAAGGAATTAAAGTGCGTGTATCGGTCGGGTTTGGGAAAACATCGTAAGCGAGCACATATTGACCTTCCGTCGCAATTTGGACATTGTAACCAGCTTTCAATTGACCGTTCTTCATGTAGTCGTCCTTCATGCGCATAAACGTCGCATCTGGGTCCGTCTTTGAGTAACTATTGCGATCACCGAAAATCTCCATATCGTTTTGATACTTTTGTTTGCGAGTAATGTAATCCATCCATTGCTTCCGAGATTGTATGGGTAATTTGCGTTCGGAACGGAGCTTTTTCCGTTCACTCCCAACTTCAGATACTTCAATCTTTTTATTATATTCCTCGATTTTCTCGTCTAACTTTTCGACTACTTCTTCCATTTCTTTGACGGAAAGTTCCTCTTCCTTTTCTCGCTCTATTGCTGGGATGATCTCCTTCTCTAGCAGCTCATCATACAGTTGATTGGACTTTTCAATTAGCTTATCACTATATCTTTCAATGGACTTCCGCCATACAAAGGTGAACTTATTTGCGTTTGCTTCAATTTTTGTACCATCAATAAAAATGGCTTCCTCTTCAATCAATTCCTTTTCCACGAGCTGATTTCGGAACTGGACAAAGCATTCACGTAGGATGTTTTCAATGAGTGGATTAGAACGGAAGCGATTGATGGTGCGATAGCTAGGTTCATGTCCTTGAGCCAGCCACATCATGCGGATACTATCCTGTAATAAAGCTTCTATTTTACGGCCGGAAAACACGGATTGCGTATATCCACACAAAATGACTTTCAACATCATACGAGGATGATACGCGGGACGGCCGGTTTGTCGTATGAAGTCCTCGAAAGCTTCTTCGGGAATACTCTCGACAAGATCATTGATCGCAAAAGCAATATCGTTTTCTTTCAACTTAATTTCTAAATTTAGCGGTAAAACTACTTGATTCATGTTATAATGTTTAAACATAAGGGCACCTCCAAAATTATTGTTTCGTCACTTTAATTTTATCAAAAGGTGCCCTTTTTGTTTACTAGAATTGTGACAAAAAAGGCGTTGGGTCTACACTTTTTAGTGTAAGCTCCAACGCCTTAATTTTTATTTTACTGGAGTTTTGTCCCAGTCTCATTNCCTGTAATAAAGCTTCTATTTTACGGCCGGAAAACACGGATTGCGTATATCCACACAAAATGACTTTCAACATCATACGAGGATGATACGCGGGACGGCCGGTTTGTCGTATGAAGTCCTCGAAAGCTTCTTCGGGAATACTCTCGACAAGATCATTGATCGCAAAAGCAATATCGTTTTCTTTCAACTTAATTTCTAAATTTAGCGGTAAAACTACTTGATTCATGTTATAATGTTTAAACATAAGGGCACCTCCAAAATTATTGTTTCGTCACTTTAATTTTATCAAAAGGTGCCCTTTTTGTTTACTAGAATTGTGACAAAAAAGGCGTTGGGTCTACACTTTTTAGTGTAAGCTCCAACGCCTTAATTTTTATTTTACTGGAGTTTTGTCCCAGCCTCTTTTTAGCTAATAGGAAGGCTCTAGCAGCTAGATCAAAGCCGAAAAACACAACTCTCTTTCTTATCAAGCGAACTCTAGTTTTTCGTTTCGCCTAAAGGCTTAAGCCGTGAGTTTTCTTTATTCTTTATATACAAAAGAAAAACCTTTGCTAAACATTAACAAAGGCTTCAAATACTTGTCAATATGTGTTAATCTTTTTTAAATGTCCCCAGTATTGCACGTATAAAACCTCCAAGAAATTTCGGTAACTTAATTGTGTAAAATTTCACTGAACATTCCCTCCCCAATTACAAAAACATTGGATTCCATATTCATTCAGGCGACTATCCGAATATATTCATATAATATTCTCGATATATCCGAAAAGTACAATTCAATAAAAAAATAGGCTTGTTTTTCTATAAATCATTACTTCTTATTACTAATAATATGCCTTTTGAAAATGAATAAGTACCATAATTATAAATAAGTTCATTACTTATACATAGTGTTGAACCAAAGAAAATATGACGATTATTTAATGGATATTTAAAACCATCTAGCGTCAAATTTTCTACATTCTTTGTAATTGGAATAAAGGATATATACTGCTTATCTGGGAGTCTTTTTATTTTATACGTTCCAGGTTGCTTAACTTCAATTAAGTTCTTTCGGTCAATCATTTCAAACGCTATATGTTCATTTCTTTCCTTTAAATTTATTAGAAAAAACAAGTTACCTAAAAAATGATCCAATCTTCCACCAGTTGCCCCAAAGATTCGTATTCTATTCGGGTTATATGAAAATGCAAGAGTTAGAGCTAATTCCATATCCGTTTCATCTTTTTCAGGAGGATGTTTTTCAATATTTATATTTTTTTCTTTTAATAGGTCATATTCCTCAGCTGTAATGGAATCAAAATCTCCAACCGCTATATCTGGTATGAATCCGTAATTTAATAAATGAATATTCCCTCGATCCACACCAACCCAAATAATATCTCCCTCTTCTTTATATTCACTCAAATTAGGTAGATAAAATTCAGGTCCGCCTGCAACGATATGGACAATCATTGATAATCACTTTCTACTGCGCGAATTAAGTTAATTGCTTGTTTCCGGTCTTTGTTATTGAATATAAAGGAACCCGCCACTAACACATCAACACCATGCTCTATACAAAGCTTGGCTGTTTCAGCGTTAATTCCTCCATCTACTTCAATTTCAAAAGACAATCCTAACTCATCTTTCCACCGCTTAATTTGATCAATTTTATTTAAAACATTTGGAATAAATGATTGGCCACCGAAACCTGGGTTTACAGTCATTAGCAAAACAAGATCAATATCTTGTAAAATATCACGAACCATTTCAACCGGTGTTGCTGGATTTAGAACAACACCTGCCTTAATACCTGACTCTTTAATCTGATAAATCGTTCGATGTAGATGAGTGCAACTTTCTACATGTACAGAAATGATATCAGCTCCTGCATTCACAAAATGTTGTACAAAGTTCTCTGGATGTTCAATCATTAGATGAACATCAAATGGCAAAGAAGTAACCGGACGGATTGCTTCAACGATTAATGGTCCGATTGTTATATTAGGGACAAATTGTCCATCCATTACATCAATATGTATATAATCCGCCCCTCCTTGTTCAACATCTTTTACTTCTTGGCCTAACTTTGAAAAGTCTGCTGATAAAATTGATGGTGCAATTTTTATCATCTTTCATACCTCGGCTTTCTTTGTCTAATTTCCTCTAAAAAGGATAAATAGTGTTCATAGCGATATGTTTTTATCTCATCTTTTATAACAGCTTCTTTAATTGCACAACCAGGTTCTTTTACATGCAGGCAACCCCGAAATTTGCAGTCATTAATACGGGTCTTCATTTCTGGAAAATAAAAGGTTAACTCTTCTAGCTCAATATTTTTAAAATCAAGTGAACTGAATCCAGGTGTGTCTGCAACTAGGCCCTCGGCTATTTCTATTAATTCCACATGTCTTGTCGTGTGCTTTCCTCTTCCTAAGTGTTTTGAAATTGCGTTAGTTTCAAGTTCAAGCTCTGGTCGAAGTGCATTGAGTAGAGACGATTTTCCGACACCTGACTGTCCAGCAAAAACCGATATCTTGTCTTTTAAAATCGGCGTAATTTGATCCATTCCATCTCCTTTTTTTGAAGATGTGACTACTACTTGATAGCCTATTGATTCATAGTCATGAACATATTTTTCAATCACATCTACGTCGCTATCTTCAGTTAAATCCATTTTAGTAATGACTATAACAGGTTGTATGTGATTCGATTCAATTAATACTAAAAAGCGATCTAGTAATGCAGAATTAAAGTCTGGATTTTTTGCAGAGAATATTAATATTGCTTGATCAACATTTGCTACAGGTGGCCGAATTAATTCATTTTGCCGCTCTTTAATTTCTAGAATATACCCTTCCTTATTATTTTCAGCAAGAAACTCAACATCATCTCCTACTAATGGTGTGATTTTATTTTTTCGGAAAACTCCTCTACCACGGCATTGATATATTCCATCCTCACTTTTAACATAATAAAAACCACTTAATGCTTTTATAATCTTTCCTTCCGGCATAGCATCACCCTTTTAATTAATAGTCACCTAGATGTTATATGTTCATATTGATTGAGGATTAGTAAATCTCGTCGTAAAAGTACTGCTATTAATCACCTATATCGTACTATATAAGATTTAAATCATTTATTGTCTAAAATTAATTACTTGAAAACAATATTTAAAAGCCGATAAATATTAATAAGGAACAACTTGATCTTGAACAACTTGATCGTCAACAACTACTTTATACCGAGCACTGGAATTCGGTTGAATCACTAAATCAAATCGTTTTCTCGTCGTTTCAGTCATATCAAACGTATCATAAGGCTCAGAAAGTTGGTGATTCATATCCTCAATAAAAATTTGAACATGTTGTGACTGATTTTCCTCTGGATTACCAGTATAGACAATTGAAATATCGATTGTAACGGTTTTTGGAGGTATTTCTTCTTTTCCTTTTGATATTTCAACTTCAACCGTTGTACCTTTCTTCAATGCAGTTCCTGGCTTTTTATTTTGACTTATCACACGTCCCTCAGGCACCGTGTCATGATACTTTTCAGTAACGTTAATATTAATTCCATTAGATTCTGCATATTTTTTTAATTCATCCATTGTATAATTCGATAAGTTAGCTAAAGAAAATGTTCTTACTCCCTTACTTACAGTAAGAACTAATACTGTATCTTCAGGTACAATTTCTTCATTCGGAGCCGGATCCTGATCAATTATTGTTCCAGCTTCACGTTCATTATATTCTTCATTTATTTCTATATTTTTAAACTTAATAGAACCTTCCTCTAGTGTCTTTTCCACATCATCGAGTTGCTTACCACGAAAATCGTCCAAAGTAATCGTCTTTTTCCCTGTACTAACATAAATAGTAACTGGTGTACCTTGTACTTTCATTCTACCAGCTTTCGGATTTGTCTTAATCACATAATTATTTTGAATTTCATCATCTGGCTGTTTGATTGTTTCACCAATATCAAATTTCGCCTTTTCTAATGTATCAATGGCGTCTTCTAAACTCATATTTCTAACATCAGGCACTTCTACGTCTTTACTTCCAAATATATCGGTTGTTACTAATAGAACCCCGAACAAAATGATGAAAAGAGAAATTAAAACTAGTACAAGAGGCCATCTCTTCTTTTTCTTCTTTTTATCATTTTTACTTTTCTTAATATTGTTCTTCTTTTCGTTTTTTACTTTCTTTTCTTTTTCTTTCATTGCCTCGCTTTGAATCGGTTCTTCTACATTTTTAGGCTCTTTAATAACTGGAAGCACTTTTGTCGCTTCTTCATCTACTGGTAATACAAATGCCGGTTCATTGAGTCGATCAGGCTCTAAACAAGTTAATAAATCTTCTCTTAATTCTTCTACATCGTTGTATCGATAAATCGGATCTTTTGCGGTTGCTTTTAAAATAATATTTTCAATGCTTTGTGGTATCGAAGGATTCCAATTTCTAGGGTGAGGCGTTTCAGATTGTAAATGTTTTAGTGCAATAGAGACGGCTGATTCCCCTGAAAAAGGGAGTCGTCCTGTAAGCAACTCAAATAGGACAATACCTAAAGAATAAATATCTGATTTTTTTGTTGCTAACCTTCCCCGGGCTTGTTCTGGTGAAATATAGTGAACAGAACCTAATACCGAATTTGTTTGAGTAATTGTAGTTGATGTTAATGCAACAGCAATACCAAAATCCGTAATTTTTACATTTCCCTTTTTATCAATTAGAATATTTTGCGGTTTAATATCCCGATGAATAATATTATTTTGATGTGCATGACTAATTGCAGACGTAATTTGTAACGCAATATCCACTACTTTTTCAATTGGAATCGGAAAGTGATTTTGAATAAATTGCTTTAATGTTTCTCCTTCAACATATTCCATCACTATATAATAAATATTATCTTCCTCACCAACATCAAAAATATTAACAATATTTGGATGTACTAAACTTGTCACTGATTGTGCCTCACGGTGAAAACGACGAATAAGTTCATCATCATTAGCGAAATCAAGGCGTAATACTTTGACCGCGACATCTCTATCAAGAATCATGTCACGAGCAAGATAAACATTAGCCATTCCACCGCTACCAACGAATTTGATAATCTTGTAACGATCATTGATTCTTTTACCAATGAGCATTAGTCATCACCTGCTTTCAGATGATCCTTATAAATGATCGCCAGTGTAATATTATCTTCTCCACCATTATCATTGGCCATTTGAATAAGTCGATCAGCTTTTTCAGCTAAATCTTGTTCGGTTTTTAAAACTTCTTTAATTTCTGAATCAGATACTTTATTCGATAAACCGTCTGTACATAATATAATGTAGTCTCCCACTTCTAGTTCAACTGTCACTGTATCGATTTGAACAGCAGGTTCCGTTCCTAATGCTCGAAGTAATACATTTTTTCGTGGGTGATGTTCAGCATCCTCTTTCGAAATTTGACCACTTTTCACAAGTTCATTAACTAAAGAGTGATCATCTGTTAATTGTTGAAACCCATGGCTATTTAGTATGTAACATCTACTGTCACCAATATGGGCAACAGTTACGAAGTTTTCAGTACAAAGGGCGGCAACGAATGTCGTGCCCATTCCTTTACATTCTGGGTTCTCATTTGCATAATGATAAATTTTTTCGTTAATCATTTGTATTGAATTCGTAAACCATTCGATTGCATTCTCGGCAGTGGTAATTTTCGGTTGGTCGGTTTCCCATAACTGTTGTATTAATTCTATTGTCATCCTACTAGCTACATCACCAGCAAGGTGTCCTCCCATCCCATCGGCAACGACAGCGAGTGAATTCCCGTCGTTATCTGTAAAAATACCAACATGGTCTTCATTATGGTTTCTAACTTTACCTCGATCTGTACGACAGACAACTTTCATAATTTCACCTCAATTGTCATGCTTCTTCCTCCGTATACCTATTAATTTATTTATCCTTCTAATACAAAAGTTACACTTTCTTTTTTAAGCATGCAATATAAAAACCATCACTTTTTACATCTTGAGGCAAAATTTCGATTTCAAATTGATTTACAAATGGTTTTATTGCTTTAGGTATACGATTTAGTAACGATTCATCACCTTGAAATTCCGGATGTTCTTGTAAAAAGTTACGGATAAGATGCTGATTTTCTTCTTTATCAACGGTACATGTACTATAGACTAAAGTACCACCGTTTTTCAATAATGTTGCTGCGTTGTTTAATAATTGCGATTGAATTCTTGTTAAATTGATTATATCTTGTTCTGTTTTCGTATATTTTATATCGGGTTTCCTTTTTAAAACACCTAATCCCGAACATGGAGCATCAATCAGAATGCGATCAAACGATTCTTTTTCAAAGTGATCCGTTACTGTACGGCTATCCATCTGTCTTGCACGTATATTTGATAGGCCTAATCTCGTTGCATTTTCAATAATTAATTTTACTTTATGATCATGTAAATCTAGTGCAACAATCTCACCTTTATTTTTCATTCTTTCTGCCATATGTGTTGTTTTACCACCCGGTGCCGCACATGCATCTAATATTCGTTCCCCTTCTTTAGGGTCAACAGCATAGGCGACAAGCATCGAACTCTCATCTTGAATCGTAATATATCCTTCTTGAAAAGCTTTTGACTTCACTAAGTTCCCTTTTTTTGCCTTTATAGCAACTGGAACATAAGAACTCTGCTCTACTAGAAAATCTTCCGATGCGAGCTTTTCTAAAATTCCATCCAAATCCGTTCTTTCAAGATTAATCCGTGCTGTTTGTTTTGCTGTTTGTAAATTTTCTTCACACATAGCTTTCGTTTTCTCATATCCATATTGGTCAATCCACCTACTTACAAGCCAAGTTGGGTGGCTCGTTTCGATGGATAGTTTTTCTATTGGATTTTTAATTAAACTAGTAGATGGAACCCCTTGTCGTTGAATTGTACGTAAAACGCCATTAACAAAACCGCTAATTCCTTTATTGCCACGCTTTTTTGCAATTTTGACAGCTTCATTTATAATAGCATGATCTGGGATTTTATCTAAGTAAACCATTTGATAAACAGAAAGACGCAATAGTTGTCGAACCCAAAGATCTATACGTTTCTGTTTTTTTATAAAAGATTCAATGAAATAATCAAGCGTAATTTTTCTTTGTAATGTTCCATAACATAGTTCTGTAAGAAGATTCGCATCTACATGTGAAAATTTATTTTTTTCTATCGTTGTATTTAATAGTAAGTTGCTATAGGCACCATTTTTTTCAACAATTTCAAGAATTTCTAGTGCAGCTTCACGTACTGTTTTACTCATTATTTCCTCCCAACTTTTTACCTAACAAATCATGGTTCCCTTGTAAAAATTGCTCAGCAAACATTCGTTTTTTACCTGCAGGTTGTAATTCAGTAATCTTTATTGCCGTATCATCACCAGTAGAAACAATAAAACCGTCTTTTTCAATTGAAATAATCGTTCCTGGTTTATCTTTTGTACTTTTATCAACTATTTTTTCTCCCCACCAAACTTTTAATGTTCTTCCGTCTAATGTGGTATGGGCAACCGGCCATGGATTGAGTCCACGAATTTGGTTATAAATGTCTTCCCCTCGATTATTCCAATCAATTTTTTCTTGATCACGTTTAATATTAGAAGCAAATGTAGCATCTTCATCATTCTGTTTAATGGGTGTAATTTCCCCTTCAATAAGTCTTGGTAATGTATTACTTAATAATTTAGCACCAGCAATACTCAATTTGTCATGTAAAGTTCCAACCGTATCCTTCTCATCAATGGGTACAACAGTTTGAGTTAATATATCTCCCGCATCTAATTTTTCAACCATATACATAATTGTTATACCTGTTTGTCTTTTCCCCTCAATAATAGCATAGTGAATAGGGGCACCTCCCCTTAATTCTGGAAGTAGCGAGGCATGAACATTTATGCAACCATGTTTTGGAGCGTCAAGAAGCTCTTTTGGTAAAATTTGACCGTACGCAGCAGTAATAATTAAATCAGGATTTAAATTCAAAATTTCCTGAATGGCATTCTCACTTCTTAATTTTTCTGGTTGAAAAATTGGAATCCCATGTTTTTCCGCCTCTACTTTAATTGGTGGCGGAGTTATGATTCGTTTCCTACCTACTGGACGATCTGGTTGAGTTACAACACCAATTACGTCGTATCCATCCTTAATTATTTGTTGTAAGATAGGTACTGAAAAATCTGGTGTACCCATAAAAACGATTTTTGTCATCTGCGAATACCCTCATTTCTTTTTACATCATTGAATATGGATTTAAATCAATTGATATCGTCAAGTTCTTTTTTAATTGCTCTTCATGAAAATGTTCTATGATTTTTTTAAATGTTGGTATTAAATTCGGTTCAACTTTGTATTTTACCAAACACTGGTAGCGATATCTATTTTTGATTTTAATTATAGGTGATGCTGCAGGGCCTAAAACAATAGTTCCATTGGAAAGTTGGTTACGTAAAAAGGAGCTTATTTTTTCTGCAACTGAATACGTATATTGTAAATTTTCATGACTAACATGAATTAAAGCTAAATAATGAAATGGTGGATATTGGCCCCTTTTTCTAACTATCATTTCATATCTGTAAAATTGTAAGTAATCATGTTGTTTAGCAAATTGCACACTATAATGTTCAGGTGTATATGTCTGAACAAAAACCTCTCCAGGTAATTTGTGACGCCCAGCACGACCACTTACTTGTGTCAATAATTGAAATGTTTTTTCACTGGAGCGAAAATCAGGTAAATGTAAGGAACTATCTGCTGATAGCACTCCTACTAATGTAATATTAGGAAAATCAAGACCTTTAGCAATCATTTGTGTACCAAGCAATATATCCGCACGTTGCTCTTGAAAAGCTGTTAATAGTTTCTCATGAGAACCTTTTCTACTCGTTGTATCCACATCCATCCGAATGACCCGGGCTTCAGGCAGTATTTTACCTAGCTCTTCCTCGACTTTTTGTGTTCCAGTTCCGAAAAAGCGAATATGATTACTTCCGCATTCTGGACAAACATTTGGTGTTCTTGCTTCAAAGCCACAATAATGACATTTCACTTGATTTGTGACTTTATGATAGGTTAGAGATATATCACAATTTGGACATTTCATTACATAACCACAATCTCGGCACATAATAAAAGAGGAATAACCCCGCCGATTTAACATGAGTACAATCTGTTCGGACTTCTCAATACGATCTTTCATTTTTTCTACTAATTGTGTTGAAAACATCGACCGATTACCTGCTTTTAATTCTTCTCGCATATCAACAATTTCCACTACAGGTAAGTGTGATTGATTCATCCGCTTTGCCATTGTCAATAATTGATAAACTCCCTTTTGGGCACGAGCGTAAGTTTCTAATGAAGGGGTTGCACTCCCTAATATTACAGGACATCGATGTGTTTTGCCACGCCAAATGGCAACTTCCCGAGCATGATAACGTGGGGAATCTTCTTGTTTATAACTAGTTTCATGTTCTTCATCAATAATAATTATTCCGATATTCTCAAAAGGAGCAAAAATTGCCGACCTTGCACCGACAACAACTTGCACCTCTTTCCGTTGAATTTTTCGCCATTCGTCATACTTTTCTCCTAATGACAAACCACTATGTAATACTGCAACATTATTTCCAAATCTACCTTTAAATCTTTCAACCATCTGTGGGGTTAGTGAAATTTCTGGAACTAAAACAATCGCTTCTTTTCCCTTTTTTATGACACGATCAATCGATTGCAAATATACTTCTGTTTTTCCACTACCAGTCACCCCGTGTAAAAGAAAAACTTGATGAGAAACTTGATCCATCGAATTGAGAATCGGTTTTATTACTTTTTCTTGCTCTTCTGTTAAAGGAAGTGGCATTGTTTGTTTAAATTCTCGATGCTTATAAGGATCACGATATTCTTCATATTCTTCCTTCTTTAATAAACCCTTTTTTTCTAGTTGATTTAACGTTGGACGGGGATTAGAAACGAATGACTCCACTTGTTTTACCGTACTAGGACCGAAATTTTCTAAGTAATAATTAATCACTTGTTTTTGTTTAGGTGCAGTAATTTTCAATTGCTCGAATTTCTTGAGAAAATCTTGTTTATTTAGTGACGGTGTAAAGTAAATGCTTTTCTTTTTGTTGCCCCGGTCTTTAATTTCGTAACTAACATGAAATAATCCTAAACGGGCTTGTCGATAAAGATATGATGTTGACACAACTTCCTCTGCATCTTTCCAGTTTACTTTTTTCTTCTGATTAAATAATTTTTTTAACTCACTAGGAAATTGATCCATCCTTTTTTCATCATCTAATGTTAAAAATTTATCATACTTAGCTTTTAATGCCGGTGGAAGCATGACTTGATAGGCAGAAATTTTCAAGCACAATGTTTCATTTGCAATATATTCACCTAACTCCAGTAATTCAGGATTTAATACTGGTTCGATATCCATTGGTTCAATTATTTCCTTAAGTTCTACCACTTCTGTTTCTTCCTTTATATTTACAACAAACCCTTGAACCTGCCGATTTCCAAAAGGAACAATCACCCTCATCCCTTTTTCTAAGTGGTCGCATAAATCATCTGGAATAAGAAAATCAAATGGCCGATCTATTTGCAAGACCGGCACATCTACTATTACACTTGCAATTTTTTTCATTCCATACCGCCCTTTTCCATACTTACGTGTGCTTCTTTTAAAATTTCATATGCTACTTCATGTTTCGTTAGTTTGGGAAAGGTTTTTTTCTCATTATCTGTTTTAAAAAATGTCACAATATTCGTGTCTGTCCCAAACCCCGCACCTTCCTCTGTAACATTGTTAGCTACAATCATATCAGCATTTTTATTTATTAATTTTTTTTTGGCATATTCATCAACATTGTTGGTCTCAGCTGCAAAACCGATTAAAAACTGGTGCGTCTTTTTCTTTCCTAGCTCAAATAAAATATCCTTTGTTCGCTCTAATTCAATCACAAGTCCATCATCACTTTTTTTAATCTTTTGGTTTTTTATTTCCTTTGGTCGATAATCACTTACCGCAGCTGATTTTATAACTATATCTGCTTCATAAAAATGTTTCATTGTTGCCTCGAACATTTCTTCTGCACTTTCCACTCGAACGATATTTACATTGTTCGGCGGTGTTAAACTGACTGGACCAGTAATTAATGTTACTTCTGCCCCAAGATTATTTGCCACTTCAGCAATTGCATACCCCATTTTTCCTGATGAAAAATTTGACAAATAACGTACCGGGTCAATTCTTTCTCTTGTTGGTCCAGCAGTAATTAATACTCGTTTGCCTTTTAAAAATGATTTCTGCTTTCTAGTTAAAAATTTCTTTACATACTCCACTATATTTTCAGGTTCCTCTAACCGTCCCTTTCCAGTATAACCACATGCTAAATAACCTTCACCAGGCTCGATAAAGTTATATCCAAATGATTTAAGTTTGTCCATATTGCTTTGAACGACTGGATGACTATACATATGAACATTCATAGCCGGGGCAATTAGTACTGGCTTCGTTGTTGCTAATAGCGTTGTAGATACCATGTCATCAGCAATTCCATTCGCTAATTTCCCGATAATATTAGCAGTCGCTGGTGCAATAATAATACAATCCGGCCAGTCTGCTAAATCGATATGAGCAATTTTATTTGGGTCCTTTTCATCAAACGTATCTGTATAAACTTCATTCCTTGAAATTGCTTGAAAAGATAATGGAGTAACGAATTTTGTTGCATTTTCAGTCATCATTACTTTAACATCATATCCATTTTGCGTTAACTTACTTGTTAATGCTATTGCCTTATAAACAGCTATTCCACCTGTTACGCATAATAGTACCTTTTCCATCATATTCCCTCTCTCTCATCTAACATATGAGCTCATTTTCCGTTAACGTTCCTGGTACAATAATATCATAAATCTATGTAATTATAATAATATCGTGAAACCCTTCCCTCAAACTACTTCTTAAAAGACAAGAAAGCAATCGGCTAACCGACTGCTTTCTTTGCTGTGTTGGGTTTAATCAAATTATATTTATTCCTCTACTCTATTTTCTGATTCGCCATCTAGCATTAAAACATCACCATGTATCTCTTCTAATGCTTTACCGACATTTTTATTTGACTGATATTCACTCAACTGATAGTCATTTGTATCCTGCAATTGCCGAGCTCGCTTAGATGCAATTGTTACAAGTAAATACTTTGAGTGAACCTTGTTTAATAAAGAATCTATTGATGGGTATAACATATTAATCAACTCCTAATAATTTTTTTATTCTTTTTTCAACACGACTTCTTCGGCAATGTTCTGCAATAACGATTGATTTAATTTTTTCAACAGCATTTTCAACACGGTCATTTTCTATAACATAATCGTATAAGTTCATCATTTTTAATTCTTCCCGTGCTATGGACATTCGATTTTTTATGAGGTCATCTGTTTCTGTCCCTCTAGTTTTTATTCTTTTTTCAAGTTCACTCAAACTAGGTGGGATTAAAAATATAAATAACCCGTCAGGAAATTTCTTCCTAACTTGTTTTGCCCCTTCAACCTCGATTTCTAAAAATACATCTTTCCCTTTTTCTAACGTATCTTGAACATAATTAACGGGTGTTCCGTAATAGTTCCCAACGTATTCAGTGTATTCAAGTAATTCTTCATTCTTTATCATTTTTTCAAATTGTTGCCTTGTTTTAAAAAAGTAATCTATTCCATCTACCTCACCTGGACGCATCGGACGGGAAGTAGCTGAAATAGAATATTCAAAATTAACATCTGTCTCCGAAAATACCGCTTTCCTTACTGTACCCTTTCCTACTCCCGAAGGTCCTGAAAGTACAATTAATAAACCTTTTTCTTGTTCCATTCTTTCACCTACCCTTTTATCATCGAATTCTTTTTTGGCTAATAAGAAAATAGACATTTTCCAATTTCTACTTTTCATGTGCACTTAAGCGCCCATAGAAGGTTTCGTCAGCATTACATCAAAAGCGAAAAACGCTCTTTCTTATCAAGCGAACACTAAGCTCTTTAGTTACCTAAATGCTCAAGTGTCCCTGAGTTTTGTTTATATTTAAAATAGACATTATGTATATATTGATTACTCAATATTTTGAACTTGTTCACGAATTTTTTCAATTACACTCTTTAAATCAACAACTTTTTTGCTAATATCGGCGCTATTAGCCTTCGAAGCAATTGTATTCACTTCACGATTCAACTCTTGAATGAGAAAGTCACACTTCCTACCGATAGGTTCACATGATTGAATTGTTTGCCGAAACTGGACTAGATGACTATTTAAACGTGTTAATTCTTCTGATATATCGACCCTCTCTGCAAAAAAAGCAATCTCAGTCAATACTTTTGACTCGTCAAAGAAGCCATCCGTATATTCAATAATTTTTTTTCGAATTTTATTCTCATAATCTAATTTAACTGATGGTGCAAGTTTAGTTATGTCTAGAATAAGCGATTCAATACCATTTAAGTATTCATTCAATTGGTTCTGGAGTGCTCTTCCTTCAATCATTCGCATGTTTTGTAAATTTTGAACAGCCTCTTCAACGGCAGTTATTAAGAGTTCTTCTAATTGATAATCATTCGTTTCCTTTTCAATGATTGAAACGAGTTCATTCTGTTGCAAAAAATGAGATATAGAAATTTCATCGTTTAACTCATATTTTTCTTTTAATTGACGGATGAATTGATAATACTCATCAATTAAATTCCAGTCAATATGTAATGAACGTTTTATATCATTTATACTTGATATACTAATTGAGCAATCCACTCTACCACGAGTTAAATATTTTTGGCAAGTTTTTTTTATTTTGTCCTCAAACATTGATAAAGATTGAGGTATTTTAGTATGAAAATCAAAATATCGATGATTCACTGATCGTATTTCTACGACGACTCCATTCTTTTCACACCGTCCAAAACCGGTCATACTCATTACCATACAATCACCTTATTTCATGCTTCCATAAAAAAAGATTATAGCATAAATATAAAAAAAAGAAAGGTAAGTAGAAATAAATCCTAATACCTTTCGTTATTATACCACAATCTATTTAATTTTTTCTTAAAAATAATGATCCTGCAAGTAAAAATGTTGGGATTGCTGACATGGCAACAATTAATAACCAGTCTCTAGGAACAATGGATACCGTATGGAACACAGTCTGTAATGGTGGGAAGTAAATAACCATGACCATTAATATAACACTTGATAAAACTGCCCAGACTAAATAAGGGTTACCGAACGGGTTACGGGCAAATATTGAATGGTCACTACGACAGTCAAAAACATGAATTAATTGTGCTAAAACTAAAGTGGCAAAAGCGATCGTTTGCGCATATTCTAAATGTTCTGGATTTTGTTTGTATGAAATGATAAAAGCGAATAAAGTTGCTATTCCGATTAAAAAACCTCTAGAAATAACTTTCCAACCGAGTCCCCTGGCAAATACCCCTTCTCTTGGATTTCTAGGCTTCCGCTTCATTACATCTCCCTCTGGCTGATCTAGTCCTAGTGCCATTGCGGGTAAACCATCCGTCACTAAGTTAACCCAAAGAATTTGAATTGGAACGAGAGGTAATGGTAAAGCGAGAATCATTGCAAATAACATGACAAGAATTTCACCAACATTTGATGCGAGTAAATAACGGATAAATTTACGAATATTCTCATATATATTTCTTCCTTCTTCAATAGCAGATCTAATTGTCGCAAAATTATCATCTAGCAAAACTAAAGCAGATGATTCTTTGGCAACATCTGTACCAGTAATTCCCATGGCAATCCCAATATCTGCAGCTTTTATAGCTGGTGCGTCATTGACACCGTCACCAGTCATGGCAACAACATGGCCATTATTTTGGAATGCTTGAACAATTTTTAATTTATGTTCTGGTGATACACGGGCAAAAACGGTAACTTGATCAACGACCTCTTCTAATTCTTCCACGGTCATCGTTTCTAACTTACTACCTTCTAACACAATACTATTCGGCTGAAGTATGCCAAGTTCTTTTCCAATTGCTCTCGCTGTCGTTACATGGTCACCTGTAATCATAACGGTTTTAATTCCAGCATCACGGCATTCCTTAATAGCTGCTTTTACTTCTGGTCTTGGAGGATCAATCATTCCATGTAGGCCAATAAAAATAAGTTCTTTTTCTACTTCAGATTCATGTGTAAATGTATATTTTGGTACAGGTTTAAAGGCAACTGCAATCGTTCTTAACGCTTTTGACGCTAAAGAGTCGACCGTTGTCTGTAATGTATTTAGCCAGCTTTGACTCATATATTGTTTTTTCCCATCAGCCAATACCGATTCACTTAACCCAATTAAAATATCTGGTGCACCTTTTGTGATTGCATATCGCTCACCTTTTTTATCCTCTACAATCACGGTCATCATTTTTCTTGCGGAGTCAAATGGAAACTCTTGGATAATTTTATATTCTTGAAGTAAATGTTTTCGGTTAAAACCAGCCTTCATAGCCGCAACAAGTAATGCCCCTTCTGTCGGATCTCCATCTACACGGTATTGATCCCGTTCTTCAATTAATGTTGAATGGTTACAAACCATAGCAAAAGATAATAATTTTTCAAAATGACGATCCCGTGTTGGATTCATCACATTATTTTTATAAAAAAATTGTCCTTGTGGGTCATATCCTTGTCCCGAAACAGTCCATATTTTATTATTGGCCCATAAATGAGTAACTGTCATTTTGTTTTGTGTCATTGTTCCAGTTTTATCAGAACAAATAACTGATGCACAACCTAAAGTTTCAACTGCTGGTAATTTCCGTACAATTGCATTTTTCTTAATCATTCGTTGTACACCTAATGATAATGCGATTGTAACAATTGCTGGTAATCCCTCAGGAATTGCTGCTACAGCTAACGATACACCAGAGAGGAACATTGTATATAGATCATGACCTTGTAAGACACCAATAATCACTACAAGTAAAGTTAATACTAAAGCTACAGCAATTAAAATTTTCCCTAATTGTTCTAGTCTACGTTGTAATGGAGTTTGCAGCGATTGTGCCGTTTGAAGTAAGTCAGCAATTTGCCCCATTGCTGTCTGCATACCTGTTCCAATAACAATCCCTTTTCCACTCCCTCTCGTAACCATTGTGCCCATAAACGCCATATTGTTTAAGTCGCCAAGACCAACATTTTCTTCATGAATCGTTGCTATATCTTTACTTGTTGGTACTGATTCACCTGTTAGAGCAGATTCCTCTATTTCCAAACTATTTATTTCAAACAATCGTACATCTGCACTTATTCGGTCGCCACTTGAAAAACGAATAACATCGCCTGGAACAATTTCTTTCGATGGAATTTTCACCCATTTCCCATCTCTAAAAACATTGGCCATCGGTGCAGATAGTTCTTTTAAAGCATCTAAAGATTTTTCTGCTTTTCGTTCTTGAATAAAACCTAAAATTCCATTTACTAAGACGATGGCCATAATCGCAATTGCATCACTATATTCACCAAGTAGTCCTGATATCAAGGTAGCAATAAGGAGTACAATTACCATAAAATCTTTAAATTGACTAAGAAATAAAAGCAAGGCAGATTGCTTTTCCCCTTCTTGAAGTTCATTGTATCCAAACTGCTTTCTTCTTCTCTTTACTTGTTCACTGGTCAGCCCCTTTTGGAACGACGTTTGTATTTTTTGTTCGACTTGTTCAGGGGTCATTTTATGATATTTCAATTCACTCCACTCCTCCATTCTCTGTGAATTATGTTTGTCTATTTTCACTACCTTGTAGATTTCTCATTAAAGATTATTCAGCCTTGTCCTAAAAAATGCTATACTTGTGAAAGATTCCAATTAGAAACGAAAAATTATTCATTCTTGAGTTCCCTAGTTGTCTTCCTTGCTTTTTATTTCTACTGGAAAATAGGCTGACAACAGGCTTGATCTCTTAAAACAAATCATTGAATTGGAGGTTTTATCATGTCTTTTGACGGGCTGTTTACATATGCAATGACAAAGGAACTTGCTGCTACACTTACTGGTGGTCGCATTACAAAAATACACCAACCATACCTGAATGAAATTATTTTAACCATTCGTTCACAAGGAAAAAACACTAAATTACTCCTTTCTGCTCACCCTTCATATGCTCGAGTACAAATTACTGAGGAGGATTATGAAAATCCAGCTACACCTCCATTATTTTGTATGATGTTAAGAAAACATTTAGAAGGAAATATTATCGAGGAAATTACCCAACAAGATATGGATCGAATAATCATTTTTAAAATTAAAGGAAGAAATGAAATTGGTGATCTTTCATATAAAAAATTAATCGTAGAAATAATGGGTCGCCACAGTAATATTGTGTTAATTGACGATGAGAAAGAACAAATATTAGATAGTGTTAAACATATTTCTTTTGCAATTAATCGATACCGGGCAATTTTACCTGGACAACCCTACATATGGCCGCCAAGTCAAAATAAATTAAATCCATTTATAACCAAAGAAGAAGATGTATTGAAAACGATTGACTTTAATAGTGGGAAAATAGATAAGCAACTTGTTGATGGATTTAGTGGAATATCTCCTTTATTTGCTAAAGAAGTAGTAAAAAAATCAGGAATCGCAAACCGTTTAACGATACCTAAAACATTTCTTTCATTCATCGAAAAAATTAAAGCGAATGAAATAGCACCTACTTTAATTTACAATAAACAAAAAGAGCATTTTTACTTATTTCCACTAGAACATGTGCGAGGAGAATATAGGTCTTTCCCCACTTTAAGTAAACTACTTGATGCATACTATTTTGGGAAAGCAGAGCGAGATCGTGTAAAACAAATCGGTGGAGATATTGAACGCTTATTGAAAAATGAAATTGAGAAAAATGAAGTGAAAATAAACAAATTACTTAATACATTGGAGGAAGCAGAAAATGGTGATTCATATCAACTATATGGGGAATTACTTACCGCCCATATGTATGAAATAAAGAAAGGGATGAAGGAAATCGCTGTAGAGAATTACTATGATGACAATAAACGAGTAACCATTCCTTTAAACCCAAATAAAACACCATCGGAAAATGCCCAAATTTATTTTCAAAAATACAATAAGAGTAAAAGTGCTTTACTACATGCTAAAGAACAAATTGAAAAGGCAAAAGAAGAACTATTATATTTAGAAAATGTTTTACAACAACTAGAAAATGCTGCACCTAAAGATATTGAGGAGATTAAAGAAGAATTATCTGAACAAGGTTATATGAAAGCTACTGTAAAAAAGGGACAAAAGAGGCAAAAATCTCACCCCGAATTGGAACATTATGTCTCTACTGATGGAGAATCTATATTAGTCGGTAAAAATAATAAACAAAATGATTATTTAACAACGAAGCTAGCTAAGAAAAATGAGTTATGGCTACATACAAAAGATATACCTGGTTCTCATGTTGTTATTCGAAGTGAAAATCCAACAGAAACAACAATTAAAGAAGCCGCTATACTTGCTGCATATAATAGTAAAGCGCGAAGATCTAGTCGTGTTCCCGTTGATTATACAAAAGTGAAATACGTTCGAAAACCAAATGGGGCAAAACCGGGTTTTGTCATTTATGATCATCAACAAACCATTTTTGTCACACCAAACCAAGAAACCGTTATAAAAATGAAGAAAAAGTGAAGAAAAAGTGGGGGTCTAAACCTCCACTTTAACTTTAATCAAAAGGATATTAGGAATTACTTAGCCATTGTTTTGGATTTTCCCGCCACTTTAACACAGAGCTCATATCATCTTTCGTCAAATAACCTTTATCGACCGCTGTTGCAATTAAAGTTGAAAAATTAGACAAAGAATAGTAAGGAACTTCTGCCTCTTGACAAAGATTGGTAGCCTCACTTAATTCATAAGTAAAAATCGAGACAATTCCCAAGACTTGACAACCTGCTTCTTTTAACACATTTGCTGCTAAAATTGAACTCTTTCCAGTTGAAATTAGATCTTCAATAACAACGACTTTTTTCCCACTTTTAATAGGACCTTCAATTTGATTTTTCTTTCCGTGTCCTTTTGTGCTTGAACGAACATAACACATTGGTACATGTAAAAGTTCACTCACCCATGCTGCATGGGGAATACCTGCAGTTGCAGTTCCAGCGATTATTTCAACGTCTGGGAAATGTTCAGTTATTAAACTACATAAACCTTTAGCTATCTCTTTCCTAATCTCAGGGTAGCCTAAAATCAGTCGATTATCACAGTAAATTGGTGATTTAATTCCCGAAGTCCACACGAAAGGATTGGTAGGATTAAGAGAAACTGCCCCTATTTCTAGTAATGTTTCAGCTACTTTTTGTTTCATATTCATTATCAATCAGCTCCCATTGTTGTTTTATCATTTGATACGTTTTGTATGGGTCAGAACTTTCTGTAATAGACCGACCTACGACAATTGCTGAAGAACCGACTTCTCTTGCATGTTTTGGGGTAGCCACTCGTTTTTGATCACTGGATTGGTCCTCCTTTAATCGAATTCCAGGGGTGACAATTAAGAAATCTTCTCCTAATTTCCGAAGTAATGACACTTCATGTACAGAACTAACAACACCGTCAAGCCCTGCCTTTTTTGCTAAAGAAGCATAGTGGTAAACAGATTGTTCAATCGTTGATAAAACTAATTGTTCTGACTGCATTTGCCCCTCAGAAGTACTCGTTAATTGTGTTACAGCAATACAACTTGGACGTAATCTTCCTTTTGGTGTTCCAGCTTTTAATCCTTCAATAGCCGCCTTCATCATCTCACTACCGCCTGCTGCGTGAACGGTAACGAGATCTACTCCTAAGCTTGCAATTCCCTTCATAGCTCGACCGACCGTATTGGGAATGTCATGAAGCTTTAAATCAAGAAAAATGGAATGTCCCATCGATTTTAATTCACGAATTATTGACGGGCCTTCTTGATAAAATAATTCCATACCGACTTTAACAAATAGCTTTTCATCACGAAAGTTTTCTAGAAATTCACACATCTCCTGTTTAGATGCGAAATCAAGAGCAATAATAACTGGATTGTTCATTTTTCCAACTCCTTCCACAAACCTCAGAAAGATGATCAATTTGCAGTCTTAACATTAATTCTTCTAGATCATTAATTAATGTCGGACAAATAAATGGATCTACTAAGTTTGCTGTACCAATAGCAACAGCACTTGCACCCGCATAAACAAATTCAAGAACATCTTCTGCCGTTGAAATTCCACCCATTCCAATAATTGGAATGTTTACCGTTTGACTTACTTCATAAACCATTCGTAGTGCTACCGGTTTAATCGCTGGACCCGATAGCCCACCTGTTATATTTGCCAATATTGGCTTGCCAGTCTTTATATCCATTGTCATACCTGTTAAAGTATTAATCATCGAAATTCCATCTGCACCACCGTCTTCTACTGCTTTCGCCATCGCCCGAATGTCAGTAACGTTTGGCGATAGTTTAACATAAACAGGTACATGAGATACTTCTTTAACACTTTTCGTAATTGCTTTTGCCACTTCTGGAACTGTACCGAAAGCAATTCCACCTTGCTTCACATTTGGACAAGATATGTTTAATTCTAGAGCTCGAACATTACTTGCTGTCGATATTTCTCTTGCAACAGCTACATAGTCTTCAATCGTTGAACCAGCAATATTGGCAATTATTGGTACATCAAATTGACTTAACCAAGGTAGCTCTTCTTCCATAACTTTTTTTAACCCTGGATTTTGTAAACCTATTGCATTAAGCATTCCCGCTGATGTTTCCGCAACACGTGGGGTCGGATTACCGAATCTCGGTTCCAATGTCGTTGCTTTAATCATAATTGCACCTAATATACTTAAGTCATAAAATTCAGCAAACTCACGACCAAAACCAAAACAACCCGATGCAGGCATTATTGGATTTTTTAACTCAAGACCAGGCAAAGATACATGTAAACTCGTCATAAGATGACCTCCCCTGCTAAAAATACCGGACCATCGCTACAAACTTTTCGATACCCTTGACCGTCACTTGTCTTTTTAACACAAGCAAAACATGCACCAATTCCACAGCTCATTCTCTCTTCTAATGAAATGTAAACTTCTTTATCATGAAAGGTATCTTCTAGCGCCTTTAACATTGGTGTTGGACCACAAGAATAAATACGGTCAAAAACCTGTACTTTTTCCTTTATTACATCTGTCACTAACCCTTTTGTCCCAAATGAACCATCCTCAGTCGCTACGAAAGTCTCGCCAAGTTTCTGAAACGCTTCATAAAGAAAAACGTCATCTTTTGTTTGAAACCCTAGTACGTGGATTACTTGTATTCCTTTTTTTACAAGTTGTTTTGATAATTCATATAGAGGAGGTACACCTATACCTCCACCTACTAAGAGTGCTACTTTACCTACCTCAATATTATCTATCGGAAATCCGTTGCCTAAAGGGCCAAGAACATTAATCTCGTCACCAATATCTTTACGTGAAAGCATTGTTGTCCCTTTACCATTTGCTCGATAAATTAGGGACATTTCCGAATTAGGTAAATTAATATTTGCTATACTGATTGGTCGGCGAAGTAGGGGGCCATCAAGAAGAGAAGTTCCATCTCCTATTTTTACATGAACGAATTGGCCTGGTCTTTCAATTTGCGAGACTAACTCTCCTTTTAAAATTAATTCATATATATTTAAAGCAATCTCTTTATGACTGACTACTTTCATTGTTTCAACTGTTTTCATACGTGGATCGGCTCCTTATGTGTAGTCTTATTACTAGGCATTGCATCTACAGAGAAGACTAACGATTCCAACACCTTTAAAATTGCACGCGCAGTATCAAGAGATGTTAGACATGGTACTGCGTTTTCAACCGATTCTCTCCGAATCCGAAAGCCATCCCGAGCGATTTCTTTTCCCTTCGTCATCGTGTTAATTACAAGTTGTGCTTGACCACTCCGTATAAAATCTAATAGATTATTTGAACTTGGTGTGGCCACTTTTTCAACTTCTTCCACATCTATTCCGGCTTCTTTTAAATAAGTTGCTGTCCCTTTTGTTGCAAGAATTCGATAACCAATCTGCTGAAATCTTTTTGCTAGAAAACTAGCTTCTTCTTTATCTTTATCTGCTACAGTCAATATTACTGAACCATGTGTATAAAATTTCATCCCTGAAGCGAATAAGCCTTTATATAGAGCCTTTTCTAAAGTAATATCTTTCCCCATGACTTCACCTGTTGATTTCATTTCTGGTCCTAAAGAAATATCCACATTTTTCAATTTGGCAAATGAGAATACCGGAACTTTTACATAAACTCCTTCTTTCTCTGCTGCTAAACCTAATGGAACATCTAATGTTCGAAGTGAATCCCCTAAAATGACCTTCATAGCAATTTTAGCCATTGGTATTTGCGTAATTTTACTTAGAAACGGTACTGTTCGACTAGATCTTGGATTTACTTCAATTACGAAAACATCTTCCCCACTTACAACAAATTGAATATTTATTAATCCGATGATATTAAGTGATTTTGCCAGCTTTATTGTATAATCGACAATTTTCTCTTTCACAGTTTTTGATAAATTTTGTGGTGGATATACTGCTATAGAGTCACCTGAATGGACCCCCGCACGTTCAATATGTTCCATTATTCCAGGTATAAGGACATCTTTCCCATCCGAAATTGCATCGACTTCGATTTCTTTACCTGTTATATATCGATCAATTAATACAGGTTGGTCTGGATTAATACGAACTGCGTTTTCCATATAATGTAGTAACTCTTTTTCGTGGTACACAATTTCCATTGCTCTTCCACCTAATACGTATGACGGTCGAACTAAAACCGGGTATCCAATTGTTCTTGCAATATTTACCGCCTCGTCTACAGTTAATGCTGTATTTCCTTTAGGCTGTGGAATATTATTTTCATTTAACGTTTGTTCAAAAAGTTTCCGATTTTCCGCTCGATCAACATCTTCAAGTTTTGTGCCTAATATTTGAACACCACGCTCGACTAATTGGGACGCCAAGTTTATTGCCGTTTGCCCACCAAATTGAACAACTACTCCTTTAGGTTGTTCTAATTCAATTACATTCATAACATCCTCAATCGTTAATGGCTCAAAGTATAATTTATCAGAAACGGTAAAATCAGTAGAAACCGTTTCTGGGTTATTATTTATAATGATTGCTTCGTATCCAGATTGTTTAATAGCCCAAACCGAATGAACAGTCGCATAATCAAATTCAACTCCTTGACCAATTCGAATTGGTCCAGATCCGATAACTAAAATACTATCTTTTTCCGATTTGACCGACTCATTTTCTTCTTCATATGTTGCATAATAATAAGGTGTTTCTGCTTCAAATTCTGCTGCACATGTATCTACTGTTTTATAGATTGGGAATATCCCATTTATTTTTCTAAGTTGATAAACTTCTTTTTCTGGTATATTCCAATACTTTGCAATAATCTTATCTGAAAATCCTGTTTCTTTAGCTCTTTTTAAAATCTCTATGCTATATGGTTCCTCACGTAATTCATCATCTAAATCAATAATCTTCTTTAATTTATGTAAGAAGAATAAGTCAATCTCACTCCATTTATGAACGGTTTCTACAGGTATTCCCCGATTTAATGCTTCACCTACATAAAAAATTCGTTCGTCATCTGCATTTCTAATTCGCCGTTCTAATTCATCTATTGATACACTTTGTAATTCATCCATTGTTAAATGATATACACCTGCTTCTAATGAGCGAATTGCTTTAAGCAGAGATTCCTCAAACGTTCGACCAATTGCCATTACTTCACCAGTTGCTTTCATTTGTGTACCAAGGGTTCTCGTAGCTGACTCGAATTTATCAAATGGAAAACGCGGGATTTTTGTTACTACATAGTCAATCGTTGGCTCAAACATTGCAAATGTTTTTCCTGTCACAGGATTCATCATCTCGTCTAAAGTCAACCCAACCGCGATTTTGCTTGCAATTTTAGCAATTGGATAGCCAGTTGCTTTTGAAGCAAGTGCTGATGAGCGACTAACCCGTGGATTTACTTCAATAATATAATATTGAAAACTATTTGGATTTAGTGCGATTTGTACATTACAGCCACCTTCAATTTGCAAAGCACGAATAATTTTTAACGAAACATTTCTTAACATTTGATATTCACGGTCTGATAACGTTTGTGTTGGCGCTACTACAATTGAGTCTCCTGTATGAATCCCTACAGGATCGACGTTTTCCATACTACAAATTACAATGGCCTGATCTTTTGCATCCCGCATAACTTCAAATTCAATTTCTTTAAATCCTTTAATACTTCTTTCTAATAAGACTTGGTGAACTGGACTCATTTTTAATCCATTCGTAACGATTTCAATTAACTCCTGCTCATTTTCACAAATTCCTCCACCAGTCCCACCTAGTGTAAAAGCTGGACGTACAATAACAGGATACCCAATTTCACCAACAAATTTATACGCTTCATCTAAATTGTGAACAATCATACTTTCTGGAACCGGTTCACCAATCTCCTCCATTAAAGATCTGAATTGTTCTCGATCTTCCGCTTTTTCTATCGACTGTAATTTTGTACCTAATATCTCTACATCATATTCAGCAAGGATACCAGACTGCGAAAGTTCAACAGCTAAGTTTAGACCAGTTTGTCCACCTAGTGTTGGAAGTAGCGCATCTGGTCTTTCTTTTCGTATAATTCGACTAATAAATTCAATTGATAACGGTTCTATGTATACAACATCAGCAATTTCTGTGTCTGTCATAATTGTGGCTGGATTTGAATTGACGAGTATGACACGATAACCTTCTTCTTTCAATGACAGACATGCTTGTGTTCCTGCGTAATCAAATTCAGCTGCTTGTCCTATGACAATTGGTCCTGACCCAATAACTAATATAGATTTAATATCTGACCACTTCATGACGGGTTCCCTCCCATTTTTTAATCATTGATAGAAAATGATCAAATATTTCGATAGCCTCTTCAGATCCCGGCGAACCTTCTGGATTAAATTGGACTGAAAATGCAGGCATTGTTTGATGGCGTATTCCTTCGATTGAATGATCATTAATTTCAATATGCGTTATTTCGAGTGGGACCCGTTTTAGAGATTCTTTCTCAACAACGTATCCATGATTTTGAGATGTTAACATAACTTTTCCACTACGAATTTCTTGTACAGGATAACTATTTCCTCGATGTCCATATTTCATCTTTTCTACTTCAGCACCACTTGCAAGGGCTAGTAATTGGTGACCTAAGCCTATTCCTAAAATCGGAATTTTTCCTAATACGCTCTGGATTGTTTTTATTGCATAGGGCATATTTTTTGGATTTCCAGGACCATTTGAAAGTAATATCCCATCTGGATGTAATGCTAAAATTTCACTTATTGAAGAGTTATATGGTACAACACTGACATTACAATTGCGAAGGGTAAGTTCGCGTAATACACCTTGCTTCATTCCATAGTCAATAAGTACAATCCGATATCCTCTTCCTAGAACTGAATAGACTTGCTTTGTTGAAACCGTTGATACTAAGTCTATTTCTTGCTTACATTGTAGTTGTTTAATAATCGCATCATGATTTACATCAGTACTACATAACATTCCTCGCAATGTGCCCTGTTGACGGATTTTTTTGGTTAATTTTCTTGTGTCAATACCTTGTAAACCAGGAATATTTTTATCTCTGCAGTATTCCATAATTGTTTGCTGATTTCGGAAATTCGATGGAAAATCACTTACTTCCTTTACAATTAACCCTCGAATGGACGGCTGGAATGTTTCAATATCTTCATGATTAATACCATAATTTCCAATTAATGGGTATGTTAATGTAACGATTTGACCAGCAAAAGCCGAGTCGGTAATTATTTCTTGATATCCTGTCATCCCTGTATGAAATACTACTTCACCCATTGAATCTTCTAATGAACCAAATGCCCCGCCGATAAATACCGAACCATCTTCCAAGATAAGTTGTCTTTTCATTGGTTGACACGCTCCCTTTCCCAAACAATTTCACCACCTACAATTGTAGTTACTGGCCACCCTTTACATTTCCACCCTGTAAATGGCGTATTTTTTCCTTTTGAAACAAAAGTTGTTGGATCAATAATTTGTTCATGTTTCAGATCAATTAACACAATATCCGCCAATGAACCTTCTTGTAACTTTCCGGTTGGGAACTGAAATATTTCTGCTGGTTTTCCTGTTAAAAGCATAATTAATTGTTGTAAAGTTAGAATCCCTTTCTCAACCAAATGAGTGTATAATAATGGAAATGCAGTTTCTAACCCGACAATACCGAATGGTGCCCTCTCCATTCCTAAATCTTTCTCCTCTTTTGCATGAGGAGCATGATCTGTTGCAATCATATCAATTGTTCCATCAAGCAATCCTTCTATTAAAGCTTCTCGGTCCTCGACACTCCTTAATGGTGGATTCATTTTAAAATTTGGATCATGACTTATAATATCTTCTTCCGACAATAATAAATGATGTGGAGTTACTTCCGCTGTTACATTAATTCCCGCTCTTTTTGCATCACGAACAATGCGAACAGATTCCTTTGTACTAATATGACAAACGTGATAATGACAACCTGCTTTTTCCGCTAATAAAACATCTCTTGCAATTTGAACTGATTCAGATAGTGATGAAATTCCATTTAAATGTAATCGTTTATCAACTTTCCCTTCATGAACAACACCTGAATGAACAAGTGATAAATCTTCACAATGAGCGACGATAGACTTATTTAACTTTGCAGCTTCTAACATTGCTTGATACATCATGTCCGCAGTTTGAACACCTACTCCATCATCTGTAAAAGCAAAAGCTCCAGAAGACGCTAATTCTTGAAAATTATTTAACTCATTTCCTTCTAAATTTTTTGTAATTGAACCATATGGATAAACTCGAATTTTACTAGATTCCTTAAATCTATGATGTAACCATTCTAGTGTTTCACTATTGTCTGGAACTGGTTTTGTATTCGGCATTGCACATACTGTTGTAAAACCACCTTTTGATGCAGCTTTTGTGCCTGTCTCAATCGTTTCTTTATGTTCTCCACCTGGTTCACGCAAATGAATGTGGACATCAATAAATCCTGGCGAAACAAGAAGACCTTCTGCATCGATAACCTTGTCTTGATCTTCTACTACTAGTTCATCTGATATTTTAGTAATCATTCCATTCTCATCAATATACATGTGTTTTATTTCTAAATTACCATTCTCATTAATTAGCGACCCGTTCTTGATAACTAACTTCATATTCAAACTCCCCTTTGTTTTGTTCTTGTAATGCTCGTTTCAGTACACTCATTCGGACATAAACACCATTATTCATTTGTTTAAAGATTCTTGACCTCCCGCACTCCACTAGTTGAGAGGCAATTTCTACATCACGATTGACTGGTGCTGGGTGGAGAATGATACTATGTTTTTTCATTCTTTTTTCCCTCTCAATCGTTAGTCCGTATGACTGATGGTATTCTTCCTTTGTCATAGTCGATGTTGATTGATGTCTTTCATGTTGTATTCTTAGAAGCATGACAACATCTACTTGTTCAACTACCTCATCAATTGGTAAATACGTTCCTTGAGAAATAATCGTTTCATCGAACCACTCTATCGGTCCTGAAAAATATACTTTCGCCCCAAGTCTTGTTAGTGCATTCGCATTTGATCTAGCTACTCGGCTATGCATGATATCCCCTATGATGGCAATTTTTAGTCCTTGAAACTTACTGAACTCTTGTTGAATTGTTAATAAATCAAGTAAAGATTGAGTAGGATGATGCCCACAACCGTCACCGCCATTAATGATAGGAATATTTATCCCAGCTAATTCATCAAAATAACGTTCCTTTTCGTGTCGAATTACAACCGTGTTAACTCCTATACTTTGTAAAGTTTTTACCGTATCATACAAGGTTTCCCCTTTTAATACACTTGAGGTCCCTGCTTCAAATGGAATAACATCAAAACCTAATTTTCGTTCTGCAACTTCAAAACTACATTTTGTGCGGGTACTTGGTTCAAAAAATAAATTTGCAACAAATTTTTGTTCGTCTAGTCTCCATTCTTTCCCTTTAGAAAACTCATCAGCGACTTTTAAAATATTAAAAATCTCTCCTGTTGTTAATTCATCCATTGTTAACAAGTTGTTCATTCGTTATCCCCCTCAATGAAACTTTTCATTAAAATGTAAAAAACCTCTTCCCAGTAATTGGAAAGAGGTTAGGAATAAGTAATAACATAATTACTACATTGTCATACAGTAATCATGTTATCTTACTTAATGCTCCCCTTTCCAGCCTCTCTGGACTGTCTGTTAAAAGGGCTATATTTCGTTTTCATGAATTGTTACTTGATCAATTTTATCAACTTCGGTTAGTTCAACGACAATTTTCTCCGTTTTAGCCGTTGGTATATTTTTTCCTACATAATCAGCGCGAATGGGTAATTCACGATGCCCTCGATCAACTAATACTGCTAGTTGGATACTACTTGGTCTACCAAAGTCTATTAAAGCATCCATTCCAGCACGAACAGTTCTACCTGTGTACAATACATCGTCAATTAAAACTACTGTTTTATCATGTATGTCAACTGGTATGTCTGAACCCTTCACAAGTGGATCTTTATCTTTTGTTTTTATCGTCAGATCATCTCGGTAAAGGGTGATGTCTAGTTCACCAACTGGAATATTAGCACCTTCAATTTGGGCGATTTTTTCAGCTAGTCGTCTTGCCAAAAAGATACCCCGTGTACGAATCCCAACAAGAACGACATGATCAATACCTTTATTACGCTCAATAATTTCATGGGCAATCCGTGTTAGTGCACGGCGAATCGCTTGTTCATCTAATACGATAGCTTTTTGCACGTCTTTCCCTCCTATCTCTTTATTGGGAATTGGATTTTAAAAAAACTCCCCTTCAAGTAGCTGAGGGGAGTTTACTAATCATTATCATCCGTTCCCTTCTCAGACTCTCTGGACTGATTTAAAGGTGTTATTCACTTCATTTATGATGATAAATCTTATTCCTAATTTTGTCAACAAATATTTATAAATCTAATTTTAATTGTTGTAATAATCTTGTGAACTCATCTGGTAGAGGTGCAGTAAATTCCATATACTCGTTTTTACGCGGATGAATAAAACCAAGAACGCCTGCATGTAGTGCTTGTCCTTCAATATCTAACGTTTTCTTTGGGCCGTATTTCGGATCACCAGCTAAAGGATAACCAATATACTTCATATGAACTCGAATTTGATGGGTACGTCCAGTTTCAAGCTCACACTCTATATGAGTAAATTCCTGAAAACGCTCAATAACTCGAAAATGCGTTACAGCATGTTTCCCATTGTCAACAACAGCCATTTTTTGTCTGTCGTTTTTATCACGACCAATAGGCGCATCAACCGTTCCGTAATCATGCGGAATTACACCATGAACAATCGCCTCATATTTTCTTGTAACAGACTTTTCCACTAGTTGCTCAACTAAACGTTCATGAGAATAATCATTTTTTGCCACCATTAATAATCCCGATGTGTCTTTATCAATTCGATGGACAATGCCAGGTCGCATAATTCCGTTTATGCCTGACAAATCTTTACAATGAGCGAGTAAACCATTCACAAGTGTTCCTGAAACATGTCCTGGTGCAGGGTGTACGACCATTCCTCTAGGCTTGTTTACAACTAGCACATCACCGTCTTCGTAATATATATCTAAATTCATCTCTTCCGGCTCAATATCTAGTGGTATAGGGTCTGGTACAGTTATAATAATTTGATCACCAAGCTCACATTTATAATTTGCTTTTATTTTATCTTGATTAACCGTCACTCGTCCTTCTTTAATCCAATCTTGCACTTGCGTCCGCGACCAATCTTCCTCAAGAGAGGATACTAACTTATCGATTCGCTCCCCTGATTGGTTTTCTTGGACAATGTGCAGTATCTTTTCCATATTATTGCTCCTTTTTCTCTTTACGTTCTTCTAAAAACATAACAATTATTAATAATATAACCCCAATTGTTAAACTTGAATCAGCTACATTAAAAATTGGAAAATCATAACTAAAAATCTTTACATCAATGAAGTCGATAACTTCTTTTCTAAATAAGCGATCAATAAAGTTACCTATTGCGCCGCCCAACATGAGAGCTAGTGAAGTACTAAACAAAAGTTTTCCTTTTGCATACTTATGCAAATAATAAATAATAAAGATGATAACGAAAACAGTAATTAAATAAAAGAACCACATCTGCCCCTGTAAAATTCCCCATGCAGCCCCACTATTTCTGTGTGATGTTATATATAATAATTGATCAATAACTGGTATACTTTCCCCTAATTTCATATTGGAGACGATCATCCATTTCGATATTTGGTCTAAGCCAATTATCATGATTGCTAATATGTAATATCCCAAAAATAAGACCTCCAAACACCTTTATATTCTGTTTGAATTTTAGCATAAAAATCTTCTGTTTGCATACCTTTATTAACAATTAGCATCTAAAATAAAAAAGAGACAGGCGGGATATTAACCTGTCATAAAGGAAAAACTGGTTTTCTAAAAAATTTCATCAATGTTTTTACTTCACTTAAGGAACGTACAGTAGGTTGAAATAACAATAATTCACCGGGAATTGGGTAACCTGTTTCTTCACAAAAGCCATAACCACCGCTTTCTATCTTCTCAATCGTTGCAATTAAATCTAATAATTCTTCTTCGGCCAATTGTTTCACATGAGGCGATAAATCGTTGTTATTGAGGTGTTCTTCTAAGTCTGTCTTCATAGCAACCATTTCGTTATATAGATCTTGAAGCGTATGATGCAAGCTTGAACCCTCCCATCCGTAGTCGATTCTCTATTTATCATTGTATGTTTATTATGACCGAATGTTCCTTTTCAACTTCTAAAACAATTTACTATTTCATTAAATAGAAGGTAAAAGTGGAAAATAATTTTAAAGAAAGGAAAAAAAGGAAGGTAATCCTTCCTTTTTTTAAACTAAATCACTATAGTGTTCTTCTACAGTAGATGCGCATCGAGAGCAAAGTGTTGGGTGATTATGATTATGTCCGACATCTTTTTTAACAACCCAACAACGCTCACATGTTTCACCTTCAGCTTTAGAAACTACAATCGCTGCATGCTCTAATTTTAATGCATCCTCTGGTGCTTCTTCATAACTACCAGCAATTTCAAAATCAGATACAATAAAGATTTGTCCAATATTTTCTGAAATGGAATCAAGTAGTTGTTTAACATCATCTCGCACATATAATGACACTTTAGCTGTTAAAGACTTTCCAATAACTTTATCATTACGTGCCTCTTCTAATGCTTTCAAAACATCATCGCGTAAATCCATAAATTTAGACCATTTTTCTTCCAACTCATCTGCTCTTGGCAACTTTTTATAATCTGGAAGATCTGTTAATTGAACACTTTCTTCCTCCACACCATTAATATATCCCCAAACTTCATCAGCTGTATGTGCCAAAATTGGTGATAACATTTTTGTTAAGGAAACTAAACATTCATAAATAACTGTCTGCATCGCACGTCGAACCGGATGATTTCTTGCCTCAATATATAAAACATCTTTTGCAAAGTCTAAATAAAATGAACTTAAATCAATCGTAAAGAATTTACTCATATCATGGTAAATATCCATAAAATTATACTGCTCATATGCATAGCGAACATTCTTCACTAAATTATTCAATTTAACGAGCATATATTGATCAACTTCACGTAAATCTTCATAAGATACTGCATCCACTTTTGGGTCAAAATCAGATGTTGTACCAAGCATAAAACGTAACGTATTACGAATCTTTCGATAAACCTCTGAAACTTGTTTGAAATTGTCCATAAAAACTTTTACATCCGCTGTGTAATCTACCGAAGAGACCCAAAGACGTAAAATATCAGCACCAAATTGTTTGGTTACTTGATCAGGTACAATGACGTTTCCAACTGATTTTGACATTTTTTTCCCTTCAGCATCTACTGTAAATCCATTAGAAACAACACCTTTATATGGAGCAATTCCGTTAACAGCAACACTAATGATTAGACTCGAATTAAACCAACCACGATATTGATCAGAACCTTCTAAGTAAATGTCGGCAGGGAATTGTAGTTCATCACGAGTTCTTAACACACCATGATGTGAAGAACCGGAATCAAACCAAACATCCATAATGTCGCTTTCTTTAGTAAACCGACCATTCGGACTTCCTGGATGACTGAACCCTTCAGGTAAAAGCTCTTTCGCTTCTCTTTCAAACCAAATATTTGAACCATGATTCGCAAAAAGATTTGCCACATGTTCAATTGTTTCTTCAGTAATAATAGGTTCACCATTTTCAGCATAAAACACTGGAATTGGCACTCCCCAAACACGTTGACGAGAAATACACCAGTCCCCACGATCGCGAATCATATTATATAATCTTGTTTCACCCCACTTGTTATACCAATGAACATTATGAATTTCAGTTAATAATTGTTCACGGATAGGATCAATTGAAGCAAACCATTGTGGTGTTGCACGGAATATTACAGGTTTCTTTGTCCGCCAATCATGTGGATACGAGTGCGTAAAGAATGAAAGTTTTAATAATGCGCCGACTTCTTCTAATTTTTCTGTAATAGCTTTATTTGCTTTATCATAAAATAGACCTTCGAATCCAGGCGCTTCTTCAGTCATACATCCTTTGTCATCTATTGGACTTAAAACACCTAAGTTATATTTTTGACCAACATAAAAGTCATCTTCACCATGACCAGGTGCAGTATGAACACAACCCGTACCTGCATCAGTTGTTACATGTTCACCTAACATAACAAGAGAGTCTCTGTCATAAAATGGATGTTTAGCAAGAGTGTATTCAAGATCTGATCCTCGAACAGTTTTAATTACTTCATATTTCGTCCAATCTAGTTCTTCACTGACTGATTTTAATAAATCCTCTGCAATTAAAAATTTTCTATCCTCAACTTGTACTACAACATATTGTAAATGCGGATGGACAGAAATACCTAGGTTTGCAGGAATTGTCCATGGGGTTGTTGTCCAAATAATAATTTCGGTATCTTGATCGAGTACATCTTTTCCGTCTTTTACTGGGAAAGCTACATAAATTGACGGTGATTTCGTATCTTTATATTCAATTTCTGCCTCAGCTAATGCTGATTCAGATGATGGTGACCAATAAACTGGCTTCAGCCCTTTATAAATTAAGCCTTTTTTCGCCATTTCACCAAACACACGAATTTGCTGTGCTTCAAAAGAGTGATGCAAAGTTAAATATGGATGGTCCCAATCACCGCGAACCCCTAATTTTTTAAATCCTTCTCGTTGAATTTCGACTTGTTCATATGCGTATTTCTCACATAACTCACGAAATTCAGCAACTGCCATTTCTTTCCTCTTAACACCTTTTTTCGTTAACTCTTGCTCAATCGGTAGCCCATGTGTATCCCAACCAGGTACATATGGTGCATCATAGCCCATCATTGAGCGCGAACGAACGATAAAGTCTTTTAACACTTTATTTAGTGCATGACCCATATGAAGACTCCCATTTGCATATGGTGGGCCGTCATGAAGAATAAATTTAGGCCGCCCTTTAGTCCGTTCCTGTACTTTTTTATAAATATTCATTTCTTCCCAACGGGCTTGCACTTCTGGCTCTTTTTTAGGGAGATTTCCACGCATTGGGAAATCTGTTTTCGGCATTAATAATGTGTCTTTATAATCCAATGAAAGCACCTTCCTTAACTTTATTTACATGATTGACTGATTTTAAAAAAAGTAACCACTTTCCAACACCTTTTTTAGGGTAAAGAAAACTCGGGGCTCGCGCTTTTAGGCGTCCAAAAAGTCGTAGTTTTCGCTTATGCGTATAGGAAAGTAGAATTTTTTCAATTTCCACTTTCTGATTCGCCAAAAATAAAAAAGCTTTCTCATCCCTAATGGGACGAGAAAGCTTTTCCCGCGGTACCACCCATATAGACAAAGATATATTGTTATATCTTCATCCACTTCACCATTTTAACGTGATTATTCACGCCTCCCCCTACTGCTCATTCAGGGTTGGAACTCCAGGGTGATTTTCCGTATTTCACCTTTACCGGGCTTCCACCGTCCCCGACTCGCTTTAAAAGAAATTGAAATCGTACTGTCCCTCTCATCGTTTCACATATTTTACTGTTGCTTTTAAATATATAGATATATGGAATTATATGCAAATATAAGACTAGAAGTCAATACGTTACTAAATATTTTTTACATTTATTACGATATTGACTCTTCTTTAGCTGATTTTAATTCCGTCGCATCTACATTGAATTCCATTAAGTTATCCCAATCATTCGAATTAATCATGTCTAACTGTGCTTCGACTAATAATTTGAAACGATTGCGAAAAACTTTTGATTGTTTCTTTAAATCTTCTATTTCAATGGCAATCTTTCTTGCTTTAGATAAAGCTTCATTCACGATGCGATCAGCATTTTTTTCTGCTTCACGAATAATTAATTTCGCTTCTTTTTGTGCCGTACTTTTTACTTCTTCAGCAGCTTCCTGAGCAACAACAATCGATTTGTTTAACGTTTCTTCAATATTGGAAAAATGTGTTAATTTTTCTTGCGTTTCTTTTAATTGATTTTCTAATTCCTTTTTTTCTCTAATAATCATTTCATAATCTTTAATTACTTGATCTAAAAATTCATTTACTTCATCTTCATCAAACCCACGAAAAGTTTTTGAAAATTCTTTATTATGTATATCTAACGGCGTTAAAGGCATAAAGCCACCTCCATATGTATAAATCGGCAAAATACTCTCGCTTTTTATTATATACTAAAATTCGACACGATACGGGAATTTTCCTTCAAAAGATAAAAATTATTTATATTTTCCTACTGTAATTTTCCATTTATCCTTTTTTGTTTTATCTCCAATTGTAAGCAATCGAATTCTACCAATTCCTCGAGCAGATATTACATCTCCTTCTTGAAGTTCATAAGAGGTGGAATGAACAACTGCCCAATTCACTTTAACAAGACCTTGTTCAATTAATGACTGTATCTTTTGTCTTGATAGACGACTTGCATTTGCCAAAACTGTATCAATACGTAATGATGATACAGTAAAATTTAACTCACTGATAGACTCTGCAAAATTGAGGATTTCAGTGAATGGTCTTTCTACTAACTGTATTTTTGTCCGGCCAACCATGACAAAATTCGCACGGATATATTCTGCTATTTCCGATGCAGTTAAAAATTGAATAGACTTTTCACGGATGAATATATCTCCAAACTTACTTCGTTTTAAGCCTAAACCCATTAAACTTCCTAGCACTTCCGGATGGGTAAGAGTTACAAATTTCTCCGGGTACATGATTTCAAATAGAGTGATTTCGTAATCATCCTCTATTGGTGTAAAGTAGTTCGGATAGATAATAGCTCGTTTCCGTTCGGCCATTTCAATTCCACCAAAAAAAGAAACTTTCCAGTCATGATTCTTGCCAATAATTGAATTGACTATATATTGTTGCCGAGGATCTAAAAAATCAGTTAACCTCGGTGCATATGTTTGTTCAACCGAATCTCTCCAATTAAGTACTTGATCTATAAACTCCTTTTCTTCAGGACGAAAATGTTGATATATTGACATTTTTTCTCCTCGTCATACGTAAATTTGTGACTATTTTCTCATTGCACATTGCTTATGAATGAAAAATGACCTGTAGCTAACGTAAGACAACTCCTCGATTATGCAAATTGCGTTATCTCGTGCAATCTAAAGCAACTCTTAACGAATAGCAACAGGGTTATTAAAATATTAAAACCATGTACCAATGGAGTGAAGGCCAACTTGGGCTAATTGTAGTACAAATAAAGCAACAATTGGAGAAAAATCTATCATACCAAGAGGCGGTATAAAACGACGAAATTGTTCTAGATATGGTTCACAAATACGTCCTAAAAACTCGCCAATTTGTGATTCCCTCGCACCTGGTATCCAAGACATAAATATATAAATAATTAAGGCATAAAAATAAATATTTATTAAAGAATTGATTGCAGAAATAATAATTGTCACCTTACCACCTCGTATCATCAAAATTTTGGTCTAAAAGTACTTCAGAAATCGTTCCTGAAACTTCTACATTATCGGGGGTACACAAAACAATATATGTACCTATTTTTTGTATTTCACCGCCAATAGCATAGACAGTGCCACTTAAGAAGTCAACTATCCGCCTTGCTTCACTTTTATCAATTTGTTGTAAATTCACTACAACTGCTCGACGATTTTTTAAATGATCTGCAATTTCCTGCGATTGATTAAATACTCTCGGCTCAACCAGTACGAGTTTTGAGGAGTTTTTTACACTTTGAAGACTGACGACATTTTTCTTTTGGTGTGATTGAAAATTTGTCTGATTTGTTTCGTTCACATTTTCATGTGTTATATATTCTTCCTCTTCATACTCATCTTCATAATTATCATCCAAAAAGAACCATGTTTTTATTTTTGATTTTAAACCCATTCGTAATCACCTCCTACATCATTTCATTTTACTCGCCTACTAACGCTGACCCTATACGGATATAAGTGGCTCCCTCTTCCACCGCAATTTCAAAATCATTTGACATCCCCATGGAAAGCTCGGTACACGGAGCATAAGGTAATTGCAATTGTTGCACTTCTTTTTGAAGTCTTTTTAATGAGCGAAAACAATTCCGCAATACTGTTTCATCATCAATATGGGGCGCCATTGTCATTAATCCAACTACTTTTATATTCGGATAATCTTTTAATTGCTCAATAAATGGGATTACTTCATCAGGTCTTAAACCATGCTTTGAGTTTTCACCACTTACATTTACTTGAACAAAACAAGATATGGTCCTACCTGCTCTTTTATTAATCTCTTTAGCTAAAGAAAGACGATCTAGGGAGTGAATATATTCAATTTTATCAATAATGTTTTTAACTTTTCTTGTTTGTAGTGTACCAATAAAATGCCATTTAGCACGATTTCCTAAAACCTCATATTTTTTTAAAAACTCTTGATCACGATTTTCACCTAAATTACGAATACCTAATTCTATCGCTTCATTAGCACGTTCAACACTAACATACTTAGTTACCGCTATTACAGTGATATCTTCACGTCTTCTATTTGACTTCTGACATGCTTTTGTAAGCTTTTCATTAAGTCGTTCGTAATTGCCTTTTATTGAGTTCAATTTTTTTCCTCCCTTATTCCAATAAACCCCATCATACGTCCTGTTCTGCCATGATCACGGCGATGAGAGAAAAAGTGAGTATCGTTGCAACTAGAACAAAGACTAGTTACTAGTATGTTTTCTTGCTTAATTCCTTCTTTTAAGAGTAACAACCTATTCAATTCTTTTAAGTCTATTCTGTATTGGTTCTCCTCAATTTGTTCATAGCAACTTTGCGCATTGTCAATTGGAAGCTTTTGCACTTCCTTTATCACTTTATTATCGACAATATAGCATTTATTGCAAATAGAAGGTCCTATTGTAACATGAATTGTTTCTTTACGTATACCAGATTTTCTCCATTGTTCAATAAAGGAGCGAACGATATTGTTGACTGTACCTTTCCATCCAGCATGGACAATTCCTATATTATTTTCTGGAGCTAGAAAGAATATTGGTACACAATCAGCATACATTAGAGTCAATAGTATATGATTTTGGTCTGTGAAAATTCCGTCACAATCTTTTATACTATCGGAATACAGACTTGATCCTTTTCCTTTATCTCTTTCAGTAACTTGGTATATATTAATTCCGTGGGTTTGCTCACATGAGACCCAATTTTCTAACGGAAAGTTTATTTTTTGAGCAAGTCTTTTTCTATTTTGAACAACCTTTTCTTGTTGATCCCCTACATGAAATCCAAAATTATTACTTTCATATGGCTCACTGCTTGTTCCACCATTTTTCGTTGTAAAGCCAGCAACAACTTGCGGGTTAATTTTTTGCCAATGATGAATTAAATAATATGATTCATCAACGAAATGAAAAGGCTCTTTCATGCAATACACCACCTACCCTAATACTTGCTAATCCTTTATTCAGTTTACCATATAAATATTAACAAATGAATAATAAATACGTCCATCACCGAGGTAAGCTAATTCAATAGGAATAAAGGATACTTAAGGTTTGTGGCTTTAGGCGTGATGTGAGACTAGAATTCACCGAAAAAAAAACGATTTTCGATTGCGAAAATATGCTAACTCGTCTCTTATGCGCTGTATTTGTTTAGGAAAGTGGAAATGATAAAATATAAAAGCAAAAAAAGCTACCCTGATTTATAGGTAGCTTACTGAATATTTTTGGCAACGACTTTTATAGCTGCTTTTTCAAGCCTTGAAACTTGTGCTTGAGAAATGCCAATTTCCTCTGCAACTTCCATTTGAGTTTTCCCTTGGAAGAAACGTTTTTTTAATATCATTTTTTCTCTTTCGTTAAGACGGCGAATCCCTTCTTTTAAGGCAATTTCATCAATCCAATTTGTATCTTTATTTTTTTCATCGCTTAATTGATCCATTACATAAATCGGATCTCCCCCATCATTATAAATAGGTTCAAATAATGATACTGGGTCTTGGATAGCATCTAAAGCAAATACAATCTCCTCTTGTGGGACACCTAACTCCTTAGCGATTTCTTCTGCTGTAGGTTCTTTTGAAGTTTCTGCAATTAATCGTTCTCGAATTTGAAGTGACTTGTAGGCGATATCTCTTAATGATCGAGAAACACGAATTGGATTATTATCACGCAAATACCGTCGTATCTCTCCAATAATCATTGGCACCGCATAAGTCGAAAATCGAACATTTTGACTTAAGTCAAAGTTATCGATCGATTTCATTAAACCAATACAGCCTACTTGGAATAAGTCATCAACATACTCTCCGCGATTGTTAAATCTTTGAATAACACTTAATACGAGGCGTAAATTCCCATTAATCAATTGCTCTCTGGCACTTAAGTCACCAGCCTGCATTTTCTTAAATAACTCTCTCATTTCCTCATTTTTTAAAACGGGAAGTTTTGAAGTGTCTACTCCACAGATTTCTACTTTGTTGCGCATCATTTTGTCTTTACCTCCTCCGAGGAGTGCTTTACAAAATTCATTATCTCCTCGGATAGGAAAAATATGCACAACTAAATATTTCGAATCCTTTGTAAAAACTCATATCCCTTATAAAATATGGGATTTTGTCTATAAACTTTTTTAAATAAAAATTACGTGTGCCAAGCCACATTCACACCCGATTTTTTTCTAGCATGTAGATGAGCTTCCTTTGAAAAGTCGCACATCGGCGAGGCTTTATCCCAATACGATTTTGTCACGCAAACTGCATAAATTTTTAAAATAGAGAGACTTCTGCTAATTAAAGTTAAACCATTTTTTCAAATTCTTTACGTAAACGTTTAAAAATTCTTTTTTCCAATCGTGAAATATACGATTGAGAAATACCTAACATATCCGCAACATCTTTTTGGGTTTTTTCTTCACCACCAACTAAGCCGAAACGTAATTCCATAATTTGTTTTTCTCGATCGGATAATGTATGTAAAGCTTTCATTAATAGTTTCCGATCGACACGTGCTTCTATATCTTTTGTAATGATGTCGTCTTCCGTTCCTAAAACATCTGATAAAAGTAACTCATTACCGTCCCAATCAATATTAAGAGGTTCATCAAACGATACTTCTGAACGAACCTTGTTATTTCTTCGTAAATACATTAATATTTCATTTTCTATACAACGAGAAGCATAGGTAGCTAGCTTAATTTTCTTTTCAGGATTAAAGGTGTTCACAGCTTTAATTAAGCCGATCGTACCAATACTTATTAAATCCTCTATGTTAATACCTGTATTTTCAAATTTTTTAGCAATATAGACAACTAACCGTAAATTACGCTCAATCAGCATGGAGCGAGCTGTTTCATCTCCCGCTGGAAGTTTATTTATTAATATCTCTTCCTCTTCCTTTGATAGCGGAGGTGGTAGAGCCTCACTTCCCCCAATATAGTAAATTTCATCAGCCTTTAAATGTAGTTTTCTCAAAATTTTCGTCCAATAATATTGTAAATAAAACTTCAACTTTCTCATGACAGTACTCCCCTCTTTTATTTCCAATTCATTTTCTATTTGTACTAGGAATAAAACTTATTATCACTACATTGTTTTAAAGTATATCTTTTAGGAAACCTGTTCATGATCTGACTGTTGGAGAATCTTAGGATGAATAATACAATCAAAACTATCTTCAGATGATAACTTTTGATTGACAAAAGCTAACAATAGCCGATTCGTATGGTATGCTTCGTCTCCATCATGAATCACTACCTCTTCCGGCTTGACCGCGGCCATTAGCTGATTTTCCTTTCCGACGACTCGATAAGGGATAATAGATATTTTATGAACCCATTCCATCGGTAAATAGTCTTCTTTCCAAATCTTGTTGACATCTTGAAAAACGGCCAAGACTTCTTCAGGAAATATGTTTGCTGTTTTTTCAAGTGAAACAATGACAACCGGCTTTTTTGTTAATGGATCATATAACTGGTTTCCACTATCAATCAATCCTTTTAATCGAATCGTTTGATTATTGATTGTAATATCAACATCAATTAGTTGATCATATTGGATTTTTCTTGTTTCCCAGCTATCGATCGTCCTTCTTGAAAAATAAAGTACGAGTGGGAATGCAAGTGCAACGAAAAGCCAACTAATCGGATCTCCAAAACCACGAACTTGAGCTAACATGAAAGTGTTACTAACATCGAATCGAAAACTTAGTAAATAGTGCAAACCAATTAACGCACCACCAGTTGTAAATGTTACTAAATAAAAAGACAACAAATTAGTTATTATAAATCGTAATCGCTTAAACCCAAATGCAACCCACACCATTAAGATTGATATACATACTTTTATGAATGGTGAGGACAAGAGTGTTGCGATTGCTGTAAATGGTGCAAAAACGATTAACGAACCGATAAAACCACCAATAAATATTCTCAGTTTTGTTATTTTTCTCTTCAAAATTAATCCGGTTAAATAGAGTAATAGGCTGTCAAATAAAAAGTTCAATAGCCATATAATATCTAAATAAACTGTCAACCGACTTTCCCCTTTACTTGTACTCCGCTCTCGTCTTTGTTTAATTCTGTATAGTAAGTTATTATTTTTCCTAGTAAATTTTTAAACTTATTGCTTTGAAAATAGTATAACGATATTCAGTTTAAAAGTGTGTCAGTTTTTGTCTGCGAATTTTTAGAAGTTTTCGTGAATTCATTCGAATATTGTCGAGAGAGGTTCTATTTACCTTTTTTCAAGGAATTTATTAGATGGGTATGAATTTTTTAAGAGATGAAGTTGTAAAATTTTGTTCTACTAAAAAATAAAGCTGTACTAGATCATGCATCTATAATAACAGTAATCATTCACTGTTTATTAAGTCTGCATCTTATATCTAGTACAGCTTTTTTAAAATACATAAGATAAAACCCGAAAAACGAATGAAGAAAAAAGAATTTAGATTCGATTATTTCGGTTTCGTAAAAATGTAGGTATATCTAGTAAATCTTCTTGAGAATTTGAGTTAGAACGTGGTTGCTCTTGATAAGTATCTTCTTTAACTTGTGTCTCTCTCTTTGGCTTTGGAACAGGTTGAGTTGGAGAGCCCGTTTGAGTTTGGCTATGATTTGTATTGAAATTATTTTTATTTAAATTGGGCCGCATTGGTTTATTTTGACTTAAATCTTCTCTAAAACCAGTTGCAATCACAGTAACTACAATTTCATCATTCAAATTCTCATTAATAACTGATCCAAAAATCATATTTACTTCCTGGTCTGATGCTGAAGCAACAATATCGGCTGCCTCTTGTACTTCATATAAACTTAAATTCATTCCACCAGTAATATTCATAAGAACGCCTTGAGCCCCATCGATTGATGTTTCTAATAATGGTGAGGAAATTGCTTTTTTTGCAGCTTCTTGAGCACGATTTTCTCCAGAAGCGATACCAATGCCCATGAGTGCAGAACCTTTGTTAGACATAATTGTTTTTACGTCAGCAAAGTCTAGATTGATTAAACCAGGTACAGCAATTAAATCAGAAATCCCTTGAACACCTTGTCGCAGTACATTATCCGCTTCTTTAAATGCTTCTAACATAGGGGTACTCTTGTCTACGATTTCTAATAACCGATCATTAGGTATTACAATTAATGTATCCACAGCTTCCTTCATAGAAGTAATTCCACTAGCTGCTTGTGTTGCCCGTTTTCTACCTTCAAAACTAAAAGGTCTTGTAACGACACCTACTGTCAGTGCGCCTAATTCTTTCGCAATGCTCGCGATTATTGGTGCGGCACCAGTCCCTGTTCCACCACCCATTCCAGCAGTAACAAAGACCATATCCGCTCCTTGTATTACTTCTTCTAATTGTTCTTTACTTTCTTCGGCAGCTTTCCTACCAACATCTGGGTTAGCTCCTGCTCCAAGACCCCGTGTTAATTTACCACCAATTTGTAATTTTATTTCGGCCTTCGAAAGATTTAATGCTTGAGCATCGGTATTGACTGCGATAAATTCAACCCCTTGGACACCATGTTCAATCATCCGATTAACTGCATTGTTGCCACCGCCACCGACACCAATTACTTTTATTGTTGCTAATTGGTCTACATATGTTTCAAAATCCAACATGTGAAATCCTCCTAATTACAAATTACTTAAGTAAAGCGATTATTCAAAAAAAGAACCTAGAAATCGTCTCATTTTACTTGTAATTTTTTCTTCTTGACTATCTATATTTTTTGTTTTTTGTGGTTGTTGTTTTACCGTTCTTTTTTCCTTCTGTTCAATTGGCAGAGCGGCGGTATCTTGTAGTCTTCCTTGCAATCTTGCATTCTTGTAAAAATATTTAATTGTACCAACAGCTGTCGTATATTGTGGTTCCCGTACCCCAATATAGTCAGGAATTGCAATCCGAACTCGATTTTGGAAAATTGCTTGTGCAAGTTCTGCCAATCCTTGCATATTGGCGACCCCACCTGTTAATACAAATCCACCAGGTAGGTAATCTACTCCCATTCTTCTTAATTCTCCTTGAATTAAATCGAACATTTCAGCTACTCTCGCCTCAATAATCTCAGCCAGTTCCAACTGATTACATTCCTGTTTTTGATTTGTTCCAATAACAGGTATTTCAAATACTTCATCAGTAGTAGCCATTTCGTAAAAAGCATGTCCATATTTTAACTTGATTTTTTCAGCATCTTCTGTTGATGTTCTTAGTACAATCGAAATATCTTTTGTAATATGATCCCCACCAACTGGAAGAAGACTTGTTCCCTTTATATATCCATCTTCAAACAATGTTATTGTTGTGGATCCACCACCAATATCGATTAGTGCGGAACCTAAATTTCTTTCATCTTTAGATAAAGCAATTTCGCCAGCTGCAAGTGGTTGAAGGACAATATCAACAATTTCTAGTCCCGCTTTCTCCACACAACGGAGGATATTTAATAAAAGTGTTTTCGAACCTGTTACAAGTAACCCTTCCATTTCTAAGCGGACGCCAATCATACCACGTGGATCATTAATTTCATCTTGTGTATCTACAATAAACTGTTTTTTTACGATATTAATGATTTCTCGATCTGGCGGAATGGACATGACTTGAGCTGCATCGACTACTCTTGCCACATCTTCATCAGTAATCTCTCTATTTTCACCATTAACGGCAATGACACCATGACAGTCCAATAAATCAACATGATGTGCTGGAATTCCAACGATAACTTGCCTAATCTCCATGCCGACCATACGCTCTGCTTGTTCAATTGCCCGCCGAATAGATTGTACCGTTTGGTCAATATCGACAATTGAGCCTTTTTTTAATCCTTCAGATTTAACATGTCCAACACCGATAATATTTAAAGAATTATTAACCATCTCACCAATAATCACTTTTACCGTGGATGTACCGATGTCTATACTCACATAAATATCATTGCTGTTCATCTTAGGCACCTCCTTCTTTCTTCTCTGAACAACAATTCAGATTTAAACATATCGAAAAATAGCGTCACTGTAAAAGTACATACTATTCATTTCGTTACTCTTTAGTCCATGAATAATTAAACAACAATTAACTTATTCGCTATTTTTCTTTGTTTTTCCTTTTAATTTTTATTTTCTTTTTCATTTTTTCTTATTTGCCCAAACTTGGTTAATAAGATTCTTCTAATTACAGCTATATTTTGGAATAATCTTACACCAAAAGCAAAAACTGCTGCTAAATACAAGTCTACACCAAGATGGACGCCGAGGAAAGCTAAACTTGCAGCTAAAATTATATTAAAAAAGAACCCCGACACAAAAATCTTTTCATCAAATAAGTTTTGCAATTGGGCTCTTATTCCCCCAATTAAAGTGTCGAAAGCAGCTAAGACTGCAATAGATAAATAGTTATGATATTCAACAGGTATATCTATATCTGTTAACAAACCTAATGTTATTCCAATTATTAATCCTAAAGCGGGAATCCACATATTATTTTTTTCCTTCTTCTTTCACAGTTTCCATTTCGTTAACTACTATGCTATTTTCGTACGCAGAAATAGTAACATGATCTTTTGGTTTTGATATCGATACAGTCAAATTGTCAATAAAAAATTCATCAGGAATTGTTGATACTTGCATTCGATTATACAATTTATTTGCAGTTGCTTCATCATTTGTAATTACCTTTACCTCAATGGGAAACTTTTTGAGAGGATAACCATCAACCTTTGTTTCACCTTGAATATTACGGATAGTTGTTGTTGTAATAACTCGCTTATTTGCGATGGAGATTGCTTTCGCACCATACATGTTTAACTCATTAATTAATTTTCTTAGCACGTCAGGTGATAAGTATGCATCGTTTTGTCCTGGAACAATGAATTCATAAGCTGGTGATATAGATAGCACAATTCCCGGACCAATTGTTTCTTTTAATCCTGCTTCAACCTCTAGTTCACTTAATGTTTTTTGTAAAACTTGTCCACTACTATTATGCCTTTCTGTTTCGTATTGAGCAATCTTTTCATCAGCTGTTCGTATTTCACGAAGTAAGTTTGCTTCCAGCTCCTTTTCAGCTAGATAATTTTCACGAAGCCCCCATAAATCACCTTTATCTTTTTCAACATGTTTATCTTGTTTTGTTATGTTAAATTGGATGACTACCATAAAACCTACCAACACAGAAATAAGAAATAAACTCAACTTATTTTTCTTAATCACAGGACACCAAACCTTCTAAATTCACTTATATGTAAAATATGTACTATAGTATTGAATCCATAATAATCCCATTTGATTTTTCTATCTTAAATACTATATTATCATTTACTAATTGGTCACGTATTCCACCTTTCATAGTTAAGGCTTTTTCTAATGTTTCTTTATTTCCAATTGCACTGATTGTAAAAGGGGCAGGAAACTGCTCTCCATCAACTGTAATAACAGGACCGTTACAAACGATGTAGGAATTGCTTTTTAGTCGTTTTCCATTTATAGCAACAGCTTCTGCTCCAGAAATATAAAGTTCATTTACTGTTTTTAACACATGATGCTCATGAACGATAAAGTTATTCACATTTCCTGTTTCAGGTTGGTATGTATTATCGTCTAAAGTTACAATAATTCCTTCACCACGTACTTTAACTTTACCCAGTACCATTCGAAGTTTTTCAGTTTCTTTTGCAGAAAAAGCTAAATTCTTCTCGTTTTCGGCTAATTCATCTTCAATTTTAATCAGCTCTTCTTGTTTATCATTCAAATCTTTTTGAAGTGAATTGTTCTTTTCCTCTAACTTTACTAAATCCTCTCGAAGTTGTACGGTACGTTCCCACTCATGATCAGTCATTTTAAATTCATTTGCTTGCTTTTTTGTAAGTTGGTAAGAATAGCTAACCATAAATCCTAAAATTAACGTGATAAGGGAAAGAGTAACTCGATTAATTTTCATCTTCTTCCTCTCTTCCACTCGTTGTTTCTTTAATCTGTTTCTCTTTACTAGAGCCTTTCTTCTTGGCCTCTAATGATTGATAAGACTTAAAAAAGAAACCTACTTCTAAATCAATTACCCCCTTCTCATTTGGATCTAATTGTTTAACTAATTCCGGATAATAAACCATTTTTTGAGCAAAAGTCCTAATTGTAGCACGTACCTCGTTTCCATCATTCATGTAGGCAACAATACTATAAGGATCCGTCTTTTTTGGCGATAAGACAATTTCTGAAATGGATTGTCTAATTTCTATCGGCATTGCTTTTAATTGTTTTACAATCATATTTAGAGGCTGCTTTTCATCGAATTTTTTCAAAAACGGTGCGGGTTCAGTCGATTGACTGTTGGAAGTGTGACCATTTTCTAAAATTAGTTTTGCTCTTCCATCCGTAAATTTATAAGCTAACTGGTTATATTCTTTAACTTCAATATTAATTTGATTTGGAAAACTGATTTGTATAATTGCTTTTTTTACTTCAGGTAATTGTAAAAGTCGCTTTTCAATTTCCGATTTACGAATATTTAACACGATTGTCTTTTCTGTTAATCCACTTTCTTTCCTTATTTTTTCACTAGTTAAAAACTTATTGCCCTTAACATTTATTTCTCCCACTCTACTGTACGGTGATTGCACATAAATAAACCCACTAACAAATAGGAAAAAGAGAAATAATAAAATAATTAATCTTCGGTTTGCTCTTTTTTTCCTTTGCTCTTTTAATTTTGGCAATCGGTCTTCCAAAGATACAACTTTATTTGGCACAGAAAACACCACACTAACTAAATGGTATATTTTTTCATTATTTTTAAATCTATTGTAGCATATACTAGCCTATATTTTAATTGAATATAGATTAATTAGAAAGGCACATATATTGTTATTTTTTATTTTTTATTGCATCTAGACATAATTGATAAAGCCGGTCGCTCGCATTCTGTATTCCTATTTTTTTTGCATTTAAATGCATCGTTTGTAATTTGTTTTGGTCAAATAATATCTCATCAATAGCATGTAATAATTTTCCACCAACTAAATCCTTTTCTAGAATAACGATTGCTGCTTCATTACGTTCTAAACTTCTAGCATTTTTTTCTTGATGGTTATTCGTTACATATGGGCTCGGAATTAATATGCTTGGAATCCCAAGGCTAGTAAATTCCGCAATCGATGTTGCCCCTGCACGAGATACAATGAGGTCAACACCTGCAAGAACTTCAGGCATATTATGTAAAAAGGGAACGATTACGACATTATTAGGATTGCCAGCACGTTCTACTTCTTTTTTTACTGCTTCAAAGTGAACTTCCCCAGTAATATAGAGAATTTGATAATCACGGTTAGCAAAATCATCTAATATAGACAATACTGCTTCATTGATTGGTCTAGCTCCTCTAGATCCCCCAAATATTAACACTGTCTTTTTTGTCAAAGATAACCCAACCGATTGTTTTCCTTTTATTCCATCATTTCCTAAAACTTCTGTTGCTCTAGGATTGCCCGTCATAACGACTTTTTCTTTTGGAAAGTACTCCTTTGCTTCCTCAAACGAAATAGCAATTTTAGTAACATACTTACTTAAAAATTTATTTGTGAGTCCTGGAATACTATTTTGTTCATGGATAATACTTGGTATTTTTAGTTGGTGTGCTGCATAAACAACTGGGCCACAAACATATCCACCCGTTCCTATAACAATATCAGGGTTAAACTTTTTCAATATTTTTTTACTCCTACTCACACCCTTCAAAAACCGAATTATCGTTTTAACATTATCAAAAGATAGTTTTCGCTTAAAGCCAGTTATCTCAATCGTTTCAAATGGAATATGATTTCGCGGTACAATATTACTTTCTAACCCATTTTCTGTTCCAATATATAAAACTTCTGTTGTTGGATCTTTAGCCATCACATTTTTAATAAAAGCAATTGCTGGATAAATATGTCCTCCAGTTCCCCCACCACTAATTACGATTCTCATATATAACTCACCTCATGTTTACTTTCAAGAATTTATATTACAATAATTTACAGCTGCACGGGTCAATGTTGTAAATTTGTAATTAATATTTTATAGATATGAAAAGATTTGTTATCACCATTTTATGATTATATAACAAAAGAAACAATTAAAAAAAGAGGAAATCATTATTGATCCCTCTTTTCTAACAAACAAATTAAATTCGGCTATACCTACTTATATTTAATAAAACACCTACAGCCATTAGCATGAGTGTAAGTGAAGAACCTCCATAACTAAAAAATGGAAGGGTGATTCCAGTTACAGGTATTAAGTTAATAACGACACCGATATTAATCATAACTTGGATTGCAACCATCGAGATAATTCCTACGGCTAAAAAACTACCATATAAATCAGGTGCATTTAATGCTATACGTATCCCCCGCCATAGTAACAATGAAAATAGGAGTAAAACAAACGAGCCACCAATGAAACCTAATTCTTCAGCTAAGATTGCATAAATAAAATCTGTTTGTGGTTCCGGTAAGTAAAAAAACTTTTGCCTACTTTGTCCTAGACCGAGTCCAAATAAACCACCTGGTCCAATTGCATATAGCGATTGAATCGTTTGAAAGCCTGTCCCTAATGGATCTTGCCACGGGTCAAGAAAGGCAGTTATTCGATCGATACGGTATGGGGCTGCTGCAATCAATCCAACAAATCCAGCTAATCCTACTAGTCCAAGACCAACAAAATGAGCAATCCGCGCCCCACTAACAAAAATCATAATGATGCACGTACCAACCATAACTGTTCCAGTACCTAGGTCCGGTTGAAGCATAATTAAACCGAACGCTGTAAACACTAAGCCGAGCCTAGGTACTAGACCTTTTTTAAATGAAGTTATGTTCTTTTGATTTTCAGATAAAAATTTTGCTAAAAAAATAATCATTGCTAACTTCATAAACTCCGATGGCTGTACGGAAAATGCTCCAACTCCAATCCAACTACGGGAACCATTTCGAACATTTCCAATGCCTGGAATTAAAACCGCAATTAACAAGATAAAACAAACAATAAGCAATACTTTAGACCAATTACGCCAAGTCCAATAATCAATATTCATGATAAAAAACATGGCAATAAGTCCAATAACAGCAAAAAGTAATTGTCGTTTTGCAAAAAAGAATGAGTCGTCAAAGCGATAATCAGCCCACACTGCGCTTGCACTATATACCATGATTAAGCCTAGTGATAATAGGGATAAAATCACAATGACTAATATGAAGTCAGGAGTTGTTTTTTTCACTGGCAAAGAGAACCACCTCATTAACAGGAATTAGAGAGCCTGTACAATCTAAACGAAGAAAGAGGTGTAGGAATTATCAAAGTGAAAAAGCAATATTTTCCAAACTCTTTTCGATTTTTTCGTACAAGTCTCTATTCTAACTTATGCACAGCACTTGTAAAAATGTCTCCTCTTACTTCAAAACTTTTATATTGATCCCAGCTTGCACATGCTGGTGATAAAAGTATTACATCGCCTTCTTCTGACAATGAATAGCTCAAGGGGACCGCTTCTTTCACATTATCGACAATAAATATATTTTCTAACCGTGCAGATTTGGCCATTTTAGCTAGTTTTTCTTTCGTTTGTCCAAAAGCAATGAGTGCTTTTACATTTTTTAAAGATGGGATTAATTCATCAAAACCATTACCGCGATCAAGCCCACCTGCTAATAAAATGACTGGTTGGTCAAACGCAGATAATGCTGATTTTGTAGCTAAAATATTCGTTGCCTTTGAATCGTTATAAAAGAGACGACCATTTAACTCTTTAATGAACTGTAAACGGTGTTCGACACCATGGAATGTAGTTAACACCTTAGCAATACTTTCATTATCAACACCAGATAATTTTGCACTTGCAACACTTGCCAATATATTTTCTAAATTATGTTTTCCTGGCAATACTACTTGTTTATATTCCATGATTTTTTCACCACAAAAATAGATAAAACCATTTTTTAATGATGCGCCGTCTTCTAAGTACTTTTCTTTAGAAAACGGAATAATCGTTGCTTTTGTTTCTAAGGCAAATTTTCTACAATCTTCTTGATCGTAATTAAGAATGGCATAATCTTCTTCTGTTTGGTTTATTAATATATTTTTTTTTGCATTTATATAATCTTTACGAGTTCCATGAAAATCAAGATGAGCCTCATACAAATTTGTAACAACGGCAATTCTCGGACGAAAGTGAAGTGTCCCCATTAATTGAAATGAAGATAATTCTGTTACAATAATATTATCCTTTGTAGCCTCTTTTGCAACATCAGAAGCAACCGTTCCAATATTTCCCGCAATCAGTGGATGTTTATCTCCTACATTTAACAGTTCGTATATTAGTGTCGTAGTTGTTGTTTTTCCATTTGTACCTGTTATCCCGATAAAACTTGCTTCCGATATTTGATAAGCTAACTCGACTTCGGTAATAACCGGAATATTTTGCTTAATAGCATCTTTAATTAACTCATTGGAATACGGAATTCCAGGGTTTTTTACGACAAGTTCAAATCCTTCATCCAAAAGATCTTGCGGATGTTCTCCACAAATAACTTTTATCCCTTTTTCCAATAGATCTTGAGCTTCAGGGTTTTCAGAGAATGGCTTTTGATCATTAACAGTAACAATTGCACCAAGTTCGTGTAAAAGAGAAGCAGCACTAACACCACTTTTCGCTAATCCTAGGACTAAAACTTTTTTATTTTTATACTCTGCTATCTTTTTCAATTATAACCACACCTCAATATAAATTCCTAATGCTGCAAACAATAATCCAACAGTCCAAAAAGTGACGACTACACGCCATTCACTCCAACCTGACAACTCATAATGATGGTGAAGAGGACTCATCCGAAATATCCTCTTTCCTGTAGTTTTGAAGGAAATCACTTGGATGATGACAGACAAAGTTTCAATAACAAAAATTCCACCAATGATTACGAGAAGGAATTCTAAATTCGTTAATATTGAAATAGTAGCAACTGCACCACCTAAAGCGAGTGAACCTGTATCCCCCATGAACACTTTCGCTGGATGCGCGTTAAAAACAAGAAATCCTAACACACTACCTGCAACGGCAACGCTAAAAATAGCGATATCAAATTGGTCTTGATTCCAAGCTAGGACTGCATATGCTCCAAAAGCAATTGCTGCCGTTCCAGATAAAAGACCGTCTAAACCGTCCGTTAAGTTCACTGCATTTGAAAATCCTACTAACCAGAAAACAACGAATAGAAAGTAAAAAATACCCAAATCAAAAGAATAGTTAATAATCGGAATGGTTACCGTTGTCGAAAATCCGAATGAATGGTAAATAAAATAAAATATCGCTGCAACAACAAGTTGACCAATTAATTTTTGTTTTGATGTTAAACCTAAATTCCTTTTCATTACAACTTTAATAAAGTCATCTAAAAAACCAAGGATACCGAAACCAAGAGTGACGAGTAATAAAAGATACGTTTCAACGGTCATATTTGAAAATTGATTTGTCATAAATATTGTTGTCACAATAATTGACAACAATATCATAATTCCGCCCATTGTAGGGGTACCCGATTTTTTTTGATGCGATTTCGGGCCTTCCTCCCTAATGCTTTGTCCGAACTTCAATCTTCTCAACAATGGTATAAACAAAGGGGAAAGGAAGACAGTAATTAAAAAAGCTAAAATAATTGTATATAGTATAACTTGTTCTAACAAAATGACTTCCTCCCTTTCTAGTCAAGTTCCTTTTGCATTTTCTTTACAGTCATTTGCTTATCATTAAGGGCGTCTTTTGCAACTAGTCGATCATCAAAATCAAGGATTTTATCTCCTACAATTTGGTATGTTTCATGTCCTTTACCAGCAATTAAAACAACATCTCCGTTATTAGCAGCATGAATGGCGGTGTGAATTGCTTGACGCCGATCTGGGATAACTTGATATGTTTGCCCTTGAACGCCTGCTTCCATATCCTTTAAGATAGCAAGCGGATCCTCTGACCTTGGATTATCTGAAGTAAAAATAGGATTTGTCGCGTATTTACAAGCAATTTGTGCCATTAGTGGTCGTTTTCCATGATCCCGGTCTCCACCACAACCAACAACAACAAATATTCTCTTTGGAGATAATGAACGAACCGTCTTTAATACATTTTCCAAACTATCTGGTGTATGTGCATAATCAACAATGACAGGAAATTGTTGCCCTACTGAAACAAGTTCAAAACGTCCTGGAACACCTTGGAAAGATGATAAGCTATCAATAATTTGATCTAGAGAAATATCCGCAACAATTCCTACAGAAATCGCAGCTAATACATTATATACATTAAATGTACCGACCAAACGAATAGACATTTGTTTATTTCCTACAGGTGTCTCAAGTTGAAATGATGTACCAGTACTTGTGAATTTTAAATTTTTAGCTCGTACATCACACTCTCCATTTATTCCATATGTAATAATATGAGCTGAGGTAACTCGCTTGTATTCTTCAGTTGCCGCATCATCTACATTTAAAACAGCAAATTTTGGCCTGTCACTTCGATATGTATTACCTAGTTGTGAAAATAACAGTCCTTTTGCTTTTTTATATTCTTCCATTGTTTTATGATAATCTAAATGATCTTGTGTCAAATTAGTAAATACTGCAACATCAAAATCACTTCCCCAAACGCGGCCTTGAGCGAGGGCATGTGAAGATACTTCCATACTAACTACCTCGACATGTTCATCTGACATTTCACGGAATGTTTTTTGCAAAGTTAAACTATCAGGTGTCGTATTTTTTGTTTCAAATATTTTCTCACCAATTTTTGTATATAAGGTTCCAATTAAACCAGTTTTTTTATTAGTAGAACGAAAAATATGATCTACCATATGAGTTACAGAAGTTTTTCCATTCGTACCAGTAACCCCAACTAAAAATAAATTATGCGTAGGCTGACGATAAAAAGCATCAGCAACGATGGCCATCGCCCTATGAGTATCAGGTACGATAATATTTGGTATATTCACATCTACTTCTCGATTCGACAAGATTGCAACCGCACCTTTAGATTCTGCCTCTTTTGCAAACTTATGTCCATCAAATTGTGCACCCTCTATACAAATAAATAATGTCCCTTCTTTTACTTTTCTTGTATCTTGTTCGATTGCCTTAATTTCCGGATTATCTTCACAATTCACTTGTTTGGCAAAAGGTAAGTGAATTAATAATGTTTGAAGTTTCATTAAAACATCTCCTTCTAGGTAGAAAACAATAATTTCTATTAAAAAAAATATGTTGTCCGTGAAAATACCACCATTCATTTTACATGAAACTGTTCATTTTTTCTACGTTTCTTTTTAAATCCGTTCTAATTCTTCAATGTTCTTCCATCATAACCATTGTACTGCCGATGTAATCTATTTATGTTGGGTTTTCCTATATTTTTCACGAGGAATTTTTTTAATGGTTAACTTAATATAATATTAAAAACGAATTTAAAAAGCGATGGGGACACAATTAAATTGCCTCAAAAGATGAATAAATCCGATGTAAAATCACAAGATAAAAACACTCAGGGGCTCGAGCATTTAGGCGACTAATAGCCTAGAGTTGGCAGAAAAAGAGAGTTTTTCGGCTTACTTTAATGGAATGCTGCTAGATCCTTTCTTGTGTGCTTATGCGCAGAAGAAAAAGTAGAAATTGAAACATTTATACTTTCCTATTAGCCAAATAAAATAACCCGAACGATTACGCAACTTTAATAAATTTGCGCATGAAAAGTTCGGGTTTTCCATTAGCTGAAATACGTTTATCCCAGCTTCATAGGAGTATTTTTTTATTCAAGATAAATCCGTATCGTTGAACCTTCTTCTACTTTAACCCCTGGACTTGGTGCTTGCTTAACTACTTTTTGACCATTGCCATTAACCTCAATTTTCAAGTCAACTAATTGTGAGGATAAGTCCTTTTTTTCTAATCCAATAAGATCCGGAACTTCTATTAATGGTTTATCTAACCAAGTTAATTTTTTTTCAATTTGTTTTTTTCTAGGTTCAACTTTTAGTGCTCGCATACTATCCTCAATTATATTTCCGACAATAGGTGCTGCTACCGTTCCACCAAACTGAATTGTTCCCTTCGGATTATCAACTGCAACATAAACAACTATTTGTGGATCATCAGCCGGAGCAAAGCCGATAAATGACACGATATGGTTATTTTCAAGATATCTACCACCTTGTGCTTTCTGAGCTGTACCCGTCTTACCTCCAACACGATATCCGTCAATAAATGCATTTTTACCCGTCCCTTGGGCAACTACACTTTCCAATGCATATCGTAGCTCCTTGGATGTTTCTTCAGAAATAACTTTGCGTTTTGCAACTGGACTCTTCTTCATAACAACTTCTCCAGTCTTTGAATCAACTAATTCTTTTGCAACATATGGTTGGTATAGGGTCCCTCCATTTATAGCAGCAGACACTGCGGCAACTTGTTGAATAGGAGTGACTGAAACACCTTGTCCAAAAGCGGTTGTTGCTAACTCGACAGGACCAACTTTATCTAAATTAAATAAAATCCCTGTTCCTTCTCCTTGCAGATCAATTCCCGTTTTTTGCCCAAACCCAAATTCATGAATATATTGAAATAGTTTATCCTTTCCTAGCCGCTCACCAAGTTCAACAAAGCCAGGGTTGCATGAGTTTTGAACTACTTCTAAAAATGATTGAGAACCATGACCGCCTTTTTTCCAGCAGCGTAGAGATGCCCCACCTACTTCAACATGTCCCCGATCATAAAAGTTATCTTTTTCAAGGTCGACTTTCCCTTCTTCAAGTGCAGCTGCTAAAGTAATGATTTTGAACGTTGAACCCGGTTCATAAGTACTCCATACTGGTAAGTTACGGTTATAAATTTCCGGTGCGACACTTTTAAAGTCAGAAGGGTCAAAAGTTGGTCTTGATGCCATCCCTAAAATTTCTCCATTTTTTGGATTCATTGCTACGGCAATTAGTCCATCAGGATTATATTTTGCTTGAGCATTGTCTAATTCTCGCTCTAATATCGTCTGAATTTGAGAATCGATTGTTAAAACTAAGTCTAAACCATCAATCGGTGCTTGGTAATCATCCGGCATGTTTTTCATCCGTTCACCCTTTGCAGTGGAATAAAATTGAACAGATCCTTTTTCACCAGATAATTCTTTATCATAAGAAAGTTCTAGTCCTGTAAGTCCTTGATTGTCTGCACCTGTAAACCCAAGAACGTGAGCTAAATAACTTCCAAATGGATAATAACGTTTAGAATCTTCAGCAATATAAACTCCTGGTAAGTTTAAATGTTCAACTTCCTTTGCCTTTTCATTTGATATTTTTCTTCCTGCCTTCAACCGTTCAATACTCGATTCTTTTGTTATTTGTTTATAGACCTCTTGGACATTCACATTTAACGCATTTGCAAGCTTTTCTGCCGTATTAGCCGGGTTTTTTATTTGCCTTGGTACAATATAGACAGTCGGTGCACTCATATTTGTAGCGAGGGCGACACCATTTCGATCGACAATTTCCCCACGTTTCGGTTCAAATGGGATTTCTCGATTCCATGAATTTTTCGCACGCTCTGTCAGCATATCACCTAAGGCAAACTGTACATAACCAAGTCTGGTCATTAATATTAAAAATATAAATAATCCAGCAAGTAGAACAAAAGCTAATCGTTTTCTTACTGTTACTTGAGAAACTCTTCGCACACGAAACTGACCTCCCTTCAAGGCTCGTTTCATTATATGCATGTCCTATCCAAGCTAGAACTCTTCAATTTTACATAGATTTTGTCACAGGAGCTTAATGATTCGAACAAAAATAAAGAAAACTAAAAGGGCGCACAAGCCTCTATGCAACCAGAGAGACGAGAGTTTCCCAAAAAGATAGTGTTTCGGTTTTGATGTAGCTGATGGGCCTTCTTTGTGCACTTATACGTATTGACAAGTAGAAATTGGAACATTTATACGTTCCTATTAGACAAAAAAGTTGTCCGACCTAAGTCTGGACAACTAAACAACTTAACCTACTAATCTTCCGTCTTTTTACCATCAGTATTTGTTTTTTCTTTTTTAGTCATTTTTCCCTTATCGATTTGAATTTGTGTTTGTAACTTTACTTTCAAATTACTATCTTTTGTAATAACCGTTCCAGGTTCTAAATTTTGTGAAGTAACAAATCCTTCTCCTTCAGTAGAGACTTTCATATTTGTTGCATTTACTAGTTTCATAACATCACTAAGTGACCAACCTACGATATTTGGCATTTTCCATTTCCCGTCGGTAACTATGATCACTCGTTCGCCATTTAATAATTTTGCTCCCGCACTTGGATAGGTTCGTTCAACTTTTGTCCCATTCCCGATAACAGTTGATTGAAGTCCAAAAGATTTTAACTGTGATTTTACTTCGCCGATATTTGCGGATGTATAATCTGGTAAACTATTCACTTTTACTTTTTCAACAGACTCATCCGGCTTAATATTTAAATATTGTAAACTATTTTTCATTACAGGATTGAAAATTTTGGAGACTGGTACAGAACCAGCTTCCATTACTTCTTGATTTAAATCTGGCTGTTGAACGAGGACATAAACAATTAGCTTCGGATCATCTGTTGGGGCAAACCCAATAAATGAAAATAAGTAATTATTAAATCCCGTTAAATAACCTTTACCATTTTCATAAATTTGTGCCGTACCTGTTTTACCGGCTACTTGATATCCATCGATATTAAAGTTCTTAGCAGTACCATGTTCACTTGTTACCGTTGACTCCAATACATCAATAACTTTCTTTGCTGTATCTTCGGAAATTGGAGATGCTACTTCCTTTTGATTACTCTCTTTAATCACTTTTCCATCTTCATCGACAATTTTATCAATTAAATACGGGCGCATCATTTTTCCTTTATTTGTCACAGCAGTTAACGCTTGTATCATTTGAAGCGCCGTAACACTTGTTGCTTGTCCGTATCCCGTGGAGATGCGATCTCGTTCCCATTGATATTGAATCGTTCCAGTTGCTTCATTTTCTAGTTCAATTCCTGTTTTTTGGCCAAACTTAAATTTATCTAAGTAATTTCGGAAAGTATCCGTACCCATTTTTTCAACAAGATTAGAAACAGCTACATTAGATGACCGTTGAATTCCTTCTAAAAATGTAATTTTTCCCCAACCTACATTATTATGGTCTTTAATTGGCGGAGCACCTTTTACATTATAGATCCCTGACTGATATGTTTCGTTTGGATTCCAAACTCCCTCTTGCATACTTGCCGCTAATGTAAAAATTTTCATTGTAGAACCTGGCTCATACGCATTTTCTACAATTATATTTTGCCAATTATTTTCAATTCCCTTCCTCGTATTCGGATTGAAAGTAGGTCTTTGAGACATCCCAAGAATTGCACCTGTTTTTGCATCAGCAACAATTGCCATCATCTTTTTAGGTTTGTACTGTTTATCTACTTCATTCATTGCATCTTCTATAAATGTTTGGATTTTCTTATCGATCGTTAAATAAACATTACTACCATTTTTAGGTTCGCTAATTTTCGTAGTAGAAGTAGGTAATATGTATCCCCATCGGTCACTTTTATACGTAATTTTTCCATCGTGACCCTCTAAATATTTATTAAGACTACCTTCAAGTCCCATTTGACCAATTAATTTTTTATGTCCGTCACCATCATCTACAAAATTAGCAAAGCCAAGCAAATGAGAAGCGAATGCACCGTTCGGATAAGAACGTTTCGATTCCCGAATAAAAGTAATTCCTGGCAGTTTTTCAGCTTCAATTTTCCTCTTTAGTTCATTTGTTATGTTTTTCCCAGCATCGCCAAATTCCACTTGAAAAAGGTCTTTTGTTAATCGGTTATATATTTCAGACTCCTTCATAGGAATATATTTAGCGAGAATTTTAGCTGTTTTTTCAGGATCAACAACATGTTTTGGAGTTTTTGCTTTATCTGGGGTAACGGATGGATCCAATATAGCAACTACCTTATAAGTAATTGTATCGATTGCTAGCGGGTCTCCTGAACGATCAAGAATCGACCCGCGTGATGCCTGTAATGTTCGTTCTTTTGAATATTTTTCCTCAGCATAAGCTTTTAACGATTTCCCATTAGCTTCTCCTGTGATTTGTATTACAAAAAAACGATAGGTTAGCGAGAAGAGAACAATACTGAACGCAATAAATATGAATAAAGCTCTTCTGTTCATGCTAGGTCTCTTTTTCATTTATTTTGAACAACCTTCACATTATTTTCATTTATTTTTAGACCTTGTTTTTTGGCTGTCTCAAGTACACGACTATATTCACTTAATTCGTTTACTTGTGCTTTTAAATCTTCAGTTACTTTTTGTTGTTCAGTCATTGTTGTCTCAACTTGTTGTATTTCTTTATTTACTTCATATATATGGGCTTGGTTTGAAATGATCTTTGTGGAGAAAAAGAAAACAATACAGGCAAAAACGATGTATAAAAACTTCTCTCCTTTCGTAAAAAGACTTTTTTTCACTTTCGGTTTAAATGATTTTTTCGGTTGTTGAACTTCTTGTACTTGATACTTTCTCGCTAAATTGCTCATTTGTATGACCTCCCCTTTTTACTTTTTAATTCTCTCCGCAATTCGTAATTTTGCTGAACGTGCACGATTATTATTAGCAAGTTCTTGGTCTGTTGGTACAATTGGTTTTCGTGTAATAATCTTTAACATCGGTTGAAACTCCTCAGGAATAACAGGCAGCCCAGAAGGTAAGTCGGGAACTGTAGCATATTTTTTAAAGGTCGATTTAGCAATTCGATCCTCTAAAGAGTGGAATGTAATAACTGCTGTTCTACCACCAACTTTTAAAAGCTCAATACTTTGTTCTAATGATTGTTCAAAACTATTTAATTCATCATTTACCGCAATACGAATTGCCTGGAAAACTCGCTTAGCTGGATGTCCCCCTTTTCGTCTTGCTGGTGCTGGGATTGCCTCTTTAATAATGTCGACAAGCTGGCCAGTTGTTTCAATAATTTGTTTTTCACGAGCAGCTTCGATTTGTCGTGCTATTTGTTTTGAAAACTTTTCCTCCCCGTATTTAAAAAAGATATGGACTAGTTTTTCATAAGGCCACTCATTGACAACTGTTTTCGCGGTAATCGGAGCGTCTCTATCCATTCGCATATCAAGCGGGGCATCGTTATGATAACTAAAACCACGTTCAGGTTCATCTAATTGTGGTGAAGAAACACCTAAATCATATAAAATACCGTCAACTTGAAAAACACTTCGGGCATGAAGCTCTTCTTTTATATTGACAAAGTTATTATGGATAATTTCTAACTGTCTTTCATAACGATGAAGTTTTCTTTTCGCATTTTCAATTGCTACTTGATCTTGGTCAAAGGCATAAACTTTTCCATTTTGTGAAAGTCGGCTTAATATTTGCTCCGTATGTCCTGCACCACCTAATGTACAATCCACATATATTCCTTCTGGATTAATATTTAGCCCCTCTACCGCTTCGTGTAAAAGGACTGTCGTATGTTGAAACATGTTGTCTCCTACCTTTCATTTTTAAGAGAACAGTAATCAAAAATATTTCGTTCTTTATTCTTCCCAATTATAAGTCAAAATCAATCATATTCTCTGCAATATCTGCAAAGGATTCTTCAGATTCAGTAAAATAATTTTCCCATATTTCCTTATCCCAGATTTCAATTCGATTAGAAACACCTAAAACAACACATTCCTTTTCTATCTTCCCGTATTGAAGTAATGTGGTAGGAATATTTATTCGTCCTTGTTTATCTATTTCGCATTCCGTTGCACCTGAAAAGAAAAAGCGAGCAAATGCACGGGCATCTTTTTTCGTCAATGGGAGGGATTTTATTTTCTCTTCAATAATTTTCCATTCACTCATGGGGTATCCAAATAAACATTGGTCAAGACCTCGTGTTAATACAAATACTTCACCGAGATCTTCTCGGAATTTGGCAGGAACAATTAACCTGCCCTTTGTATCAACATTATGCCGATATTCCCCCATGAACATATTTATCCCTCCACTTCATAACACAAATGTACCACATTCCCCCACTTTCTTCCACTATTTTTTCAATTCGCTATTATATCGTAAAATCCCTTTAAAACTTGAAAAAAGTATAAATTTTTCATCAAGTTTTGATTGATAATTATCTCCATTTATCGACAATGGTTTTTTTTCGTCTTTATATAAATAAAAAAACTGCCCAAAAGGACAGTCGTATAAATTATAATTTAACAACGTAATGATCTCCGTTACAGTCGAATGGTAATTGTAACAATCTTTCTGGTAAATTTAATCCATAAAGGTTTAAGAAATAAAAAAGATTCCAACATCGTTCTTGTAGTCCACCAAACGGGTGAAGTGATCTTTCTATTCGGTCATATTTGCTGAGAGTAACGTCATGCTTTGTTTTCATTGATTCTTCTATTTTTCGCTCCAAAAAATCTAGTTGCCCCTTAACAAAGTGGCTATTTTTCTTAACAATTGTATTAAGTCCTTTATCATAACGGATTATTTCGTCAGCAACTTCTTGATACTGGTCTTCGATAGTCTTTCTAGCAGCCTCAATTTTTAATTGTAATTCTTTATTTCCTAAAGATTCGATAGCTTCTTGCTTTTTTTGTTTTGTACCATGTAATAATATACTTTTCAACTGTAAGTTTAGTTCATTGATGTCACTTTCAATATTTCGTTCTAAAAAAGTAATATTAATACGTGGAAAGACTGGAGGAATTTTTAACCCTAACAGCTCAAAACATGTTTTTAATTCAGCCCAATAAGCAATTTCACCTGGTCCTGCGATAAATGCAATAGTTGGAAATAAAAACTCCTGCATAATTGGTCTTGTTACAACATTGTTACTAAATTTCTCGGGATTCTCTTTAGCCAATTGTATTAGTTCTGTTTTCGTAAATGCTTTCCCGCTTCCAACGATGAGTTTATTTTCCTTGTCGTATCGTAATAAATTCCGCTCACCATTTTCTTCTAAAAACAACTGGCACACCGTATCAGAAGTATCAATCATTTTTTGATAGCCTAATTTCGTTAATTCTTCTTGCTTAAGTAGTAATTTTTCAGTAATTTGTTCACCATATTCAATTAATGTTTGAAAATATGTACGTTCGATTTTTCTTAATTCTGGATGGGCTGAATCAATAAATAATAAACCATCTTTTTTGAACAATTCGTTTGCTACACTAATAAAAAAGTCGGTATATGTATCAGACTTTTCCAAACACTCATCAAGTAGTTCTAATATTTCGTTTGTATAATTCGTCTCGCCAAAAGAAGCAATAATATCTTTATACCAGTCTTCTAGATTCACTTTATCAAATTTAATTCTAGAAACCATCTGCTTATCCGTACGCATTTTTTGTCTGAATTTTGATTTTACGAGAGCCTGTTTTTCCAACTTATAAACATGGTTAACTTCTTGAATATCATGATCCTCACCAGCAACCCAAAAAATCGGGACAACTGGTTGATTTAGCAATTGCTCTTGCTTTTTGGCTAGTAAAATAATGGAAATCATTTTATGTATGGAGTATAACGGCCCAGTTAATAGACCAGCTTGTTGACCACCAATAACAACAACACTATTCTCTTTTCCCAATTTATTAAGGTTGTTTTCAATTTCTTTTGTCACTGAAAACTTTCCCATAAACTTTCGAATATGTTCCGCAATTTCTTTACGCGGGAAGATTCTATCCATTAATTCTTGATAACGATGAACAATATCCTCTTGTTTTTGAAATGAGTAATGAAAAAAAGAACTTTCTCCATCATTTACATACCGATGAACTAATTTATTTTTTATATCCAATTTCATTTGCAGTAATTCCACGTTGTAAATCTCCCCTTCTAAAACTATATACATAGTTATAATGTTTTTAAAGAAAATACGGGCGTCCGAACCTTCAGGCAACCGAAGAGACTAGAGTTCGCCGATAAGAAAAAGAGTTTTTCGGCTTTGATATAAAACTTCTAGAGTCTTCCTTGTACGCTTAAGCGCACAAGGTAAAATAGAAATTGAAAATTTTTACTTTCCTAATAGCTAAAAGCAAAGATATACCGCTGCAATTTGAAAAGCCTTTTGCCCGTTCTTAAAGTCAAGAATCCGATGAAAATAATAAGACTAATTAATAAGGTTGGCAAAAAGAGAAATATTGATATAATTGTTAAAAAAAATTCAACACCGTATATTCCACCTTATGTCTCCATTCCCTTAATACTAATATACATAAATTGTAAAAAAGGAACAGATTGGCCTTTCGTTGTAGCCTTTTTTAGGAGTTCGCCAACAATCGCATCAATTTCTGTTTGTCTTCCATTTAATACATCTTTTAACATGGATGATTGGTTATTTGCTGTGCTTCTACAGATCGTAATAACCCGTTGAAGGGCAGAATCACGATTAGACACATTTAATACGGTACAAACTTCATTAAAAACCATCTCGAATAGCTGAAAGAAAAAACGATTCTCGATTAATTCTCCATTCTCCACCTTTAAAATGGCTGTTAACGGATTAATAAGCGCATTCGCAATGAGCTTCTCCATTAGCATTTCTTCATAGTTATGTTCGAATAAAATGGGAAAGTTATCTGATTGGAATCGATGAATTTGATCTAAGAAAAAATTTCCATCCCACCGATAAACAGCAATTTTTGTTTTACCCATCCCAGTATGATGAACATTCGTTTCATTTAATTTAATTGCTCCATGTTCAACAACTCCAAGAAGAACGTTTTTATGTGGAAGACTATCAATTATCGGTAAATGACCAATACCGTTTTGTATAAATAAAATTGGAATTGACAATGGGATTCTCTTTAACAGAGGAACAAGCTTTTGTAGATGATATTGTTTCACAGCGATAATGATTAAATCTTCCTCCATCAAGCTTCCACTCTCTTTAGCTTGAATACGAAGGTTTTCTTGTTTTTCTTGATAAGTTATAAAAAGCCCCTTTTGATTAATCTCTAACGCCTGCTTTTCTGTTCGACAGTATATTGTTACGTGATGACTTTTACTTAAATAACATGAAAATAGTAAACCTATTGCACCCGCGCCAATAATTCCAATTCTCATTTGTTCCGCCACCCATTCTTTTTTCCTAGATTCATATTATCAAAAAAATACGTTTGTGACACGAAAAAGGAATTAATGAACTCGATTATTTTCATAATTTTTATACAACACCTTACAAACTACTAAACCTAGAAGAAATTTTATCGCATGTGCCCATGTACACGAAAAAAAGCCTTTCCATATGAACTCATATGAAAAAGCTTTTAAAAATTACACTGGGTATACTGGATGCTTTCTTTCAGAAAAGTGTACATTCTTCGTTTCATAATAATCAAATCGTTCAATTAAAACATTTCGTAATTCATTCGGCTCAACAATATCGTCGATTATTAGTTCTGAAGCGAGCGTATAAATATCTATATGTTCTTTATATTCATTTTGCTTTTGTTGAATAAATTTATATCGTTCTTTTGAATCCACAATTTCATTAATTTTATTCGAATATACCGCATTTACAGCCGCTTCAGGACCCATAACCGCAATTTGTGCAGTCGGAAGTGCAATACAGACATCTGGTTCGAAAGCTGGACCGGCCATCGCATAAAGCCCTGCACCATAAGCTTTCCGAATGATAACTGATATTTTTGGTACAGTTGCTGAGCTCATAGCTGCAATCATTTTCGCACCATGTCTAATAATTCCCTCTCGTTCTACTTTCGTACCAATCATAAAGCCCGGAACATCTGCTAAAAACAAAAGAGGGATATGATATGCATCACATAATTGTATGAATTTTGCCGCTTTATCGGCAGAGTCAACAAATAATACTCCTCCCTTTACTTTCGGTTGATTTGCTATGATACCAATGACCCTTCCATCAATCCGTGCCAAACCGGTAATTAATTCTGGTGCAAATAGCTTTTTAATCTCAAAGAAACTTTCCTTGTCAATAAGAGTATTAATACAATCGTACATATTAAAGGGAGCATTTTGGTTAGTAGGGATTATTTCCTCTAACGTTTTTGTACTTTCTTGCGGAATATATTGATTCATCTTCGTCGGTTTTTCTGTGAAATTTTGTGGAAAATACGTTAAATATTTCTTTGCAACTTTTATCGCCTCTTCCTCATTTTTCGCTAAATAGTCACCACAGCCACTCACCGAGCAATGCATCCGGGCTCCACCCATCTCTTCAAGACTAACTTTCTCACCAATTACCTTTTCAGCCATTCGGGGAGAACCTAAATACATGGATGCATTTTTTTCAACCATAATAACAAGGTCACAAAATGCTGGAATATATGCTCCGCCAGCAGCAGATGGTCCAAATAGCAAACAAATTTGTGGAACCATTCCACTCATTTTTACTTGATTATGAAATATGCGTCCAGCTCCCCTACGATTCGGGAACATTTGTAATTGATCGGTAATGCGAGCACCCGCTGAATCGACTAAATAAAGAAACGGAACTTTTAATTTCATTGCTGTTTCTTGAATACGAATTATTTTCTCAACCGTTCGCGCACCCCATGACCCAGCTTTTACAGTCGAATCATTTGCCATCACACAAACAGTTCTCCCATTTATTTTCCCAATTGCACATACGACACCATCAGCTGGTAAATCACTATTTTGATAGTTTGCAAATATCCCATCTTCTTGATAAGAACCACCATCGAAGAGTAGTTTTAAGCGTTCTCGTACAAATAATTTATTTTGTTCTTTTAACTTTTCATGGTATTTTTCATTTCCACCTTTTAAAATAATCTCATGACTATCCCTTAATTTTTTTGAAAGACTCATTCTTCAATCTCTCCCTTATCCTTTATCCTGTGCATTATTTACGCAATCGTTATTATCATATCTCCTTCATTAACAAAATCTCCCTCCGTAAAATGGACTGATTCAACCTTACCAGCGTGTTCACTTTCAACGGGAATTTCCATTTTCATTGATTCTAAAATCACAACCACTTCGCCTTTTTCGACTGTATCACCAACTCCGATTAAAATTTGGAATACTGTCCCTGCCATTGGAGCAATAACTGTTTTCATCTTCATTCCCCTTTCTTGAGATTTTTTAAAAGATTCGTATCATAAATTCCTGAAATAAAGTCCTTATCATTTAATATATCTAGAAATACTGGAATATTTGTTTTTATCCCTTCAATCGTAGTTGTATTAAAAAATTCATTTGCATTATGTAGACATTCTTTTCGAGTAGCTCCTTTAAATATCACTTTTGCCAACATCGGATCATAATAAGGGGTCACGGTATTTCCTTCAACATATCCTTTGTCAATACGGACCCGTTTCGTATTACCCCACTGTAATTTAGTTATTGTTCCTGGAGAAGGGTAAAAGTTTTTCGGATTTTCCGCGTAGACACGAAATTCAATCGCATGACCATTTTTTTCTATAGACTCTTGTTTCATTGGTATTGGATTTCCTTTAGCAACTTCGATTTGCCACGCTACTAAATCAATCCCTGTAATCTCCTCTGTAACAGGATGTTCCACTTGAAGCCTTGTATTCATCTCGAGGAAATAACAATTTTCATCAGTATCTACAATAAATTCTATCGTTCCAGCATTGATATAAGATACGGATTTTGCCGCTTTAATAGCATATTGATATAACTTTTGCTTTCCCTTTTCTGATAACCGGAACGCAGGTGTTTCCTCAACAACTTTTTGATTTCTCCTTTGTACAGAGCAATCACGCTCATACAAGTGGATTATATTACCATATTGATCACCAAATATTTGCACTTCTATATGACGAGCTTTTTCTATAAATTTTTCAATAAAAATTTGATCCGAACCAAAATACATTTCCGCCCGTGATTTTACAGACGAATAGGCCTTTTTCAAATCCCCTTCATCTTGACAGAGAACCATGCCGATACCTCCGCCCCCACCACTTGCTTTAAGCATAACAGGATAGCCAATTTCATCTGCTAGGGATATTGCTTCATCCATGTTGCTAATAACATTTTCTGTGCCTGGCACAACTGGAACACCGGCTTCTTTCATTTTTTTCCTCGCTGAAACTTTATCACCCATATCCGCTAATGTTTCCGCTTTCGGCCCAATAAAAATCATACCCATTTGACTAATTTTCTTTGCAAACTCACTATTTTCCGATAGCAAGCCATACCCGGGGTGAATGGCATCAACTTCTAATGATTTCGCAAGCTGAATAATCCGATCAATTTGTAAATACGAATCCTTTACTGGCCCGGGCCCGATATTTTTAGCAACTGTTGCCTCTTTTACGAAAGGAAGATCCTTGTCAACATCTGAATAAATTGCTACTGTTTCAATTCCTAGTTTCTTGCAAGTTTTTATGATTCTTTCTGCTATCTCTCCCCTATTTGCAATTAATATTTTCCTCATAACTACACCTCTCAATTAATTTAAGTAGGGAAATTTTTGCATACGTTCTTATGTTGTAGGCGCTCTCAAAGTTTGTTATCTTTCTAAAAACAGAAAAATTAGTGAATGAATAGGTGGAGTTCATTCTCCACCTATTTCTCTTTAACTACATCTAAGTTTCCGTTTGTATCCATTTGAAATTTCATTTTTAAATCTTGTTCATCTTCCTTCAGCGCAAGTTTCCTAGCCTTTTCCATTATAGATAGTAACGATAAATAATCATCTTTTAAAGAACTTATTTCCTTCTTTAAATGTTCATTTTCCTCTACAGCTAATTGAAGTTTTCTTTCTAATCGGTTACACTCTTCTCTATATTTAGCTAACTGTTCATTCGAAGCTGCATAATACTCCTCTTGCTCTTTCATACGACGTAAATATGACATCACCTGTTCTAATGTGAGATTTTCGTTTCTAATCTCTTCATTTTTTTCTTCCTCAATATATTCCCTTACTATATCTTCTTCCGATTTTCTCTTAAGCTCCTTTCTTTGCCGCTTTGCCAACTCAATGCCCGTTTTATATTGTTTTCTCACTGAAGAATTCCACCGAAAACCACAAGCAGCAGCTGTCCTACTTAATTTTTTCCCCACTTCTTCAAAAGCCTTTAACTGGGTGCTCCCTTCTCTTATATGCCTTAAAACTACTTCAGCTAAAAGCAAATCCTCATCTTTTGACCAAGCATCTTGGCGAACTGTTGTCATCACGTTCCCTCCCAATCTAAAATCATTTCCTATGTGATAGATTTTTGTCCTTTCGTTCAATAGAAATGAAACGACATTGTCCATTCATGTTCTAGATTCTCAATTTTGTACTGACTAGAACAGAATTTATTAAGAAATTGTTTTCGTAATTATATATATGCACATAATAGAAACGATAGACTTCTTAATTAATCTATTAAGCAGGTCCACATGGGGAGAATTTCCATAATATGATCATTTTTTCATGTAAAAAAGCCCTGCTAAGAGAATGAATAAAAATAATCCCTTAAAGAGAGCCATAAAGAAAATTCAAAACGCATAAGCCTGACGAAACGAAGAGCGTAGTTTTCCGAAAAGAAAGAGGGTTTTTCGGCTTTGATGTAATGCTACCAAATCCTTTCCTTATGCGTTTATGTGTATAGTTATGTAGAAATTTTAAAATTAGTACTTTTCTAGAAGCAAAAAAAAAGAGCTACATTATTTATGTAACTCCTTTTTCTCAACTTTATTTGTTGATAACTTCTTTACCTTTATAAGTTCCACAGTTTGGGCAAACATGATGGGCTTTTTTCATTTCACCACAATTTGGACATTCTACCATACCTGGAACTTGTAATTTAAAATGTGTCCGGCGTAGACGTTTTCTAGTTTTAGATGTTCTTCTAAATGGTACAGCCATAATTCCACCTCCTTAAAAGGATGAACGTTAATTCGTTGAGTCGTCTTTTTTTAAAAAATTTGCTAAATTAGCAAAACGAGGATCTATTTTATCCTGCTTCTTTTCTTGATCATCTTGAACAAATTCCCAATCTTGCCCAGGATTGAAAAAAGCGGATATATCATCTTCCTCATTATAAACTTGCATAGGAATTTCTAGCAATATTAATTCTTCAATAATGGGTGTTAAATCAATCATTTCCCCTTCGATTAGATGTAGATTCAGTTCAGAATTATCCTCATATTCATTAAATTGATACATGAAGATTTCCGTACTACGAATATCTAATGGGAAATGGACATCTTCAAGCGTCCGTGAACTTGGCAAAATCAATTCACCTTCTATATGTAAGTAAAAAGTTACTTTTTTCGAATCGATTTCCGCTGTTCCAGAAACGCGAATAGGTGAAACAGACTGAATATTAGAATCCCGATCTTTTAGAGAATCTAAATTAATCACTTCGTTAAATGTCAACCCTTTATTTCGGAATTTTTGCAATTGAATCATTGACCATTTCATACAATCACCCCAAGGCAACAAAAGTAATTATAGCCCGCAAATAACCTTTTGTCAATATTTTTTCTTTACAGTCTTGCATGGAACTCAAGAATTATTCATAATAAACATAACATATAAAAATGCATTTTTCATTTAGTATTTGCAAACGATCCATGTTTAATACGTACATGAATTATCATATGGGAGGAACTATGATTAGTGCTGGAATTGTTGTTGAGTATAATCCTTTTCATAATGGTCATCTATATCATTTACATCAAACCCGGAAACAAACAAATGCAGATGTCGTTATTGCTGTAATGAGTGGACATTTTTTACAAAGAGGAGAACCTGCTCTTGTTTCTAAGTTTGCCCGAACGAAAATGGCTCTTCAAGCAGGTGTTGATCTCGTTGTTGAATTGCCATATGCATTTTCCACGCAAAAAGCGGAAATCTTTGCCCATGGTGCAATTTCAATTTTATCAAGTCTTCAAACTAATTTTATTTGTTTTGGTAGTGAGTCAGGTAGTTTAACTCCTTTCTATAATACACTTCATTTCATTGAAGACCATAAACATCAGTATAACGACGCTATAAAAAAATTTATGAACGATGGGTTGAGTTATCCTAAGGCAGCATCTCTCGCCTTCCGTTCGATAGCAAAAGAAGAGCCCTTACTCGATTTATCTAAGCCGAACAACATTTTAGGATATCATTACATAAAAGCATTACATCGCTTAAAAAGTTCCACTCTTCCAATTACAATTAAGAGAGTAAATGCTGAATATCACGAGCCTTATTTATCAACAAGTACGCAAATTTCCAGTGCAACAAGTATTCGAAACATAGTATTACAAAACGACTCATTAACAGAAATCAGGAGTCATGTACCATATACTTCTTATGAAGGACTACTGCATTATAAACATATTTATGGTAATTTTGTTCAGTGGGAAAATCTTTGGCCATATTTAAAGTATAAATTACTTCATAGTGAACCTGAAGAACTTAAAGAAATTTATGAGGTTGAGGAAGGGATTGAGCACCGACTTATTCGTTATTGTAGAGTGGCAATCAGTTTTTCAGATTTTATGGAGAAAGTTAAAACAAAACGGTATACATGGACTCGATTACAACGGGTATGTGTTCATATTTTAACCAACACAAAAAAAGAAGAAATGAAAAAGCGGTGCAATCATCCTGAGTACATTCGAGTTCTCGGATTCAATGAGAAAGGAAGGAAATATTTAAAAGAAAAGAAACACAAATGTAGCCTTCCAATCATTTCAAAGTTATCACAAATAGACCAGAGTGCTATCCGTTTAGATGTAAAAGCGAGTCATATATATTCTCTAGCTTTTAATAATCAGATAAGTAAGCAAATCATTAAGGAAGAAGCAAGCTGTCCACCAATAATCGTCTAATAACAAATTACGGGAAGGTATCGATTAACCTTCCCTACAATTACTCATTACTCTTTTTCTAATGAAGATAAGTACTTAAGGGCGTCATCAAAACTGTCGATAGGAATAATTTTCATATTCGACTTAAGTTCCTTCGCTGTTTTCTTAGCCATTTTATAATTGGAACCCTTTTTTCCTTGTTCATTAGGTGCAAAAAATAACTCGACTCCTTCTCGGTCAGCAGCAACAATCTTTTGTTCGATTCCTCCAATTGGTCCAACTGTTCCATCCGGCGATATTGTGCCAGTACCTGCTATTTTGTACCCTTTTGTTATATCTTCTTCTGTTAATTGATTATAAATCTCTAAAGTAAACATTAACCCTGCTGATGGTCCACCAATTTTTTCTGAATTGAAATGAACTTTAGGTTTTGTTTTAACATCTTTATCTTCTACTAATGTGATTCCAATTCCTGGTTTATTAATTTCCGGTATCATATCAACCGCTATTTTTTTTGTCATTTTTTTGTTATTACGTAAGAATGTAACGTGAATCTCATCTCCAACTTTTTTACTTTGAATATAGTTAGTGAATTCAAGAGAAGAATCAAAGGTATGCTCATCAATAGCAATTATACGATCACCAGGTCTCAAAACATTACTGGATGGCATATCATCTCTTACACTTAACACATAAATGCCATTCATTTTGATATTAATATCTTTACCAGCTTTTTTAAATGCGACTTGCAATGCGTTTTCTTGTGAATCTTCCATATAATATAATTGCCGTACTTGATATTCTTCATCCGTTTCATTTTTCATACGAATTACTTCTTTTGGCTCTAACACATAGTATTTGTTTATTTTTGTCATTAGATAAGAAATAATATTTGCTTCACCCATACGAACAGTTGTTAACATTAACTCCCCTTGTTCATCATATCCTCCTTCTACTTCGATAATTCCATCTAATGACTCAGCCATCCCTGGTTTCATAACATAGTACGGTAAAGTATAAAAATTTAAAAAAAGAAAGGTTAAGAATAGAGCAGAAATTATTGTTAGTCTTTTTTTCACTTATGTAACTCCTTCCACGAATCAATTAATTGTTTAATTTTTGGTACTTCCTTTTTTGCTGATTCTTCCCCTAATAAAATTAGTTCTCCGATGTCATTAAAGGAGTACGAGCTATATTTTTCGACAGGAGGTTTAATATAAATATCAGATTGATATGCACGTGCCTCTGCTAACTCCACTTGCAAAATATCAATACTTTGCATAATTACATCATAAATATTTACAATTTGTGCATTTCTATTTAGACCAGCAACATCAACCGCAATAACTAAATCTGCCCCCATATCTTTAACAACAGAAACAGGAACTCGGTCACTAACTCCACCGTCAACTAACAAACGATCTTGGTAATTCTCTGGAATAAAAACACCCGGTATGGCTATACTTGCTCGAACTGCCTCAGCGATTGGTCCCTTTTGGAAAACAACTTTGTCGCCAGTATAAATATCGGTTGCGATGATAGATATTGGTAAACGACAATCTTCAATATTTTTATTAAATGTGAATAGGCGGATAAATTCCTTTATTCTGTTACCCGTTATAAAACCAAGTTTTGGTATCGTAACATCGATAAAAAATTTTCGTTTAAAGCTTTGCGATAATTTAATCATATTATCAATCGTTTGTCCCGAAGCATAAAAGGACCCAATAAGAGAACCAATACTACTCCCTGCAATCATTGAAATAGGAATATTTTCTTTCTCTAAGACCTTTAGAACACCGATATGAGCGAGACCTCGAGCACCTCCAGATCCTAATGCTAGACCAATTTTGGGCTCTCTCACATGATTCTCCCCTTATTTTATATTTTTTTCATGTTCCCTTAATTGTAATATGACAAGTTAATTAAAACGATACGAAGAGCTTTTATTTTATGTTCGCAAAGTTTTATCAAAAATGTTTTGACAACTTGTTGAAGTAAAGAAAGCTCAGGGACGCATAAGCCTGGCGAAACGAGAGACTACAGTTCGCTGAGTTTATCGGCTTTGAAGGAGCTGCTAGAGCCTTCCATATGTGCTTATGCGTATAGGAAAGAAATAATTGGTGAAATTTATACTTTCCTATTCGCTAAAAAATTTATTCTTTTTTATAAAACTACTTCATACATTTATGGAGAAGGTGGACATGCACAAGTTTATTGAAAATTACTTTATATAGTTATTGTATTTTTATGGTATTCATTTTAGCACATTATGATTAAGGATAAGAAAAAACTAGTATATTTCTACCGAGTACTTTTTTCATCATAGAGTATTAGATTGAAATTTCGACCTGTTTCTTAAAAGGAGGGAAATTTTTGTTTAAATCTAGATTAAAAACGATTGTTCTGGCAGTATCTGTTATCTTTTTAGCATTTGCTCTTATTTCCCATCCAAAAGAAGCTTTAAAAGCATCACTAAAAGGATTACATACTTGGTGGGAAGTTGTATTCCCATCCTTACTTCCTTTTTTTATCATTGCTGAACTATTAATTGGATTCGGAGTAGTGAAATTTCTCGGTGTTCTATTGGAACCGCTAATGAGACCAATCTTTCGTGTACCTGGTGTTGGCGGATTTGTTTGGGCAATGGGAATGGCTTCCGGAAATCCTGCAGGTGCTAAATTTTCTGTCCGATTAAGAAAAGATGAGTTAATAAGTCAAATCGAAGCAGAAAGACTTGTCGCCTTTACAAGCTGTGCTAATCCCTTATTTATTTTCGGAGCAATCGCTGTCGGTTTTTTTCAGAACGCTAGGTTAGGAATGATATTAGCCATTTCTCACCATGTTGCGAATATATTTGTCGGTTTAATTATGCGCTACCACGGGAAAGACAAACTAGATAAAAAGGTTGAAAACCAAACGTTCTCAATTAAAAATGCATTTAAGGCAATGCACGAAACAAGAATACAAGATAAGCGGCCTTTTGGGACATTATTAGGTGATGCAGTAACATCGTCAATACATACATTACTGATGATTGGCGGTTTTATCATTTTATTTTCAGTGGTTAATACCTTACTATCTTTAATGAATGTAACCGACTTTTTAGCAGTTTTTATTAATCATCTATTTTCAATATTATCATTACCAGAGTCATTTAGTATTCCATTTATTTCAGGTTTATTTGAAATGACGATTGGAAGTCAATTAATAAGTGAAGTTGAAAATGTGGAATTGTTAAAACAAGTCATCGTCGTTAGTTTTATGTTAGCTTTTGCCGGATTTAGTATACAAGCTCAAGTCGGAAGTCTGCTTTCTCAAACCGATATTCGATTCCTCCCCTTCTTTTTTGCACGGATAATACAAGGAGTTTTTGCATCAATCATTACATTAATCATATGGAAACCACTTTACGAACATAAATTAATAGGAAATATAGAGATAATTCCTGTCTTTATGAGTAAAAGTGAGAATTCATATTCAGATTTGTTTACAACACTCACTCATTTTGGTCCATTAATTACACTTCTCTCACTTTTTGTTTATATCATTGTGTATGGGAAAAGGATGATATACAATAGGTAATCGGACTTGTTCATAAAAAAACTTCATGTCAAAGGGATATCGCTTATCACTTGGCATGAAGTCTTTCTTATTTATAATTGTTTAAATTTCTGTTTTAACGCATCATTTACAACTGATGGTACAAGATCAGAAACATCCCCATGATATTTCGCTACCTCTTTAACAATACTCGAACTTAAAAACGAGTAACTGTTATCAGTCATGATAAAAAATGTGTCAATATCTCGGTCAAGTTTACGATTCATTGAAGTAATTCTCATTTCATACTCGAAGTCTGACACTGCACGTAAGCCACGAAGAATTGCTTGAGCATTAACACTTCTAGCATAGTCAATTAATAGGCCATTAAATGAATCAACAATAATATTTGGTATATTTATTGTGGATTCCTGGATTAGTCGAAGTCTTTCCTCGGTTGTAAACAAATTTGATGTTTTTTCTGAGTTATGTAAGACACAAACATAGATTTTATCAAAGATATTTGAGCCCCGCTTAATAATATCAATATGTCCATTTGTAATGGGATCAAAGCTGCCAGGGCAAACTGCGATACGTTCCATTTGCTCTCCTCCTTATCTCCACATATAAAGCGATATGTTTATCGTTCCATAGTTTTCTTGTCTGATTCGTATCAAATCTTCTACAGTGTTCGGTAACTCCTTTTCCTTTGCATGTTCACAAATAATTACACCATTTTTGTCCAATAAATCGCTTTTATGAATATTAGCCAAAATATAAGTATATACATCTTTTTTATACGGTGGATCCAACCAAATAACTCGAAATTTAATTTGCCGTTGAGCGATTGTTTTAAGCGCTCTTTTCCAATCATTTCGGTAAATTTCTGCCTTCTCTTCAAAATGACATAACTCTATATTTTTCTTAATTGTTTGGATTGCTTTTGTATCGTGGTCAATAAATAGGACTTTTTCTAATCCTCTACTAATCCCTTCAATTCCAAGACCACCGCTGCCCGCAAATAAATCAAGGCCATATCCCCCTTCAAAGTATGGACCAATAATATTGAAAACTGACTCTTTTACCTTGTCAGTGGTAGGCCGCGTACTTTCACCAGGAACTGCTTTTAAAATTCTTCCTTTTTGAATCCCAGATATTACTCGCACAAAATCACCTTTATTTTAGATTTTACGTTACCATCCTACCATAATTTTTAATAAATGACTAATTGATACGACCAATTTCCACTTAAATTATATGTAATAGATGATTTGAGAATCGAGATGATTTTACTATCGTAAGGAAATATTTTTTGTAAAATAATGTATAAGTAGGACAAATATGGTCATACTGTAAATGACAACATCAAACGAAAGATGTTGTTGCCAACCGCGGAGAAGACTTACGTTTCCCCATAAGTTCTTCCTCCGGTTTCTCCTCTCCCTTTGCCTTCACTCATGAAGAGTTGGAAGGAGCCCTGCAGAATTATCTGCAGGGTTTTTTTAGCTACTATTGGGAAAGACTGTTAGGAAGTAGCGTGACCTCACAACCGAAAAACTTTTTCCGGTGTACTTTAGGTTTATCTTTCGCTAAGGGCTCGAACTCTCTCGTTTTCTTTATCACATTAATCTTTATTACGTATAAACGAATACTTCAATAAATTGCTTTAAGAAAGCAGTTTAATATCATTAATAACATAAATAAAAGATATAATCGGTATAAAAGCTCCAGTTAGTTGGATAGCCGATGATAAAAAAGACTATCTATTAGCAAAGAGTTCACTATGAAAAATCAACCACAGTAACTCAACACTAAAAGATAGCCAAAATGAAAAAGTTTAGAAACCAATTTTATAATCATATTCTTTTGCTTTATCTGGCTTTGCATTATCGAAATCAGTCTTTAAAAAAGGGCGGTAAGATGGTTCAACCATTTTTACGAAAGATAAATTTTTTATTTTGTTCATAACAGTTTCACTTTCATCCATATTACAATATAGAACAACATATTTTAGTCGTTTTGAAATATAATGAATGTTCCCATACTTTCTTAAATTTTTTGCCAGCTTTATATTGTGTAACCAGACGATTAATCCTTGTCTTTCTCCGATCATAGCGCGTCTCCTATTTAAATGTTTTCAATATAGTTGAATTTTATGCACTACAGCCACAACTACCCCCAGTGGAACACCCACCAGACGATTTTGTCTCAAAAAACGGACTTCCAGTCGCCACTTTAACACGTTCGGACACAGACCGACCGATGAGTAAACTAATTTCATCAAGAAGTTGTTGCAAAGCATTTTCAGCTATTTTAAATTTGGCCACATTCTCGTCTAAGTCCATTTCTCTTTTCGCTAGACGAACCTCAGTCATAATTTTACTATAGTCTGGATGATAGCGTCCAAAACGCTGTACTTCCTCATATTGCTCCTTCAACTTAACAAATTTTTTTATCTTTTTTTGTGTTTCTAAGTCGGTATTCATTATATATAAACATTGGCGGTATTCATCCGCAATATCACTTTCTATTATCATTTTAGCTAAAGTTTCAGCATGATCAATGATTTCAACTGATTCTAAAGTAGCAAACATATTTGCACCTCCACAATATATAATATCATAATCATGTATAAAAAAGGAATCACTACGGTTTATATTTAAGATGCTATTTTTTGTGCAAAGATCATCTATATGTTTTAAGAGAAAAACATGAAAAATACAAAAAACTATCCCCGTATTATTAAGGATAGCAATTATTGGGTTTGGTTCATTGACTGAAGCATAGATAACATCATTGAGGCGAATTGAACACCATTAGATACTTTATCAACGCGATCCGGAAACGTCTTTTTATAATATTTGAATGCCGCCTTTTCAAATTCTTTAATCAAAGTTGGATTCCTTGATAAAGTTTTATACCATGCTGGTTCCATCCGAAGATAATGGACAAACTCTCTTTTCGATTTTATTTGTTCATAAATATCTTTTCTCATTTATTTATAGCCCCCCTGTTAATCTTTTCGGAATAAAAATGGATTTCTTCTGTCACTAACTGGTAAAGTACGATTCATTTCTTCCTTTTCTCCATTGTTTTTCAATTGTCCTAATAAGTTTTGTAAAGATTCAATAGCCTCACTCATCTGTCCCAAATAATTTTGTAGTTGTTTCATATCCATATTTTTTATATATAGCAAAAGTTGGTCAATCAATACATTTTTTGCTTCCTTTATTTGTTCTTGTTCGTTTTCTAATTTTGACTTTTCAAAAGTTCCATTAATCCGATACTTTTTCCACTTTGGATCGTCTTCTCCTAATAAATACCATTCTTCAAATAATTCTTGCCATGAACCTTCACCATTTTTTACTTTTTGTATTAACTTTGGATGTTTTTTAACAAAGTTTTTAAACTGTTCAATGGAAGGATTTTTCTCTTTAGCCATTTTTCTCACCCTCTTCAGATCTACTTACTATAAACTATGTCTAGGCGAAGGAAGGTGAAACTAAATTTAAAAAGGCCACCTCGAAAATTAGCAACTCGTAGCAAAAATTGTTACAAAAAGTGTGCCTAATTTCAAAGTAACCTTTCATTTTACTCCCATGACTTTTCAAGAAAGTTTTGTGTATAGTACTTTTGATAAACTCCAACTCCAATATGAGTAAAGTCTTTATTAAGCAATGTTTCACGATGTCCTTTACTATTTAGCCAGCCACTGACAACAGCGACACTGTCTGTATATTGAAAAGCAATATTTTCACCAGCAGTTTCATAAAAAACATCGTGCCGTTTCAATCGATCAGCAAGGTTTCCATACTTATCTGAATTATGGGAGAATGTTTCCGTTTCATACATATCCTGACTATGTTCATACGCCACCTCTCTTGTATCTTCATCCCAAGTTAATTCAGGAACATCATAGTTTGTACGAACTAAATTAGTTAATTCATAAATTTGTAATTCACTTGCGGCATCTGCTTTAGCCCATTCTTCTGGAGTTAATTCTTTATAGTCTATTAATTTTCCACGATAAGTCATATCATAAGGCCGTTGTTGAATTAACGTATTCCCATCCATAAAACGAATAAAGATTAAATTCCCTTCAAAGTGATCAAAATATAATTGGGCAAAAATATCACCAAAAGAAATTAACGGTTTAATATTGATATCATCTTCAAATAATTCAAATCGATAAACCCCATTATCATTAACGAACTCAACTTCAGGTTGCATGTCCACTTTTTTATAAACGGACTCTAAATTTTCTCCAATTTTAAATGGGTAAGTATCAATCTGCTCACTTGCAACTGTAATCGTAACAATCTTATTATTTAATACTCCTACCATCAAATAAAAATCTTTCTTGTTATAAACCCACCAAGTATAGCCATAATAAGACGGTTCCTGCCGTGTTGGTTTTCCAAACTTCTTTTGAAATGTATTAATTGATTTACCGATGTATGTAGAAATACCCGTCGTAGGTCGTTTTTCTACATTACTTTTCTCAGGTGAATCTTTTGCTGGCTTCAACTTTTCATTTTCTACTATCTCTTTTTTATTTTCTATTAATACTGGGTCTTTCGTGTAAAAAAGATTAAACGATATACCAATAACGAGAATACCAGTTGCAATAAATAATATCCTAATTAAATTTTTCAGAGGCCTCTCCCCCCTATCATGTAGATTCTATTTATTTTAAATTATATGTTATAAATTTTATAATAGAATGATTACTAGCATTTTACTCCTCTTTTCTTTTTGTTTTTTGCACTCCCTTTATTTAATTTTCAATTTATTATAACACTATTCGAATCGTTTTTAAAAGGAGCTGATAGCTTCTGTCGAGGTTTTTTGCGATATGTATCACAAAATTTCCCACAACTTAGTTCCGGCTTAGCAGCTCCTACAATAATACTAATTCATATATTTCTCACTTGAATGGTCCTCCGAAATTTCCGCTAATGCTGTTTTCGCTTGATAATCAGTATTTTCATTAACGGCAATATCACCCAAAGATATCATACCAATTAATCGATATCCATCATCTACAACAGGCAGACGACGGATTTTATGTTCTGCCATTAACTTTGCTGCTTTATAAACTTGGTCATCTGTAGTAACGGTTATTAAATTTTTCGTCATCACATCTTCTACTTTTGTTGAACCTGGACGTTTTTCAGCGTAGCCCCGTAATACGAGATCACGATCTGTTATAATCCCTATGATACGATCTTGATCGACAACGGGTATCGCACCGACATCAGCCTCTTTCATTTTCACCGAAACTTCGTAAACATTATCTAACAGTGTACATGTTTCTAACTCTGTCGTCATTAAATCTTTAATCTTTCTCAAAAAAGTTCCCCCTTTTAAACTATTTTCTCAAGATTATGTTTTCCCATGTTTTTCACGATATGCAATAGACATCAATTTTCAAATAAAACAAAATTAATGAAATTTTATTGCAACTCCTCTTTAATTCATCTATTATTATAAGTAAGGGTATTGTAATTTCCTGATTGTAAATGATCATTTTTTCAGGAGGGGAAACTATGCGATTTGAAAACATAGGGTTAGAACAAATCCAGATTGATTTAAATACGTTAGACGACATTTTACCAGAATACGGTTTAATTCGTGCTGGACAGTGGGATTACGAAAGAGTTACATATGACAGAAAGATTGTTATACAAGATAACGTTTACTACTTAAGGGTTCAAGGGTACGCAGTTTCAGGTGATGTTGGAGCTCACGAAGCTACTATCCAGTTAATGATACCGATTCTAGGGAAATATTATTACCCACACGGTGTAGAATATGGTGAAGATGAGAATTTCCCAAAGGCTTTAGTCAAACAGTGTAAAGAAATTCTGACAGCTATAAAAGAAGTATTGGAACCGTTATCAGAAAGTATTGAGGCCTAATATATGAAATAAATGTATTTCATCAATAGCATTACATGCGTAAACATACTAACATTAGTAGCACAGACCAAGGCCATGGTTTGTGCTACTATTTTCATAGTAGAAGTGAAGGAAGGTCGAACAGCCTCTAGGACCAATAAAGAGTCCGTATCAAAAACAGACCAACTTCACAACCTTATTTGAATCAGTTTAGTATGTTGGGTCCTTGAGATCGTGTATAAGAAAATGGAATCGATAAGGTAATGTGAAGACTTCTATGGTTGACTAAAAAGGAGAAAATAGAATCATGAAACATGTTGTAGCCTTAGATGTGAGTATGGGAAAAAGTACAATGGTCATTTACAATCAGTATCGTCAATGTGAAGTAGAAAAAGAGATTGAACATAATCGTCCCTCTTTTGAACAACTTCATAAAACGCTTCAAACACTAACTTATCAAGATGGACAACCACCTGAAATTGTCTTTGAAGCAACCGGTGTATATTCCAAAGCATTGGAACGATTTTTTCAAGATTATGATTATACATATTGCCGTATTAACCCACTTGAAGCGAACTTACAAATGGCTTCGATGCGCCGCCAAAAAACAGATAAAGGCGATGCACATGAGCTAGCGAAATCGCACTTTCGAGTAGAACGTGAACAGACGTATCAAGAAGATGAATACTACCAACAGATGCGTGGGCTCACACGTTACTATGATGAGTTAGACAGTGAGATTACGCACTTATATAGCCGTTTACACGCTATCCTTCAATTGAGTTTTCCAGAATTGGAACAGCTATTTACGAAACGTTCTGCGCTGTTTTTGAATATCGTACAATTGTATCCACATCCTGATGAAGTGTTAGCCCATTCAAAAACGGTCATTCGCAATCGATTAAAGGCAAACACACGAAAAAATTTGTCTTTAAAACGAGCAGAAGAGAAAGGAATCGCCCTCCTTGAAGCCGCGAAAACTTCCTATCCAGCCATCTCAAGAGATGATGTACGTTGCGAACAAGTCAAAGATTACGCAAGACGCATCGTAGACTTAAAAGAGAGGAAAGAACAGCTTGTAAAGCAGATGGTTGAGCTTTCTAATGAGCGCACAGAATATCATGTACTTCTATCATTTCCAGGAATAGGGGAAACAACAGCTGTTCGAATCATTGGTGAGTTGGGTGATATCAGGCGTTTTAAAAATCATAAGCAGTTAAATGCCTATGTGGGGATTGATATTATGCGTTATCAGTCAGGTAATACCCATTATAAGGACAAGATTAATAAAAGGGGAAACAATAAACTACGAAAAATTTTATTCTTTATGATTAAAACGATGATTACACTACGCCAAAAAACAAAGAATCATCTGGTGGAGTATTACGACAAATTAAAAACGCAACCTCTGAGAAAGCCTCATAAAGTTGCGTCAATTGCTTGTGTGAATAAGTTCTTAAAAGTAGCATTTCACCTTATTGCACACAACATTACCTATGATTACGAAGCAGCATCCACCTGTTCGTAAATGGTTTAATTAACTATAACATACTTGACCTTGCGAAAAAAACAAAAAATCGTTAGGTCTTTTTGGCATTCGCTAAATTTATGATTGGAGGAAGGGGGTACCCCCTTCCTCCAATCATAAATTTAATTCTTAAAAAGTATTGTAAAAGTACTTGACTAGAGGTAAGAAAGAGGCTGTCTGAAAAATGGATTTCCTAAAAAATGTGATAATCAAAAAATGTTGATATATCAAGGTTTTGAAACATGAAAAGGGGCATCCAAAAATCAAAATACGACTTTTTGGATAGCCCCTATCTTCATTTTAGTTTATTATCGCAAGCTTGATTTTTCTTCGCTAAGTTGGAGGATTTTCGCATCACGTGCTCAGTCAAAGCCTAAAAAATAAACTTATTTTATAATCCTAAAATTGCCTTTATCAGTGATGTAGTTTCTCCTCCAGGATAAAGAATATACAATAATATGTATACCGCTACACCTGTAATTGCAGTAAAGAACCATATAATACTCGTAATCGGACCTATTTTTCTATGTTTATCCAAGATGTTTTTCAATCCAAGCCATATTGTCCATACACCTAATACTGCACCTACTGTAGCTAATGTAATATGGAATATGAGAAAAATAGTATAGAAAATTTTTAGATGTTCTGGTCCTCCAAAAGAAGTATTTCCGATAAAAACGGTTCGACTTGCATAAATAATGAAAAAGATACTTGCAAAAACTGCCGCTGTAATCATCATTTTTTTATGCTTTTCAATCTTCTTTTGTTTAATATATGCCCAACCTATTGCGACAAAAATGGCACTAACGACAATACATAATGTGCTTATCGTTGGTAAAAGGTGAAGATTTTCCATTTATATACCTAACTTTCTTTTTAATTTTCTTTCTTATTTGGTTATTTTAAGTAGTATTTCAGAAGTCAAAATTTGTTCCCTTAGTTTCTTCCTGCTGCTCTTTTCGATACCACTCCATTAATATTCTGTATAAGATTACTCCATAGATTAACTCTTGTAAAAATTTCATAATAACGCCACCTGTTTGTTGATCATAATGGGCTGGCATCAGGTTAAACATTTCAGGTCCTGTTAAGTTAAGATTTGGAACAATGTCGGATGGCACACATAAATGTAAAGACTGAATCCATAACTCAGTGTTCGTATATGTTTCAAACATTGGTGTCTTGCTAAATATAATTAAAGCACAAGCCGGTGTAATGAGAACACTATCTGCAAATAAGTAGGCAACCTTCTTTAATCCTGATAATTGATTTTCACGATCCATCCGGTTGACAAGTGGCCACCACATGAAGATAGCTAATAAAAATAGAATAACTGTGTAAATACTATGATACCATACATTTGTTTTAACTGTATCAAAAACAATGGGAATATGATAAAGTGAAAAAATCCCGTTGAAAAGAACTAATGCGATTAATGGCTTCGTAAAAAAACGAAACATTAACTTCATCAAACGAAATGATAGTATTCGCTCCCACATCCATTTTGGAATAGCCCTTATTAAAAAATGTGGTATTAGCAAATATAAAAAAGCCATCTGGATCATATGAAAAGTAAACATTAAATGTCCTAACAAATCAAGTGGTGATCCTTTAATTATGTAGATAAATAATATTGATAGGATGAAAAGCGATGCCTCTTTTTTTGTTAACTTCTCTCCCCCATCAAATAGGTGACGTTTTTTATAAGCAAAATAAAAAAAAACACAAGTAATCATCAATAAAAAAAGAAATAAATAAGGACTCCACAATGCCCGAAATCCAAACTGCTCCAATTTAAGCAACATATTTCCACCTCGGTCATGCTACTTATAACTTATTATACAGATAGTTCCGAAAGTAGCATATATTTAGTTTAACAACTTTATGACATTTGAAAAAAGGAAAGAATATAGTCTGATCGTTGAAAAAGGACTATCCCAACGGCTAAAAATACCTTTTATCCTACTTTTAAAAACTTAAGCAGTCTACGGCATTATTTATCGTCAGGAGAGTCCTCTACTTATTTACCACCAAATAATTGTCATATAGACTAGTACAGTAATGAACGCTACAAATATAGCGGAATACATAAAAAACATAGGAAATTGATGACCCTTTTCACTAGCATGCATAAAATAGTACAATTGAAAACCAACTTGAACAACGGCTAATAGCAATATAAAAGGTATGATAAATTTCGCTGAAAAACTACCAGATCCCACAGCAATAAAAGAGATAATCGTCAAAAATATCATTAGGGCAAATGTAATTACTTGCGCTTGCATCCCTTTTGCATTTTTTCTTCTACGATATTCGTGACGCACTCGTAATTCTGGATTTTTCACTTGTTCACTTCCCATGCTCATCCCACCTTACCTATTAAGTACACAACTGTAAAGATGAATACCCATACGACATCGATGAAATGCCAGTATAAACTAGCTACATAATATTTCGGAGCGTTATATAAGTTCAAACCTCTTTTTGCATTTCGTAATATTAAAGCAATAATCCAACCTAAGCCAAACGTAACGTGAGCACCATGTGTTCCAACTAGTGTATAATATGCTGAGCTAAAAGCACTGCTTCCAAATGTGAATCCATATTCTTTAACATAATGGTTAAATTCATAAATCTCTAAAGCTAAAAAGGATGCTCCTAATAAAACTGTTATAACTAACCATGCTTGCATCTTCTTAAAATTATAATTTCGCATATGGTAAATGGCATAAACACTAGTTAAAGAACTCGTTAATAATATCATTGTCATTGCAAAGACTAAAGGTAGGCTAAATAAGTCTTTTGTCAATGGATGACTGCTATCTGGAACAGAATCTTTTAACGCTAAATACGTTGCAAATAACGAAGCGAAGAGAACTGTTTCGCCTGCAAGAAAAAGCCAAAAACCTAAAAACTTATTCTTTCCTTCTAATGTTTGTGTTTCGGGGTGATTAGGCCAGTTTAAAGCAGTATATCTTTCATCTACTTTCATCCAACTTTCCCCCCTTCATCATCATCCATTAATTCCTCTTTATGGATATGATAGCCAAAATCGTCGCGTAATGATCGAATGAGCATTGAACCAAACATTATAGTTAGACCAAGAATTAAAACTGGAACTCCCCAACTTTTCCCGTCTCCCACAGAATTCAGCGGGTTATACATGGCACCAAACGCAGCGATAAATAACCCTAGACTAATAAAGAACGGAATAATTGAATTATTCGGCATATGAATATCACCGAGTGGCTCTGCTGGAGTTAACTCTTTCTTCCCATCCATTTTTTCAATCCACCAAGTATCCAACCCTCGTACAAGTGGTATTTGTTTAAAGTTATAATATGGTGGTGGTGATGGAATTGCCCACTCAATTGTTCTGCCATCCTCCCATGGATCATTAGCAAGTTTTTGTTTGCTTAATGAAGTCTTAACAATATTCACTAGCAATATAATAACCCCGATTGCCATTAAAAAAGCACCAATTGTACTGATTAGATTCCCTAAATCTAACCCTTGACCAGGTAGGAACGTTGCAACCCTTCTTGGCATACCCATTAATCCTAAGAAATGTTGAATGAAGAATGTGCAATGGAAGCCAATAAAGAAAAATATGAATGTAAAATATCCTAATTTTTCGCTTAACATTTTCCCAAACATCTTTGGCCAGTAAAAATGAGTTGCAGCAAAAATCGCGAATACAACACCACCAACGATAACGTAGTGGAAATGAGCAACAATAAAGTACGTATCGTGTAATTGGTAATCAAGTGGTGCTACACCTTGCATGATTCCTGTTACTCCACCCATAACAAAGCTCGGGATAAATCCAAGTGCCCACAACATTGGAACGGTTATTTTCATACTCCCGCCCCACATTGTTAAGAGCCAGTTAAATATTTTAATTCCAGTTGGAACTGCTATAGCCATTGTTGCAATTGCAAAGATCGCATTAGCAACATTTCCTAATCCGGTTGTAAACATATGGTGAGCCCAAACCATAAAACCTAAGAAACCAATTAAGATTGTTGCAAAAACCATTGATGAATAACCAAACAACCGTTTACGCGAGAATGTCGCAAAAATTTCCGAGAATATACCAAAGGCCGGTAAGATCAAAATATACACTTCTGGGTGGCCAAATATCCAAAAGAAATGTTCCCAAATAATCGTATTTCCACCCATCGCCACATCAAAAAACGCACTTCCAAATAAGCGATCAAACATTAAGAAAAAGACACTTATTGTTAATGGTGGAAAGGCTAGCAAAATTAACGATGATGCAATAAAAGTCGTCCATGTAAATAATGGCATTCTCATATAAGACATTCCTGGTGCCCGCATATTAATGATTGTTGCTAAAAAGTTAATTCCACTCATTAATGTACCAAAACCAGAAATTTGAATACCAAGCGTATAAAAATCAATTCCGTGACCATCTGAGCGTAACGACAATGAAGCATAAGATGTCCACCCCGCATCCGGAGCTCCACCTAAAAACCAAGAAAGATTCAAAAATAACCCACCAAAGAAAAATAGCCAAAAACCAAGTGCATTTAAAAACGGAAAGGCTACGTCACGAGCACCGATTTGCAAGGGCATAACTGCATTCATAAATGCAAATAAAAGTGGCATGGCAGCAAGAAAAATCATGGTAGTTCCGTGCATCGTCATAATTTCATTGAATAATTGTTCATTAACAAAATTATTTTGCGGCTTCATTAATTGAATCCGAATAAACATTGCCTCCAATCCACCTAATAGGAAGAAGAAACCACCTGCACCTAGATAGAGATGAGCTATCCTTTTATGGTCAACAGTCGTTAAATACTCCCAAATAGAGGCACCTAACCCCTTTTTAACTGCGACACTACTCACAATTCTACCTCCCTCTCAAACTCGAATTATTGTACTTTTAAACTCTGTAAGTATTCAGTTAAAGCATCTAATTCCTCGTCAGTAAAGTTAGCTTCTTTATACATTAAATTTCCTGGTTTAAATTTTTCTGGATTCTGGATCCAAGCCTTAATATTTTCATCCGTATTTTCTAAAATACCAGCCACACGTGTACGATTTCCGAAGTCCGCGAGATTTGGAGCTGTTCTTGCTGTTTCTGGCCTTGTATCGTTTGGTGAAATTGCATGACATGATAAACAATTATTCTCTTCAAATAGTTGTTGCCCTGTTTTTGCAAGATCTGTCGTCGGTTTTGCTTCCTCAGCCTTTTGCATTGCTGAAATCCATTTATCAAACTCATCTCGTGGTACCGCTTTTACTTTAAAGTCCATATATGCATGTGATGGACCACATAACTCAGCACATTTTCCATAAAAAATATTTCCTGCTTCATTTGCTTTATCTTCATCGAATACCAAATAAAACTTATTTACGTTATCTGTATTTGTGTCTAATTTACCGCCAGCTGCTGGAACCCAGAAGGAGTGTTTAACATCAGATGCTTTAAGATGGAAGTATACTTTTTCGTCTGTAGGTACAACTAAGTCTTGAGAAGTAATAATGCCTAAATCAGGATATTCAAATTCCCACCAATATAAATTTGCTCGTACATTGACAACGAGTGCCTCTCTATTACCTTCTTTATCTACTTTTTCCATTGCTTCTACATTACCAAGTTTAAAAGTTTCAATAAGAGTAGGAACAGAAAGCCCAAGGATTAGAAGGATTGGAATCACAGTCCAAATGATTTCTAATTTATGACTACCTTCCACTTGTTCTGGAATTTTATCTTCTGCCCCTTTTTTTCTTCTGAAGCGAATAAGAACAGTCGTATAAATAATGACGACAACAATGATGACGAAAACCATTATCGAAGTGCTAATTAGCAATAGATTAAATTGAGTTTTAGCAACTTCTCCAGCAGGTTGTAAAGTTGATAAATATGGCTTTCCACATCCTGCTAAAAAGAGCGTCAAAAATAATAATAATGTACTTAGACGCTTAAGTTTCATAACCCCATCAATCCCCTCTTTCATTTAAAATTTTCGACTCAATATTCCAGAAATCCACTTACATCAACTGTTGTTATCCTATGTCTTTGATTTCTAAAAATTGCAAACAAGCAATCTAAACAGAGGCTAACATAAATCTTTTTAGAGGAATTCTTTTAAATTTATGAGCCGATTGATAAAAGTTTAAAAAATAATTCTAGAAGATAAAATAAAATCGCTTACATCATTATCACTGTGCTTATAGTGATAATGATGGTTATGTAAAGTGTGAGAGTAACCCCCCACACCTTTTTCATAAATAAATTAAATTAAAGTCGCTATCACCATAGAGACGAACAATATTGTTAAGTAATTTAACGAGAAGACAAACATTTTTGTAGCCCATTTTAAATCATCTTGTTTCCTATAGCCTTTAATCCCCAGCCCAATCCATATAATATTTAAAACTGTTGCCAATATGACAAAAGGTATTCCTAGAGATATTAGATAAATTGGTAATGGTAATAAACAGAAAATCCAAATCATAATTTGTCTCTTCGTCACATCAAAACCGTAAACAACTGGCAACATTGGTACATCCACTTCACGATACTCTTCCGTTCTTCTCATAGCAAGTGCTAAAAAATGTGGTGGTTGCCATAGAAACATAATCGTAAACAATACCCAACTAACGATATGAAGATTTCCATCGATAGCGGCCCAACCAATAAGAGGAGGAACAGCTCCAGAAAAACTTCCTATTACAGTGTTTAAAGTATATTTACGTTTCGACCAAAGTGAGTATAAAATTACATAGGCAAAAGATCCAAAAGCACCAATGATACCTGCTGTGAATGTCGTTTGAAAGAGAAATAACTCACCCAATGTTACAAATAATAATCCAATGGTTAATGCGAACATTGGTGAAAAACTCCCCGATACGGTAGGTCGACTTTTCGTTCGTTCCATTTTGCCGTCGATATCTCGGTCAATATAATTATTAAGTGCACATGATCCTGCTATGACAAACCAGACTCCAAGAATGGTTAATATTACTTTATCTAAATTATCAAAAAATCTCAAGTCGTTATAAAATAATGCTAACCAAATACCCGTAAAAGCAGTGATTAAGTTTGAATTAATAATTCCGATTTTAATTAAGGCGAGAAAATCTTTCATCATCCCTGCCTTTGTCTTATCATCAGTATAATCATCTGCTTGTATATCTGTATCCACTGTTTTTGTTTCACTCATTATTCATATTATCCTCCTTTCTGCTAAGGAATAACCTCCCTTGACAATACTATAAATGATTTAAAGATAGATTTCTATTATTTAACTTTTAAAGTTTACGTTTCCCTATTATTGGATTTCTAAATACACTATATTTTATATTTAATCATAACTTATAAAAATTTGTGAATATATTTTTAAAAATATGTGTCATTTTTGTGTCTCTTTCGTAAATAATCTAAATTTTTCCTTTTTATTATTACAATTTTTATGATAAAATCATGTATAATAGTTTTACTTTTATAATTATTCTCATAAAACCAAATTGCTAAATGGAATTTCTCTCGTTCCTGTAATTATTCATTCGTTGTCCTATTACTATAACTATATGGCAGAAACAAAGAATATTGCTAATCATCTTTGAATAATTATAAAATGGCATCTTTCAATAATTACATGAATCGTATTTGTTCGTCAGTTTTGATTTAAATATAGAAAATTTAAATATTCAACTGTCCTATAAAAAGTACTGATAAGTAGGTGAATTCTTTGCAACGTCGAATGAAACGTCTTGCTATTGCTTCAACACTTGGTATGTTACTATTACTCATTGGAGGTGCACTAGTAACAAAAACAGATTCTGGAGATGGTTGTGGAAGTTCTTGGCCTTTATGCCACGGTCAATTCATCCCTACTAATCTCAATATAGAATTAGTAATTGAACTGTCCCATCGAATGATGACTGGTATCGTTTCGTTATTAGTCATCACTTTCATTTATTTAAGTTGGAAACATATGCAAAATATTCCTGAAAGAAAATTTTTATCATTATTAGCAATCGCTTTCATCATTATCCAGAGTTTAATCGGTGCATTGACTGTCTTATTTGGACAATCTGACTTCTTTTTAGCGCTACATTTTGGTATTTCACTTATTTCTTTTGCTAGTGTATTGCTATTAAGTTTATTAATACTTGAAGTAGATAAGAAATTTACTGTGAATACGTTATACATTGATGTTCATATGAGAAAAAATATCATTGGAGTCACTCTATATAGCCTTGTTGTCATTTACACAGGTGCATTAGTAAGGCATATGGAAGCAAGTATGATTTGTCCAAGCTGGCCATTATGTAATAATCGTCTACTTTCACTACCTCAGAACCTTTACGAATGGACTCAGATGGGACATCGCCTCTTTGCCGGACTACTTTTTCTATGGATATTATACATAACAAGTTTGGCAATAAAAAACTATCGTACACAGCCAGTTATGTACTATGGTTGGATTATTGCATCCATTTTCGTTTCGCTACAAGTTGTAACTGGGGCATTAACAATTTTTACCGGATTAAACTTATTTATAACACTTTTACACGCACTGTTTATTTCGTGCCTATTCGGATTACTAAGCTACATGATTTTCGTTATTTATCGTACACGACATAATGAAGAATCCCATAACTCAGTTAATAATATAAAAACAATAATTGATAGTAGAGTGAATCTTTAACTTTTATCGTATTTCAATCATTCTATAACTCATCATTTACTTTATTAAAAGAACTGAATTTCCTCCTTGTAAGAGGCGAATGAATCCGATTTAAAATAACAAGATAATTAAAAAACCCGAACGATTGCGAAACTCTGAAATGAGAATCTCACATGAAATGTTCGGGTTTTCCTTTAGCTGAAATACTTTTGTACCAGTCTTATTCGATTATTTGGTTAAAGAAATTAATAAGTCACCTTGTTTAATCGCATCATGATCATTCACGTAAATATCCTCTATTGTACCTGAGAATGGTGCTTGAACGGTCGTTTCCATTTTCATTGCTTCCGTTATTAGAAGGTGATCTCCTTTATTTACTTTTTGACCTTTTTTCACAAGAACTTTTACGATTGTACCAGGCATTGTTGCACCAATATGATTATCATTTTTCGGATCTGCTTTCCTCCGCTCGACAATTTCGCCCTTCACACTTTCATCTCTAATAACAATTTCACGTGAACCGCCATTTAATTCAAAATAAACGATACGTGTCCCGTCCCTTTGAACTTGACCTATCGAAATAAGTTTCACAAAAAGTGTTTTTCCTTGTTCAATCTCAATTTCAAGTTCTTCACCAATTTTCATACCGTATAGGAATGTTGGTGTGTCAATTGCAGAAACATCTCCATATTTCCGATGACTTTTTACGTAATCTAAGAAAACTTTCGGATATAATGCGTATCCTAATGCATCATAATCAGATGGTTTTGTTTTCATTTCAATAAAAAGTTCTTCCTTAATTTGGTTAAAATCAACTGGTTCTAGAAGCTCACCAGCACGTACTGTTAACGGTTGACGATCTTTTAAAATAATCTCTTGTAATTCTTTAGGAAAACCACCATATGGAATACCAATATAACCTTGGAAAAACTCTATTACTGAATCTGGAAAATCAATTGTTTTCCCTTTTGTAAAAATGTCTTCCTCCGATAAATTGTTTTGAACCATAAACAAAGCCATATCCCCCACGACTTTGGAAGAAGGTGTCACTTTTACAATATCACCAAACAAGAAGTTAACACGTCGATACATTTGCTTTACTTCTTCCCATCGGTCAATTAAACCGACAGCTTTTGCTTGCTGTTGTAAGTTACTATATTGTCCACCTGGCATTTCGTGCTCATACACTTCTGGGTGTGGTGCTGACATCCCACTTTCAAAATGATGGTAGTATTTTCTTACATCCTCCCAATATTTAGATAACGAGTTTAAGCCATTTAATGAAATACTCGGTTTTCTCTTACTATCTTCTAATGCATATACGAGTGAATTGGCACTAGGCTGACTTGTGAAACCTGCCATTGAACTAATAGCTGTATCAACAATATCCACTCCGGCCTCAATTGCCTTGGCGTATGTGAAGATTCCGTTACCACTCGTATCATGAGTATGAAGATGAATTGGGATATGAACGTGATTTTTTAATTCAGAAATTAATTCGTAAGCAGCATCAGGCTTTAATAATCCTGCCATATCTTTAATCGCCAATATATGTGCACCTTGTTGTTCTAATTCTTTCGCTAAATCTAAATAGTATTTTAGGTTATATTTCGAACGATTCGGATCATGAATGTCACCTGTATAACAAATTGATGCTTCTGCAATTTTCCCGACATCACGGACAGTGCGGATGGCTACTTCCATCCCTTTCACCCAGTTTAGACTATCAAATATTCTAAACACATCAATACCTGCTTGAGCAGATGCCTTAATAAAATCCTCAATTACATTATCTGGATAATTTTTATATCCTACAGCATTAGATCCTCTAAATAACATTTGAAATAAGATGTTCGGTATTTTTTTTCTTAATGCAATTAATCTCTCCCAAGGATCCTCTTTTAAAAATCGATAACTTACATCGAAAGTAGCTCCGCCCCACATTTCTAAAGAAAAAAGGTCAGGTAATAATTGTTGAGTTGGTTCAGCAATTTGTAACATATCATACGTTCTTAACCTTGTCGCTAGTAAAGATTGGTGAGCATCTCGGAACGTTGTATCGGTAAGTAAAACTTGATCTTGTTTCTTCACCCAGTCAACAAGACCCTCTGCGCCATATTGATCAAGAATTTGTTTTGTTCCTTGAACGACTTTTATATCTTTTACTTCAGGAATACGTGGTTTTGTAAAAATTGGTTTTTCTCCTTTTCCAATTCCCGGAAAACCATTTACAGTAACATCACCTATGTATGTTAATAATTTCGTACCACGATCTTTCGGCATTGGAAATTTAAATAGCTCCGGAGTTGTATCGATAAAGGATGTATCATACTCCCCATTAATAAATTTCGGATGTTTCATTACGTTAATTAAAAAGGAAATATTTGTTTTAATTCCACGAACACGGAATTCTCGTAAATTCCGCTCCATTTTAGCAGCAGCCTTTTCAAAGGTTAGCCCCCATGTAGAGACTTTTACAAGGAGAGAATCATAATATGGCGAAATAACAGCCCCTTGAAAGGCATTTCCCGCATCAAGCCGAACGCCGAAACCTCCACTTGAACGGTAAACATTAATTTTACCTGTATCAGGCATAAAGTGATTTAACGGATCTTCTGTAGTAATACGGCATTGAATTGCAAATCCGTTTGTCCAAATTTTTTCTTGTTGTGGAATTCCAACAATATCCCCGTGTAGTTCGTGTCCTTCAGCAATTAAAATTTGTGACTGAACAATATCTACTCCAGTTATTAATTCTGTAATAGTATGTTCTACTTGAATTCGTGGGTTTACTTCAATAAAGTAAAATTCGTTATCTGCTACTAAAAACTCTACCGTACCAGCATTAATATAATTTGCTTCCCTCATCAATTGAACAGCAGCATTACAAATCTTTTCCCGCAACTCGTTTTTTAATGAAACAGAAGGGGCAATTTCAACAACCTTTTGATGACGTCGTTGAACAGAACAATCCCGTTCATAAAGATGAACAATATTCCCCCTACGATCAGCTAAAATCTGCACTTCAATATGTTTTGGATTTGCAATAAATTTTTCTACGTATACTTCATCACTACCAAAGGAAGTTTTTGCTTCTGATTTTGCTCTATGATAGTTCTCTGACAATTCCTCATCTGTATGGACGATGCGCATTCCTTTACCACCGCCGCCCATTGCTGCTTTTATTATAATTGGGAAACCGTGCTTTTTAGCGAATTCCCTTATATCTTCCTCATTACGAACTTCATTACCAGGTACCACTGGTATTTTTGCTTTTTCTGCTGCTATACGTGCTTTTACCTTATCACCAAATATATCAAGATGTTCACTTTTAGGACCTACAAAGATAATTCCTTCTTCCTTACATCTTCTAGCAAACTCAATGTTTTCCGAAAGAAACCCATAACCAGGATGAATCGCATCAACGTCATTCTGTTTTGCAATCATGATTATATCTTCTATATCCAGATAGGCTTCAATTGGTTTTTTTCCTTCACCAACTAAGTATGCCTCATCCGCTTTATAACGGTGATAGGAACCAACGTCTTCCTTTGAATAAATGGCAACCGTACGAATATTTAGCTCAGTACAAGCCCGAAAAATCCGAATGGCAATTTCTCCTCGGTTTGCAACTAAGAGTTTTTTAATTCTCATCTAATTCACCTCATTATTTCGCTTTCAATATTATCTTTTAGTAAAATTCCGAAAACTTTTTGATAAAAATTAAATACTAAACTAGCAGAATCCTATCCTACTAGTTTAGATTTTATATTTATTCATATATAATATCACAAAATGTTCATAAAAAATAGAAACTAAACAAATAATTGTTTCGATTTTTTATTTTCCTCTCTTTTCGCCTTCCCTGAATTATGTTCAAGATTTGCATAACTCGAAATATTCATTAAGAGACCGAGAGAGATTGAAAGAATTAACAAAGAAGAACCTCCATAACTTATAAATGGTAGTGTCACACCTGTTATCGGAATCATCCCTGATACCCCACCTAAATTGATAAACATTTGGATACCAATCATGCCTGAAATACCGAATGCTAATAAACTACCAAAAGGATCCTTTGATTTCATCCCAATATATATACCTTTTAGTATTATATAACCTAGTCCAAATAGGACAAATAAGACACCAAAGACTCCTAATTCCTCTGCAATAACTGCCATAATAAAGTCTGTATGAGCCTCTGGTAAATAACCTAACTTCTGCATACTTTTTCCTAAGCCTACACCTTTCCACCCACCTGTACCAAGGGCTACATAGGAATTAACTAACTGGAGACCTTCATCAACCTCATATTTAAAAGGATCTTTATAACTATATAAACGCCCCATACGTGTTTCAGTGAAAATAGAATCTTGTTTCCAAATAATAAATGGTGAAAAAACACCTACGATAAGGACTCCTAATAGCAATAGTCGTGTTATATTTTTCCAATTCATTCCTGAACAAAACACGATAACTATTCCAGTAACGAATATGATCCCTGCTGTTCCTAAATCAGGTTGTTGGGCGACAAGGAAACAAATAAAAACTAAAAATACAATTGGAGGAATGACCCCTTTATTGAAATTGTTAATATATGGCTGCTTTTTTGCATAAACGGCAGCCATGTAAATAATCATTCCTAATTTTACAAATTCAGCCGGTTGAATATTTCGAAAGCCAATACCCAGCCAACTTTGAGCATTATTTACGTTCTTCCCCATAAAAAAGAGAATAAATAAAATAGCAATGGAACCTAATACAATGATTTTTAAAAACCCTTTTGCTTGCAATTTTCGATAGGGAAAAAGGGTAGCAAAAACTAATGCTATAAAAGCAATAATTAAATTTAATAATTGTCTTTCAAAAAAGAAATTACTACTTTTATTGTATATTTGTATAGCTATCACCATACTAGCACTATACACCATAATTAAACCAAAAACACTTAACAATAAGTAAACAACAAGGAGGGAATAGTCAAATGATTTCAACCGTTTCTTTAACATATGTTCTCTTCCAATCTTTCTTTAGAGTAAATGAAATAATAAATCCATTTATATGTAACAACATTCCGATTTCATTACGATCTTGGAATCGTCTTAATTTTAATTCATAAAGATTGTTTTCATTGTTCTCTGCTTTAGGCGGATGATTCTAGTGGCACGGTCTTACCTAGCAATAAATATTTCTTCTAAATCCAACTTTCATCATAAAAACAGCCTTAATAAAAAAACCCAAACAATTGTCCCTTCAACTGTTTGAGCCTTATTTAACTATTACTTTTTCAATGAAGCTTCATGCAAGGCTGAAAGTTTCCGTTCAACTGAATCTAGTAAATCTTTTCCATCTTGTTCATCGACGAGCCCAAGTTTAACTGCAAAATCTATTTGACGTGAAAGACCAAACATTTGCGTATCTAATACTTCTTCGTATAATGGGCATTGGGGCATCGTTAAGTGATCCATTTGAACTTGGATAAGTTTGATTATCTTATCCGCATATGATTGTAACAAAAGATAGGCTTGATCTCGATGATCTATTTTCATTTCAGACGCCACCCTTACTCCCCCTTACAAGAAAACCATTCTTGATAAAATTCTACCGTCAAAATTGGAAAATTGCAAGGAAAATAGGATATTCACTACTTTATTTATAACCAAATATGGTCATTTTCTATGAAACATACTATGTGACAATATTAGTAAGGATATGTATACTTTAATAAGAGAAAGATTATTTTGTAAGATACGAATAAATTAAAGAAAACTCAGGATTTTAAGCTCACGCGAGAGATTAGAGTTCGCTCGGGTGAGAAAGAGAGTTTTTCGACTTTGATGTAGCTGCTTGCGCCTTCTTGTGCGCTAATGCGTATAGGAAAGTAGAAAATTTTCACTTTCCTATTAACCAAAAAATAATCTACTCAGCAAATCTCTTAGTTTTTAAATGAAAGATTGATAACTTACAAAAAAGGGGAGAACAAATTGGGACAAATTTTAGAAATAAAAGGTAAAGTGAAATATAAAATCACATTGGATCCAAGTGTATGGATATTTGATGATCGACGAATCGATTTGGATACATTTTTTGAAGGAAATGAAGACCAAAAACAAGAAATTGCATATGAAGAGAAAATGTCTCATTATTGGCATCGTGAGATAAGAGAAGGATCTGTTTCACCACCAACATTAAAAACTGAAAAAAGATATGAAAAAGAAAAGTTATTAACTGGAACATTTGGTATTATTTTTGAACCTTTCCTAAATAATGCAGAACCATTACCCGATGCGACATCATTAATCATTGAAACGAAAAGTAATGAAGTAGTCATACCAATTGACGAAGCGAAAGATTTAATCTTCCAATTTTCACAAAAAGGTAAACCACTTACTGAGAATGGTCCAATTTACGTTTTATATAAAGATGGTTCAAACAGACATGACCCAATTACAGATGTTGTGGCTCTAATCATCAACTAATAGAGTATCCCTCTATCATTGTTTCATTCATGTATAAAAAACCACCTTTTTACAAAAAATACATGCAAGACAAACATGGATAGAGGTGACAACATGAAGAAACACTTATTGTTATTATGTTTAGCTTGCATCATTTCTTTGACTGGTTGTCGTAGCAATATCGAATCAATGGACAACGCGAAAAACGAAAAAGACAACCAATTGATGAATGTTAAAAACACGACAATTCATGAGGTTAATCGAGAAGATAGTGAAGCGGTATCAAAACATTTAGCAAATTTAGCGGCGAGTGTCCCGAATGTTAATGATGCAACAGCAGTAGCTCTTGGAAGATTCGCCATTGTAGGGATTGATGTAGACAAAGACTTAGATCGTTCAAAAGTCGGAACAATAAAATATACAGTCGCAGAAAGTTTAAAAAAGGATCCCTATGGCGCAAATGCAATTGTTGTTGCCGACCCTGACTTTTCTGCACGTATTAAAGAAATTAAAGAAGATATTCAAAACGGTAAACCCGTTCATGGAATCTTAAATGAGCTTTCTGATATTGTCGGTCGAATTATTCCCGAAGTACCAGGTGACCTAAAAGATCCAATCATTGAACAACGAACGGAAGAACCGAAACGTCAAGGTAATCATATTGACCAAGAAAAGATTGATAAAGAACAAAAAAAGCAATCCAATTATCACAAAAAATAACGAACAATAGCATATTAGTTTAAAAAGAGGGATTTCCCCTCTTTTTTAATTACTATTTGTCGACTGCTTAACATTCACCATTCATCTTCTTTATCATTAGATCGGTACAAACGAAATCTTCCTGTAGCAATTCTTGCCTCTGTTCGTTCTTTAATACGATCATGACATTGTTGACACATAAACGTGTGGATCGGACGATTTCTTAATTTTTTTGCTAGTGGTGTATCGTTGTCAATTTCTTCAAGTTTATCACAAATCACACATTGAACTTTCATTGTATCCTCCAGTAAAAGCTAAGTATCTCCATTTATTATATCATGGAATTGAATGAACTTATCTATAAATCGACCGTTTTACGTTGATCGGTATGTCTTCGAATGCGGTAAATTAATAACACAAGACAAATAACAATCAAACCTTCTGCAACAGGTAAAAACACCCCTAAAAAGCTTAATATCGTGCATCCAAGCAATAAAAAGATATAAACAATAAGAGACTTTAACATAGGGAGTTTATGAGCAAAACCTAATTTGTATGCGATAATACTCAGTAGTACAATCGTACCATAAAGTAACCACATTCCCAACTCTGGATTCGTATCAACTTTATAAATAGCCGCAAAGACTGAAAGACGATTTTCTAACAACCCTATACCCCCAATAAATGCAAATTTTAAAAAATACAATATATAACTTATATTACATAAGTAAGAACTATTTGTAAAAGTAAATCAATAGGGAAGTAATAAAAATTGGGTGAAAGATAAACCTTTCGTTCACCGAAAAACTTTTTTCGGTTGCAAAAAATGCTGTCGCAGTCTTTCTTTTACTCTTTTGCGAATAGGAAAGTATAAAAAAAGAGTCTATCTCTATTCTAATGATAATTAGTTAAGAGACCGACTCTTTATAAAGGTTATTCTGCTTTTTTCTTACGTGCTGCTTTTTCACGAAGCGATTTATCCAAAATTTTCTTACGCATCCGCACTGATTCCGGCGTTACTTCAACATATTCATCCTCATCAATATATTGTAATGCTTCTTCCAATGAATAGGAACGAGGTTTTTTAATCACTGACGTTTGATCCTTCGTAGCAGAACGGACGTTTGTTTGGTGCTTTGTTTTACAAATATTAACGGTAATATCATTCTCACGATTATGTTCACCAACAATCATGCCGGCATACACTTCTGTACCAGGCTCTACAAAAATCACACCACGATCTTCCACTTGCATAATCCCGTACATAGAAGCACTACCCGTTTCCATTGAAACAAGTACACCACGCATTCTGCCACCAACATTACCCGAAAGCTTTGGCATATATTTTTCAAATGAATGATTATATATACCATACCCTTTTGTTAACGTTAGTAACTCAGTATTGTATCCGATTAAACCACGAGAAGGAACTAAGTAAATTAAACGTACTTGTCCTTTACCATTATTTACCATATCAATCATTTCGCCTTTTCTTCTACCTAATGATTCAAGTACAGAACCAACAGAATCTTCTGGAACATCGATTACTACCCGTTCGAAAGGCTCATAAATTTTTCCGTTCATTTCTTTTAAAATTACTTCAGGTTTTGACACTTGTAATTCATAACCTTCACGACGCATTGTTTCAATTAAAATGGATAAGTGTAATTCTCCACGTCCTGATACAATCCAAGCATCTGTAGAATCAGTTGGATCGACACGAAGACTAACATCCGTGTGCAATTCAGTTTTTAAACGCTCTTCAACTTTTCTGGCAGTTACCCATTTCCCTTCTCGACCGGCAAATGGACTATTGTTAACGAGAAATGTCATTTTTAATGTTGGTTCATCAATTCTTAACGGTGGTAGTGGGTCTTGTGCATCGATAGGACAAATGGTTTCACCTACATTTATGTCTTCCATACCTGATATAGCAACAAGATCACCAGCATACGCTTCGTTAATTTCAACTCGTTTTAATCCTAAGAAACCGAACATTTTTGTTACACGGAATTGTTTAACTGTACCATCTAATTTCATTAATGCAACTTGTTCACCAACACGCATTGTTCCACGAAAGACCCGGCCAATACCGATACGACCAACATACTCATTATAATCGAGTAATGCAACTTGCATTTGCAATGATTCATCTCGATTATCAACTGGTGCCGGAATATGTTCTAAAATTGTATCAAATAGGACCTTCATATTTTCATCTTGATTAGCTGGATCTGGATCAAGGCTTGCAGTCCCATTAATTCCTGATGCAAAAATAACTGGAAATTCTAACTGCTCATCATCGGCGTCTAATTCTATAAACAAATCTAATACTTCATCAACGACTTCTTCTGGCCTTGCAAAATCACGGTCGATTTTATTTACAACAACAACTGGTGTTAAATGCTGTTCTAATGCTTTTTTTAATACAAATCGTGTTTGCGGCATACAACCTTCATATGCATCAACTACTAATAACACACCATCAACTAATTTCATAATCCGTTCTACTTCACCACTAAAGTCAGCATGTCCTGGTGTATCCAAGATGTTAATTTTTACATCTTTATATTGAACGGCTGTATTTTTAGCAAGAATTGTAATTCCTCTTTCCCGCTCTAGATCATTTGAATCCATCGCACGTTCTTGAACATGTTCATTCGCGCGGAAAATACCAGATTGTTTTAATAATTGATCGACCAAAGTTGTTTTCCCATGATCGACGTGGGCAATGATCGCTATATTTCGAATATCTTCCCTTAATTTCATACTTTCTCCTGCTTTCTTAATGAAAAATCAACCTAACTATTATAACACAATAAATCATTATTGTAGAAATAAATATAATGATGCTGTAAAATATTTTTGTGTAGGCGTTTTCTTTAGCTTTTACACATATTCAAAAAATATAATGGTAATATTAACAATGGGAAATTTTATATTAAAGGAAGTGAATCGAGTGAAAAATATCCAGTGGCTCTTTTTAATTTATGCTGTTTTAGCTGTTGTCTCAATGATTGGAATCGGATTCTCCATCGCCTTTCAAAGCATCCCATTCATTTTTCTCTTTACTCTTCTCGTTATTTTAATTATGGGAATCGGTTTTCAAACGAAGAAGAAAATGCGAGAAGCAGGAAAATTATAAATGTATAATAAAAAGGTACGCACGAGTCATTGCATACCTTTTTATTATTATAAAGTTTATTTCTTTTCTTCATATTCTTGTAAATAGTTTTTTAAAATCGCTTCATGGAGTCCTGGCTTTGCAACAAATAATGAACTTTTCTCAAGCAATGATAAAGGTTCTCCATTTAATTTCGTTGCTTTACCTCCTAATTCTTCAATGATAATCCAACCTGCTGCAAAATCCCAAGGAGCTAAATACATAGCAATATACGCATCTAACCACCCATTTGCAACATAACCCATCTCTAATGCCGCCGAACCATATGAACGTGTTCCTCGTACATCCCGAATAAGTGGTCTTAATATTTTTGGGTTAATGCGATGATTTTCTGTCAGCCAAATTGGATTCATCCCTACAATTGCCCGCTCTACCGGAACTTCTTCCAAATACTTTATCTGTTTATTATTGAAATATGCACCATGACCTTTAAATGCTGAATAGAGTTCATCATGGATCACATCATATATGTAACCGAGACGTCCGATACCATTTTCAAATATACCAATAGATATCGTAAAATTTCGTTGCATGTGAACAAAATTCATCGTTCCGTCGATTGGATCAATAACCCAAACAATCCCATTTACATCAGAAAGTTTATCTCCACCCCCTTCTTCCCCTAAAATTCGATGGTCATTATAAGTTGTACGGATTTTCTCTATAAAAAACTGTTCAGTCTCCCTATCGACATTCGTAACAAGATCATTCTTATTCGATTTTGTAGTAATTTCTAGCGTACTTTTCAATGACGTCCGAATGCGTTCACCCGCTTCCATTATCCAAAGTTTTGTTTGTTCATTTACTTTTACCCAATCCAACATGATTAAGCCCCCAACATATAGTTATTTAGCATACTCACAACACATACTCCGATTAAAAGAAAAAACAGTTTGACATAAGTTTATACATATCATAAAGAAAGTAGTACTCGTTGTAAAGTTCGCAACTTGCATATACCTATGATAAAATATAATAAAGAAAACTCGGTGCTCGGACCTTTAGGCAACCAAAGATCTGTAATTTTAGCTTATTCGCACAAGGAAAGTAGAAATTAGAAAATTTATTTTTTCTATTAGCTAAAAGACAAGTTTAGAAATAGTAAGGAAGGATATATATGGAATTTTCAGGGTTTACAAAAGAAGATTTTTCTGTTTTTTCACTACCTGGTTTAGATGAAAGAATGACAGCAATTAGAGAGCTAATACAACCAAAATTTCGTGAATTAGGAAGCTTTTTAACCGCTGAGTTATCTACTTTAGTTGGTAATGAAATGTTTTTACATATTGCAAAACATGCTCGTCGAAAAGTAAATCCTCCAAATGATACATGGCTAGCAATTGGTCCGAATAGACGAGGTTACAAGCAATTCCCACATTTTCAACTTGGCTTATTCGACGATCACGTTTTTATTTGGTTAGCTTATATTTATGAATTACCGAACAAAGCACATATTGCAACGAACTTACTGTCGAACTTAAATCAAATTGAAAGTAATATTGGGGATGACTTTTATGTTTCGACCAATCATATGAAAAAAGGCGTACACCCTATAAAAGAAGTTAATTTAGAAGAAATTTTAATTAGATTTAAACAAGTAAAAAAAGCGGAATTTCTAATTGGAAGAAATATTGATAAAGACGATCCAATATTAAAGGACGGGGAAGCTTTTGTAAAATTAGTAATTGACACATTCAAGACGGTTGTGCCAATTTATCAAATGTCTTTCTCTAATTAACGTTCGCACGCTAGATTCATTTTAAATGTTTGCACATATTTTTACACTGTTCATTTATAAAAAGGCGAGTGCTCTTTTCGATACATAAATTTTTGATTCGTGGAGACGCCGCCTTTTATAATATTCGAAATAGTCTCAAATAGAGATTCATATTAGAAAGCCTTTTATTATGATTACAATTGAATGAAGTCTTTATCTGAAGCATCTTTCATTTTCTTAACTGCATGATAAGCTGAATATCCACTAACATCTTCAAATTCGCGAAACACTTTTTTCTCTTCCCCAATACTTGGAACAACTAACTTAAACTTACGATATTTTTCCATAAGGACCGCTCTTTGTACTCCTTTTTCATATACCTTCTCAATTGCTTCAAAAAATTGTATAACGATAATAATTTCATCTGTAGACCAGTCAATTGAGATTGGATAAGAATATTCCATAATTACCTCCGTTGTTTTATACTATTTCCATTTATTTCGTATCTCTTCAGCTTCCTTTATTATTCGTTCTATTAACTCCTCAACTGAAGGGATGTCGTTAATTAGACCCATCACTTGTCCAGCCCAAGCAAACCCATCATTTAAGTTTCCTTCGTATATAAACTTTTTATTCGCTTGACCTGATATGTATTCTTTTAAATCGTCATATGTTGGCCCTGAACTCTCAATCTCAAGGATTTTCTCTGTCCAGCGATTCCGAATAGCTCTTGCTGGTGCACCTAAAGATCGTTTTATAACAACCGTATCCGTTTCATCACCACTTATTAAAGCATTTTTATAATTTTCATGTGCGTGAACACATTCCTTTGTCGCAATAAATCTTGTACCCATTTCTATTCCTTCAGCACCTAAACTAAATGCTGCCATTAAACCTCTACCATCACCAATTCCACCCGAAGCAATAACTGGAATTGAAACTGAATCAACTACTTGCGGAATAAGAACCATTGTTGAAACATCATCTCTACCCAAATGTCCTCCACCCTCTTGACCAACAACCATGACAGCATCAGCACCTAACTCCTCTGCTTTCTGTGCTTGTCGTCTTGATGCAACTAATACAAGTCTCCTAATATTCGTTCCTTGTAACTGCTCAAAAAACGGTGAAGGATTCCCACCTGTTACAGAGACGACAGGAACATTCTCATCAATAGCAACTTGCAAAAATTTACTGTATGGTCTTCCATGCTGGCCAATTGCAAAGTTAACACCAAAAGGACGTGAAGTCATAGATTTCACTTTATGAATTTCTTCTCGTAAATCATTTGGACTAGGTAAACTCATTGCGGTTATTTGTCCTAGTCCACCTGCATTCGAAACGGCGGCAGCTAATTCGCTGTAAGCTAAGTGAGCTAAACCTCCTTGAACGATCGGATATTGAATATTTAAAATTTCCGTCACTCTTGTTTCCCAGTTCATCTTTCATCCCCCTCATAAAACTCAATACATAATAAAATTATAACAGTTTATACGATCGCTTAAAAATAAAAAGATGGAGATATACATCTCCATCTAAAAAACAAACATATACCCCTTTTACTTACTTATCATGATTATGATTTTCACAATGACAGTTTGAACATTGTCCATAAAGAATAGTTATTTTTTCATCCTCGAAATAATCTACAGTAGAATCACATATAGAACATACAATTTGACCCATTATTACTATCCCCTTTCGATTAATATAACCCAATCGTTTAATGTGTTATACAATTTGTATTTTTAATATATACTATATTACCTGTTTTGTCAATAATTATTATGAATAATTTATATATATTGTTTTTACTCCTATTGTGATATACTATTCAACTATTCTAGATGAAAAAACTCAAGACGCACAAACCTCAGGTGAACGAAAGCCTAAAGTTCGCTTTTCTTACGGCTTTAAAGGTAATGATGTCGAAGCCTTTCTTTGTGCGCATTTGCGTATAGAAAAGGAGTGATTGGATAATTTATACTTTCCAATTAGCTAAAAAAGTACTCTAAGCCTATGGCCTAGAGTACTTTTTTAAACTAAATTATTATTTTAAAATATGGATTGGTGTTCCTAAAGCTACTTCCCCAGCTTCCATTGCTATTTCACCAAATGTTGGGTGGGCATGAATTGTTAGTGCAAGATCTTCTGCGGTTACTCCAGTTTCAATCGAAAGACCAATTTCAGCAATTAAATCTGATGCATTCGGTCCAGCAATTTGACCACCAATAATTACTCCATCATCTTTACGAACAACTAATTGGTAAAAACCTTCTGTATTATTCAATGCTAATGAACGTCCTAATGCAGAGAATGGGAATTTAGCAATTGTAACTTCAATTCCTTCTGCTTTTGCTTGTTCAGGGCTATAGCCAACATTAGCAAGCTCAGGTTCAGAGAATACTACAGCAGGAATACCTAAGTAATCAATCTCAGATGGTTGTCCAGCAATTGCTTCAGCCGCAATTTTTGCCTCATACGATGCTTTATGAGCTAATTGTGGTCCAGGAACGATATCACCAATAGCATAAATGTTTGGAACGTTCGTACGGCATTGTTTGTCAATTTCAACTAAGCCACGATCTGTTAATTTTACGCCAGCTTGTTCAAGTCCTAATTCATCAGTATTCGGACGACGACCAACCATGACAAACACATAATCAGCGGATACTTTTTCCTCTGTTCCGTTTACTTCATATGTAACAACAACACCCGTATCACTTTCTTCTACACCTTTAGCCATTGCCTTAGTAACAATTTCTGCACCTTTTTTCTTAAAGTTCTTTTTAACAAGTTGCGTCATTTGTTTTGGATAGTTTCCACCAAGGATATCGTCAGTTCCTTCTAAAATTGTAACCTTCGTACCAAAGTTAGCATAAACACCACCAAGTTCAAGTCCAATAACTCCTCCACCAATAATTACAATACTTTCTGGTACTTCCGGAAGAGATAGAGCCCCTGTTGAATCAAGAACACGTTTAGAAAATTTAAATGTTTTTAATTCAATCGGACGAGATCCAGTTGCAATAATCGCATTTTTGAATGTATAAGTTTGTGCACTCTTTTCAGTCATAACACGTAATGAGTTACTGTCAACAAAATACGCTTCACCTTTCACTACTTCAATATTATGACCTTTTAACAAACCAGAAACCCCACCTGTTAATTTCTTAACAACACTATCTTTAAATGCTTGAACTTTGGAAAAGTCGAGTTTGACTTGATCTGCAGTAATACCAATATCTGCAGATTCTTTTGCATCATGATATTTGTGGCCAACGTTTATTAATGCCTTGGAAGGAATACAACCTACATTTAAACATACGCCACCCACTTCATTTTTCTCGACAACTGTCACTTTTTGACCTAGTTGTGCAGCACGAATTGCCGCTACATATCCCCCTGGTCCTGCTCCAATGACAATCGTTTCTGTTTCAATTGGAAAATCTCCTACTACCATTTTTTACGCCTCCATATTGTTAATTTCTGGGTCGCCTAAGCAAATGAAAAAATGGAATCATTTGTTTAAACTTTCATTTGTCAAAATAATTGACATAAAAGCATAAAAATAATGTTAGAGGGGAGTTGCAAAATTTCTCCATCTCCCTATTACATATAAAATACTATACGCCCCAATCATAGTATAGCAACATATAGAAATTTTCGCAGTAATTTAATATTATAAAGCTAAAATGGAAATTTTTCGAAATCATGCAACTTCCGATCTTTATTTTTATACTTCCATTAATAATAACTCTGGATCACTTAATAAGCGTTTAATATGATTTAATGCACTTTGGCCTGTTGCCCCATCAATTAAACGATGGTCAAAGCTAAGTGATAATGCTAACATTGGTGCTGCAACAATTTCACCATCACGAACAATTGGCTTTTCAGAAATACGACCTACCCCTAAAATTGCAACTTCAGGATAGTTAAGAACTGGTGTAAACCATTGGCCTCCAACTGAACCAATGTTTGATATAGTCGCAGATCCACCTCTCATTTCATTTGGTGAAAGTTTACCATCACGTGCTTTACCAGCTAGTTCATTTATTTCAGATGAAATTGTAAACATAGACTTACGATCTGCATCTTTAACAACTGGTACCATTAAACCACGGTCTGTATCAGCAGCGATACCGATATTAAAATAATGTTTTTGAACAATTTCATCCGTTTTTAAGTCAAGAGATTGATTTAGTGCTGGATATTCACGAAGAGCGCTAACTAATGCTTTAACAACATATGGTAAGAATGTAAGCTTGATGCCTTTATCTGCTGCGACAACTTTAAATTTCTTACGATGAGCTACGAGTTTTGTAACATCAACTTCATCCATTAATGTAACGTGAGGAGCAGTTGTTTTTGATTCAACCATCTTCTTCGCAATAGCTTTCCGAATTCCACTCATTTTCTCACGAGTTTCAGGATATTCGCCAGCAGGTGCAACTGGTTGAGTTGGTACAGTTGTTTCTTCTTTAACAGTTGCATTCGTTTGTGGAGTTGCTTCAACAGCAGCTGTTTGTGTACCACCCGTTAAGTATGCATCTATATCACTCTTCAAGATACGTCCATTTTTACCAGTACCAAGAACAAGATGGATATCGACGCCTTTTTCACGTGCATATTTACGTACACTTGGCATAGCAATAACGTGACGGTTTGGATCAACATTTGCAGGTTGAGTTGCTACTGCTTGTGCGGAAGCTTGTGGCGCTTCTGCTTGTTGTGCTTCTGCTTGTGAAGCAGCTTGGTTGGAAGCATATCCCGGTGCGTCAAATATCACTAATACATCCCCAACTACTGCAGTTTCTCCTTCTTGTACTTTAATTTCTAATACTTTACCTTCTACTGGAGAAGGAATTTCTACTACCGATTTATCATTTTGAATTTCAACTAGTACATCATCTTCTTTTACAGTGTCACCTGGTTTTACGAACCATTTAACGATTTCACCTTCATTTATTCCTTCACCGATATCGTGTAACTTAAATTCATAGTGTGAAGCTCCACCTGTTGTAGATGCTTCTTGTTGTGCAGCCGGTGTAGCATCGACTTGAGATGACGCAGTTTCACCAGTCTCAGCTCCTGGTGAATCAAATGTTACTAAAACATCTCCTACTACTGCAGTTTCTCCTTCTTGTACTTTAATTTCTAGTACTTTACCTTCTACTGGAGAAGGAATTTCCACTACCGATTTATCGTTTTGGATTTCAACTAGAACATCATCTTCTTTTACGGTGTCGCCTGGTTTTACGAACCATTTAACGATTTCACCTTCATTTATTCCTTCACCGATATCATGTAATTTAAATTCGAACGCCACAATAATCCCTCCTAGTGGTTTTTAACTCGTTGTCGTATCTTGCTATGTTAATAAAGAAGAGTGGGACGAAAAAAACAACATTTCTTTTCGTCCTCACTACACCTCAAATTAGAATGTCAATACTTTTTTAGCCGTTTCAATAATATCTTTATAATTTGGAATCCATACAGATTCAGCTTGTGCGAATGGATATACTGTATCTGGAGCTGTCACACGAAGCACTGGCGCTTCCAAACTTAAGATTGCCCGTTCGTTAATTTCTGCCACAACATTTGCCGCAACACCCGCTACTCTTTGAGCCTCTTGAACGACGATTGCGCGGTTTGTTTTCTCTACTGATGCAATTATTGTATCGACATCAAGTGGACTAACTGTACGCAGGTCAATTACCTCAACAGAGTAGCCTTCTTTTTCCAATTCTTCTGCAGCTTTTAAAGATTCATGAACCATTGCACCGTAAGTGATAATTGAAAGATCTTTTCCTTCACGTTTTACATCTGCTTTACCAATTTCAACTGTGTAATCACCTTCAGGTACTTCTTGACGGAATGAACGATAAAGTTTCATATGTTCTAAAAAAATCACTGGATCATCCGAGCGAATTGCAGAAATTAATAAACCTTTTGCATCATATGGTGTAGAAGGTATTACAACACGAAGTCCAGGTGTTTGAGCCATTAATCCTTCTAAACTGTCCGCATGCATTTCTGGTGTATGTACTCCACCACCGAATGGAGAACGGAACGTAATCGGCATTTTATATGAGCCACCAGTACGGAAACGATAGCGAGCCATTTGTCCTGCAATTGAATCCATCACTTCATAAACGAATCCAAAAAATTGGATTTCTGGCACAGGACGATAGCCTTCTAATGCTAATCCAATTGCAAGTCCACCGATACCTGATTCTGCAAGAGGAGTATCAAATACACGATCTTCACCAAATTCAGCTTGTAGGTTTTCAGTTGCACGGAATACACCACCGTTTTTCCCTACGTCTTCCCCAAAAATTAATACTTTTTCATTGCTTTTTAATTCTTGACGCATTGCATCATTAATCGCTTGAATCATTGTCATTTGAGCCATTTTCTACTTCGACTCCTTTTCTTTGTAGATTTCGTACTGTTCTTTTAAGTTAGCAGGCAATTCTTCATTCATAATAGAAATAAGGTCCGTTACTTTTTGTTTTGGAGCTGTATCAGCCTTTTTAATTGCTTCTTTAATATCTTCTTTTGCTTGTTCTATTACTTTTTCTTCCATTTCTTCATTCCAAATACCTTTATTTTCTAGATATTTACGGAAACGAACTAACGGATCTTTTTTCTCCCATTCACTTTCAAGTTCTTTTGTACGATAGCGAGTTGGATCGTCACCACTCATTGTGTGTGGACCGTAACGGAATGTTAAGGTTTCAATTAATGTAGGTCCTTCACCATTAATTGCACGGTCTCTCGCTTCTTTAACCGCAGCATAAACAGCTAACGGATCCATACCGTCAACTTGAATACCAGGAATACCAGCGGCAACTGCTTTTTGTGCAAGGGTACGTGCAGCTGTTTGTTTTGCTACTGGTGTAGAAATTGCAAATTGGTTGTTCTGAACGATGAAGATTGCTGGTACTTGATATGCTCCTGCAAAGTTAATTCCTTCATAGAAATCACCTTGTGAAGTACCACCATCACCGGTATATGTAATTGCTACAGATTTTTTGCCATTTTTCTTCATACCGAGTGCTACCCCAGCAGTTTGTACATATTGTGCACCGATAATAATTTGTGGCGGAAGAATATGCAAGTCTTCTGGAATTTGTATTCCTTGGAAATGCCCTCGTGACCAGAGGAATGCTTGGTGCAAAGGTAGTCCATGCCATATAATTTGTGGCACATCACGGTACCCTGGCAAAATAAAATCTTCTTTTTCTAAAGCAAAATGTGAGGCAATTTGTGAAGCTTCTTGTCCTGCTGTCGGAGCATAGAAGCCTAAACGTCCTTGACGGTTTAATGAAATACTTCGTTGATCAAGAATCCGAGTGTAAACCATTCGGCGCATTAGTTCCTGTAATTGTTCATCAGTTAAATTAGGAACTGCACTTTCGTTTACAACCTCTCCCTCTTCATTTAATATTTGGAGCGTTTGAAATTCTTTATCCACCACATCCATTTGTGTCGCAAAAACCGAATTTGCATTTTTCGTTTTTGATGCCATTATTTTCTTCCTTCCTTTCTTATTCATTTTTAGAAAGTTTATCCTTATGTTTGCCCAAATAAAAAATTATGAAACAAACTTTACACCAATCATGTGAGGATTACTTTTAACTGTTAGACAGATAATCTGTATCAATGATTTGTTGTTTTTAGACTAATACAATTAGCCAACTGCATTTAGTGTACACCAATTAAAACCAGTTCGTCAATCACTTTATACTATAACTATTTTATTGAAGTAATAAACTCTTTTGAACATTCTGTATTAATCTGTATCAGTTAACATTATCGGTCTGTATTAATACAATTTTAGATAAACAACTTACTTATAGTGTTTTCATCTTTCACCTAGTATATGTACATAGAAAAGACAACTCTGATTTTACTCCTGAGTTGCCTTTTTTATTGTATTTAACTTATTCCTACATTTTTATAAAACTTTAATTTCGCTTCATTATAATTATTTGTTAATTTATTGAATTCTTCATTCAATTGATAAACTTGTTCATAGTTATTGTTAATCTCACTTATACTTTTTTCCAATTCACTTAATGTCGTTTCATCATCTTTAAAGGCATGGTACAACTTTTGGTCACTCTTGATTCCATCACTATATTTCTTGTATAATTGTTCATGTACTTTATAGCGATTAGCCATTAGATCATATAGATTTTCAGCCTCAACTTTCATATCTTTATCATCAATTCGGTTAATCAATTTTTTAATCGTTATAAACTTTTTCTCTGCTTTAATAATACTTTCCCGTTCTAAATCAAGATGTTCTAACCTTTGATTAGAGAGATCAATTGCTTTATCAGCCAGCTTATTTATTTTTTCTCTTTCTTTAAATCCGGTATCAATTATTTTATCGTAGATTGCTTTTTCTTCTTCCTCCAATTTAATTAATGGTTCTTGCTCTTTTTTAAAACCTTCTTCTAACTTAACAACGTCTTCTAAAGTTTGATAGATTTTTTTTTCTGTTCGTTCAAAACAACTAGATAAGAGCAACAAAACTAGAAATAAATAAACAATAATGATACTTTTTCTATTTAACACGATGAAACCTCCAATCTGTATACATATTATATATCAACTTATAATGATTTTCCGCTCATCAATTGTACCTATCAAATAGACCGATTTTCTATACTATATTCAAAGCAGAAAAATCATATGACACACGTATAGGAATAAAAAAAGAGAATAGCTCTACTTAATAAAGTTAACTTTTTAGTGAAACTTTGTTAGACTATTTGATAGAAAATAGTCTAACAAAACAACCATCATGTTAGGAGTGAGTTTATGATAACAATGAAAGATATTATTCGTGATGGTCACCCGACATTACGCAAAGTAGCAGAAGAAGTTACAATGCCACCATCCGAAGAAGATAAAAAAATATTAACTTCCTTATTGGAATATGTGATAAACAGTCAAGATGACGAAATGGTTAAAAAATACGGTCTAAGACCCGGAATCGGCCTTGCTGCACCACAAATAAATGTTTCAAAAAGAATGATTGCTGTACATGTTGAAGATGATAAAGGAAAATTATATAGCTATGCTCTCTTTAATCCTAAGATTGTCAGTCATTCCGTTGAATTATCATACTTACAAAGCGGTGAAGGATGCTTATCTGTTGACGAGCCGCATCCCGGGTTTGTTCCTCGGTATGCAAGAGTGACTGTTAAAGGATATGATATTAATGGTAAAGAAGTAAAGATTCGACTTAAAGGACTCCCAGCAATCGCATTCCAACATGAAATTGACCATTTAAATGGAATTATGTTCTATGACAAAATAAACAACGAAAATCCATTCGCGCCAATTGAAAATGCAATTGCCATTGAATAATTAAATGCATCCTATTCTTCCTAAGTAACGACTAAATCACTTAAAAAAGTGGATTGATTTCACTATCATTATAAAATAATTTATAGTTTACCCTTTTTAGTTGCTACTAAACACCTTGCAATACGTTTACGGCTAAATGAGTCATAATAATTCCATATTGCACCATGAAATATAATCAAATTTAATCATATACTATAAATAGATAAAAAGAGCCGTATTTCGTCATATTGTTACAAAACATGCCTTACTAATTAGTTACAAAGGGGTGTATAGCAATGTTAAAAAGGTTAAAGAAAAAAATTGCTAATCATTGGAAAGAATTACTCCGAAAAAAAATGATTGCGTAATTAGGGCTTGTCTTAATATAGACTTGCCCCTTTTTTCAATCAAAATGTTTTTTCAAATTAGTAATTTTATGGTAAGCTTTAATTAAAACTTAGGTCGGTATGTACGGATTACAAATGAGGTTATTAAAAAACGGTGCGGAATAAGTTAAATTGAAAACTGAATTTTAACGAGCTACTGGACAAGTTTTATACACATGTTCTATTTTTACCATTAAAATAGTAGGAAACGATTAGTATAGACATGACTCTAATTGTTCATACTCTTTTCTTCATTAAAAATAAAATTAAATTTTTATATGATTTCGTGCAATTAGATAGTGTTTTGTATATAATAAGTAAAGTTATTTTTACGTTAAGGAGAGATTTAAGAAGATGATTTTTAAAGTTTACGTACAAGAAAATAAAAATGAAGTACCTGTCAGGGAACGTACGAAAGCACTTTATGTGGAGGCGGAATCCAAAATTGAGGTGTTTCGAAAGTTTGACAAAACCCCCTATCGCATCGAACATATTCAAGAGTTGGCTGGAAACTATCTTGAATATGAAAAACAAAGTGAAAATTTTAAATTAACGGAGATATAATATGAAATTTGTAAAAAATGATCAAGCCGCTGTATTTGCCCTTGGGGGTTTAGGGGAAATCGGCAAAAATACGTATGCCGTTCAATATCAAGATGAAATAATTATTATCGATGCTGGTATTAAGTTTCCTGAAGATGAGTTACTAGGAATTGATTATGTTATTCCCGACTACTCTTATTTAATTAAAAATCAAGAAAAAGTAAAAGGTCTTTTCATTACTCATGGACATGAGGACCATATCGGTGGGGTTCCCTACCTTTTAAAGCAACTGAATATTCCTATTTACGGTGGAAAGTTAGCAATAGCTTTGATTCGTAATAAATTAGAAGAACATGGTTTATTACGTACGACAAAACTAATCGAAATAAAAGAGGACGATGTAATTAAATTTCGAAAAACATCTGTTTCATTCTTCCGGACAACACACAGTATTCCAGATTCATTCGGAATTGTTGTTAAAACACCACCAGGTAACATTGTACATACTGGGGATTTTAAGTTTGACTTTACTCCTGTTGGAGAACCTGCTAATTTAACGAAAATGGCGGAAATTGGTAAGGAAGGTGTTCTCTGCTTACTTTCCGATAGTACGAATAGCGAAATCCCAGAATTTACAATGTCTGAAAGAAGAGTCGGAGAAAATATAAATGATATTTTCCGAAAAGTCGACGGTCGAATTATATTTGCAACATTTGCTTCAAATATTCACCGTTTACAGCAAGTGACTGAAGCAGCTGTAAATAGCGGTAGAAAAATCGCTGTTTTTGGACGAAGCATGGAAGCAGCAATGGAAATCGGCCAAGAGCTTGGTTATATCCGTTGCCCAAAGGATACAATTATTGACAATTCTCAATTAAATCGTCTACCTGCTAATCAAATCGTTATTTTATGTACAGGTACACAAGGTGAACCGATGGCTGCTCTTTCTCGAATTGCAAATGGTTCGCATCGACAAATTCAAATAATACCCGGGGATACGGTCGTATTTTCTTCCTCCCCAATTCCTGGTAATACAACGAGCATCAATCGTACAATCAATTTACTTTATCGCGCTGGTGCAGAAGTAATTCATGGTTCTTTGAATGATATTCACACATCAGGGCATGGTGGTCAAGAAGAACAAAAATTAATGTTAAGATTAATTCGACCTAAATTTTTCGTTCCTATTCACGGTGAGTATCGTATGCAAATTACACATACGAAAACTGCAATGGATTGTGGAATTCCAGAAGAAAATTGCTTTGTCATGGATAATGGGGATGTCTTAGCATTAACACATGATACTGCTCAAGTAACTGGAAAAATTCCGTCTGGATCTATTTATATCGATGGTAGTGGAATTGGCGATATCGGTAATATCGTTCTAAGAGACAGAAGAATTTTATCAGAAGAAGGACTTGTTATTGTTGTCGTGAGCATTGACATGAAGAACTTTAAAATTGCTGCTGGTCCAGATATCATTTCTCGTGGATTTGTGTATATGCGAGAATCTGGTGATTTAATTAATGAAGCACAAAATATGATTTCCAAACATCTTGAACGTGTAATGGAAAGAAAAACAAGTCAATGGTCAGAAATTAAAAATGAAATCACTGATATATTAGGGCCATTCCTTTATGAAAAAACAAAGAGAAAGCCAATGATTTTACCCATTATTATGGAAGTATAATATTATTCAAGATAAGTCTTGATTATAAAGGGTCTGTCATGTAGGTTAACAAAACTTGCGGCAGACCCTTTTTCGTTTGATATAAAGACATCATATGAGAGCTCAAAAGTTTATCGAGAAAACTTTTTTCAGCTGCGAAGTATTGCTTGCCGAAGTCTTTCATGGCGCATTTGTGTAGAGGAAAGCAGAAAATGAAAATTTATATTCTAAAGCTTAAAAAAATGGAGCAAAAGCCCCATCTTCTTTAAAAAAATGATATTCATTTATCTTAAAGTTAGATTAACTTTGTAACATTTTAACTTCAAATCGATTAATATCTGTATCTGATCCAATAACAATGAGTACATCACCTTCTTGAATAACTTCGTCTGCCTGAGGTGAAATAATAATATTACTATGTCGTTTGATAGCAACAATATTAATCCCATATCTCGCACGAATATCTAATTGACCAATGGCATGACCAGAAATAACTTCATTTGCTGAGATTTCAACTATACTATGCTCATCTGAAAGTTCTAGATAATCTAGTACATTTGAAGAAACAAGATTATGGGCTAATCTTTTCCCCATATCACGCTCTGGATGAACAACTTGGTCAGCCCCAATTTTTCGTAACACTTTTTCATGGTAATCATTTAACGCTTTTGTTGTTACCTTTTTTACGCCAAGCTCTTTTAACATAAGAGTTGTTAATATGCTTGCTTGTATATCATTTCCAATCGCAACAATAACGTGGTCGAAGTTCCGAATACCTAAACTCTTTAAAACCGTCTCATCCGTTGAATCACCTACAACTGCGTGGGTTACAATATTGGAAAAGTCGTCAACTAAATCTTCATTTTTATCCATTGCTAATACATTCATACCAAGTTTTGTCAACTCCTGACAAATACTTCCACCAAATCGGCCTAAGCCAATAACGACAAAATCCTTTTTCACAATAACTCCTCCAGAACGCTTTCGTAATGTTTACCATTTTTTTATTGTGCAATCAACCTTTTTCAGTACATGAATTTGAACTCATTTACCAGTTTAAAAATTTCTCCATTTAACAAATGAACAATATCCTATCTATTTTATCCTCTTAAAAGCAAGGTTCCTGTAAAAAATTCAAGGAGCTAATGCCTCCAGGCGAAACAAGAGCCTAGCGTTCGCTTGATAAGAAAAAGAGTTTTTCGGCTTTGATAGCATGCTACTTACCTTCCTTATGCGCTTATGTGTATAGGAAAGTAGAAACTGGAAAATTTATACTTTCCTATAGCCAAAAAACCGCCCCATTATGCATCCAGAAATTCTTTAATTACATCTACAAAAGCATTCACTTGTTTTAATTGAAATGCAGTACTATAACCTAAAAGCCATGTATCACGACCAATTGGTTTATTTTGTTCGTTAACGAGGGGGATTTTATTTAATTTTCCATTAATCCCATGTAAAGTAATTTCCGGTAAAATTGCATAGCCAATTCCGTTAAGCGCCATTTGCTTACAAGTTTCTATTTGATCGACAATAATTACTCGCTTTGCGTTTGTTTGGAAGCGTCGATGCCACCAGTCTTGAATTTCCTGAAAATAATTAGAATCGCTCTTAAATTGAATGAATGGACGGTTCGTTTTTAAGACATCATCAATCTTTTCAATTTCCTTATCAACTAAGTACAAGTAATCTTTAAATAAATGTTTCTTTACACCTTTCCAATCAGGAGCTCCACGAATAATTCCGATATGTACTTGATCGTCATAAACAGCTCGTAATATTTCACTACTCCACCCAGTAATTAATGAAATTTTTGCATGCGGATATTTCTGGACAAACCGTTTTAAAACTTGTGGCAACCAATGTTGACCTACGATCGAAGCACAAGCAATCTTTAATGTTCCATGAACTTCAGACTGCAATGCTTGTATTTCTTCCCGTACTAGTTCCTCTTTTTCTAATACTTCATTCGCAAAATCAATAACCTTCTCCCCTGCAGGTGTTAAAGTTAGCCCTTTATGAGAGCGAATAAATAATGCTGTACCCCAATCTTTTTCAATTGATTGTAGACGTTGTGATAGCGCTGGTTGCGTAACAAACAAGCGTTCAGCTGCCTTTCGCATATTCATTTCACTAGCCAAAACAGATAAAAGTTCTAATTCAGACAAATTCATTTATTTGCACCTATACAATTATATTTTTTAACTATTTTTATACCTTATTCTATCATCAATGAGGTAAATTGAAAATGAAAATTAAACAAGTATTAAACATGCATATAGGAAAGTAGAAATTGACGATTTATACTTTCCTATTAGCTAAAAAAGCCCCCATTTAGGGAGCTAGTCCATTTCTTTCAATTTCAATTGATGAACTAGGGCATTCATTTGTTTTAAGACAACTCTCCTAGTCAAAATTCCCTCAAAATAACCTTCTTCATCTACAGTACAAATAAACGGGTGATTAATTAAAAGCTTTAATCCTTTCTCCAAAGGATCAGCCATTGTCAATGTCGGTGCATTACTATTCATTACATCTTCTACTACTAAATGCTCTAATTTTTCAAATTCAATTCTTTCTAAACCCATAATCGCATCCAAAATTAACGGACTTGAAATAAGTCCATGGAATTTATAAGTTGGGTCTAGTACTGGAATTGCTGTATAACCAGTTCTAGTTAGTACTAATAATGCGTGCTCAAGATTATTACCAATTTGTACATGGGCAACTCGTTCTGACGGTATGATAAAACTTCCAATATCCTTACCTAAAAAGTCTCCAGTTTGAAGATCAATCATGCGCAAAAACTCCTTGAAATGATTTTCTAACATGTTTATTTTAGCATACATTTATAATTATTGCTGTTACGATAAGGAGACTTTCTAGAATCATTTTCGACAATATGTAACAGTTAAACAGTAATTATTACTTAAAACTTCACGAATCCTCACTTTGTAACAAATCAAAAATTTCAATAGCGGCCATATCAATATTATCGAATTGGAATGCGTCTGCTTTCCCATCTTCGTTATATATTTTTAACTCAAAAGAATTTGTTTTCGTATAAAAATTCACTTTACATTTACGAACACCATTTTGTTCGAAATATCGTTCTGAATCTTCTGCTGCATCTTGCATCGTTTTTAAACGGGATAAAATTCCTTCTAATAAAGACATATTATTTCCTCCTGAACCTTATCTAAAGTATAATAAATTGTACCTTTGTTGACACATTGCCAATCCAGCTTAAAACGAAAGGAGAATTATCATGGAACCAATTGTTATCTATACCCAACCGGACTGTCCACCTTGTGAAATTACAAAAAAATATTTTCAAGAAAAGGGAATTGCTTATACTGAAAAAGATGTGAAACAAAGTCAAATCGCAAAGAATGAATTAATCAAAAAATATAAATCCTACTCAACTCCAACTGTAATTATTGGAGAAAAAGTTATAACTGGATTTAACATTACTGCGATTGAAAACGAATTGTCAAATATTCACAATGAAGAATAGATATATTATGAATTAAAAAAGAGCTCAATGCAATGAATAAATATTGTTATATTCATACGTTACCACCTTTTACGTAAATCTATTCAACGGTTTAAATGAATAGTAAAAATAGTTTTGTTTAAAGGTGATAACGTATTATTTACAATTCATCCTTAACCATTATAAATTCTGTCAAAAGCAATCGTAAAGTAAAAAAATATTTAGTAATACCAAATTTTTCTTAATTTAAAGCTCCACCGTCCCGATTAAGATCAATAAATGTTACTATTTATACGGACTAATATTTTAAAATGAATACAAATAGATGTATATTTTTAATGCAAACTTTTCCTTGTTTTGATAATATAAAGCTAGGATGAATATTTCAGATAGGATTATGATTATGAAAGACAATGAAAAGATGAACCGAAGAACTTTCTTAAAGAGGTTAAGTCGAATAACTTCAGGTACAGCTCTCGTAAGTACTACTGGTTATAGTTATATGAAATATATTGAACCAAATTGGATCGAAATTACTCGTCATGATATTAATCATCCACTTATACCTCCCATTTTCAATGATTTCAAGATTGTCCAATTTAGCGATACACATATTGGTTTTCATCTAGATATAACCCATTTTGAAAAGGTTATACAAACTATTTCAAAAGAACAACCAGATTTAATTATCTTTACAGGAGATTTAATTGATAATCTTCTCACATTTTATGAATATGAGGAAATAATCCTTTTGTTAAGTTATCTAAAAGCCCCTTATGGTAAATTTGCTGTTTATGGTAATCATGACCACGGTGGTTGGGGAACAGATAAGTACAAACATATAATGGACTCAGCGGAGTTCATACTTTTAAAAAATGATGCAGAGAAGATAAGTATTGGGCAAGATGGTGAGATATACCTTGCTGGACTTGATGATGCAATGTTAGGTAAACCCAATTTTGAAGAAACATTTAAAAAAATACAGCACCGGACTTTTACATTATTCATTTCACATGCACCTGACATGGCTGATGAGGCGAGAAATTTTCCAGTTGACTATCAACTGAGTGGACATACTCACGGTGGACAAGTTCAATTACCTTTTATCGGTCCTCTCATTACACCACCTTATGGTCAAAAATATGTTGAGGGATTATACAGAATTACAAATGATTTTACTTTGTATGTTAATCGAGGTATTGGTACGACAAGACTTCCTTTCAGATTATTATCTCGTCCAGAAATTACAATCTTTACATTGAAAACATGAAATTAAAGGAGTGTAAATGATGCAGCCTTCTAGTGAGCAGACCACGAAATATTCAATTGAATTATTAGCCAAAGCACTTTTTATTGTAAATCGCCATGCAAAAACAGCAACTGATTCTAGATTTCTATATCAATTAAAACATGCGACAATAAAAAAAATGTTAGCTGAAGGGAAGGCAAAAAAAATCGGTCTCCATTTTTCTAGAAATCCAAAATTTAGTCAACAGCAACTAGATGTTCTCATTTCATGTGGAAATTATTATTTCCATATTCCCCCAACAAAAGAAGATATCCATACATTAACGAACTTAGGAAAATTAGATAATCATTTCCGAAACCCTAAAACAATTTTACCGCTAAAAGAGGCAAAAAGAATTTTGCAACTTTATACTGGTATCGAAAGGAAAAAAAATGAAGTTACTCAAAAAAGAAAACGTCCAATTTATCAACGACCTGTCTTTAAAAGACTAGGAGAATAAAATGGTTTTAATGAATGGCAAAGGAGCTGTCCCTTGTAGTACAGCTCCTATCCATTACCTTATTCTAAATAATTATCTATTCATTTCATTTAAAATCCCCTCAAAATCTAACATCAAAATCATTCGATCTTTATTTCTAACAATTCCTGTTACATATTGAATGCGGTTGTTTAATTCAGTTGGCTGCTCAATTTGTTTAACTGAAATAATTTGCTCAACTCCTGAAACATGAAAAATAACTCGCTTGTCATTAAACTCTGTAACGATAAATCGATCTTGTTCTTGTTGTATTTCTTCAGTAATAGATAAAAATGTGGCTAAATGAATAACCGGTAAAACTTCTCCTCTAATATCGGTAATGCCTTCCATATAAGCATGAGACCGTGGTATTGATATTACTGGACTCGGCATAAGAATCTCATTTACATTTGTTACTGGTATACCGAAGAACTCCTTCCCTAATTTAAATTCAACAAGCATGATTTCATCTTTCACTTCTTCTGAGTGGACTAGTTTTTGATTGCTATCCATTATAATGTTCCTTTCTCCAACGTCGATCTTTTCTCTTAGCTAAGCTTATGTCAAGAGTGATGAATTAAAAGATGTTATTGATAATATTTATATAGAGCTTGTGTACCACTATTTTCTTCCCCCAACCGAGCTAGTTTTTCATACATATCTTTAGCAAGAGAAAGTCCTGGTAAGTGAATTCCCATTTTCTCAGCTTCATTGAGGGCAATCGTCATATCTTTAATAAAATGTTTAATAAAGAATCCCGGAGTATAATCTTCCTTTAAAATTCGTGGAGCATAGGCTGATAGAGAGAAACTTGCGGCTGCACCAGTTGATATTAAGTCGACAACATTTTGAACATCTAACCCTGCTTTTTTAGCATAGACTAATGACTCACACACACCTATCATTGTAGGAGCAATTGCAATTTGGTTTGCCATTTTAGTATGTTGTCCTGAGCCAGCTTTACCAAAATATGCAATATTTTTTCCCATATGCTCAAGTAGTGGTAAGACCGAGTTATAATCTTCTTTCTCCCCACCCACCATGATTGCAAGACGAGCCTCTTTCGCACCAATATCTCCACCGGAAACAGGAGCATCAAGAATATGAATCCCTTTCTTCTTACCTTCTTCAAATAACTTTCGTGCTAAAGAAGGAGAAGATGTTGTCATATCAATGAAATATGATCCTTCTCTTCCATTTGTAATCAATCCATTTTCATCTAAATATACTTCTTCAACATCTTTTGGTGTGCCAATTATTGTAAATACAAAATTCGCATGTTCAGCAATCTCCTTAGGACTACCGCACCAAATCGCTCCATTATTCATTAAATTTGCTGCTTTTTCTTTCGTTCTCGTATAAACGTACATTGGGTATCCTTTTTGAAGTAAATGACTTGCCATACTTTCCCCCATTACACCCAATCCAATAAATCCAACACTTGGCTGACTTTCATTTACCAACTGACTCCACTCCCTTTAATCATTTAGAAATAAAACTTGTATTTATTTTACCATAGAATATAGTAGATTCGAGAAAGAAAACTTAAGAGATCAATCCTTTAGATGGAACGAAAGCCTAGAGTTTCACTTAGTGGTCTAATTCTTAGTTGCCATAAAAAAATGGACTGCTCATTTGCAGTCCGTTTTTTTATAAATAGGCTTTATTTAGCAAGTCCTTCTTTTGAAAATACTTCTGTTAATTCTTTCATTGCCATTTCCTCATCATTACCGTCAACAATAATCGTAATTTCAGAATCCTTACCAATTCCTAAAGACATAACACCCATAATTGATTTTAGATTAACAGTACGATCATTGTATCGTAGGGAAATTTCTGATTCAAATTTACCTGCTGTTTGAACTAATAATGTAGCAGGGCGTGCGTGAATTCCTGTTTCAGCAATAACTGTAAAGTTTTTCTCAAGCATATAAGCCACTCCTTTATATTTAATTTTAATTATTTATGTCACTTTTTCTTCTTTGTATTCATAGATGTTACACAAAAAAGACGTGTAATATCATTTTACAAAGTATGTGCATGTTGCAATTTTCTAAGTATGTAGAGGAAATGAAGAAGAATATTCTAGTTTATTATAGCACAAACTTTTGAGATATTCTTCACTTTTTCTAACGAATTTATAAATTTCTAAGTTATTTTAAGCTAGTATGCCCAAGGGAAAAAGTTATTTATTCGACATATATCATTTTCTTAGTCATACCACCATCAACGGTAATATTCTCACCATTAATAAAATCATTATTTGGATTAGCTAAAAAAAGACAGACACGGGCAATGTCTTCCGGTACACCTACCCGATTAGACCAATGCTGTTTTTTATCTTCCTCTGTTAGTTCATTAACATTACTAGTATGAATCCAACCAGGGCTAATAGAATTGACACGAATATGATAAGGGCTAAGTGTTGCCGCAAGCGAATGAGTTAATGCAATCATCCCGCCTTTGGATGCTGCATATCCTTCTGTATTCGGTTCAGACATAAAAGCTCTTGTCGAAGCAATATTGATGATTGCTCCACCTTCAGTTTTCATGTAACGAGCAGCCTCTTTCGCACAAAGAAAAACACTTCTCAAATTCGTATTTATAATATAATCCCAGTCAGCAACGGACATATCGAAAAATGGAATAAACTTAGATATCCCTGCATTGTTAATTAATATATCGACACGACCATATTTTTGTATTGAAAATTCAACAAGTCTCCTAATATCTTCTTCTTTTTTTACGTCAGTTTCAACAAAACAAATATTTTTCCCTGAAGCCAATAGTTCTTCTTCCATCGCTTTTCCATTATTTACATCGCTATCTGCTATAATTACATTTGCAGATGCTTTAGCAAAAGCATGTACAATACTTTTTCCAATCCCATTTGCGCCACCAGTTACAATAATCGTTTTATTTTCAAACATGACTAAATTCCTTTCCACCGCATTTTTCATCTTACCTATCAGCTCAGATTCCCACACTTACCACCTTTACCTTTGTTTGAAGTGGGTGTATCTTTTCCGATATTAGATGAAATAATTACTTTTTACCAATATCATTATATGTATAAATCATTGGTTATTCTTATTATAAATAAAAAATTGAAAATAATATAGTTCAAAGGGCCTGTGATTCCACAAGCCCTTTTTTACTAAGATTATTTTGCAAAAACATGGTTTCCAATTTTCACAGTTACTTGTTTTGATAAAATCCATTTGCTCGTGCTTGTTTTTGGATTATAAAAATATAATGAACCTGGACCTTGTCCACGGAAAGCTAATGCTTCTTGAACGGCTTTTTTTGATGCAGCATCTGCCGGTTTATTTATCGCTCCATTTTGAACAGGTGTAAAAGCATAATGACCTTGATCTACTTGGTAAATTACCTCTCGTACACTGTTTGGAAAGCTAGAACTATCAACACGGTTCAACACAACTGTTGCGACTGCCACTTTCCCTGCATACGGCTCGCCTTTAGCCTCAGCGGAAACGAGGCGAGCAAGTAATTCTTTATCACTATTGGATATCGTAGAAGGCATTTTCAACCTTTGCCCAGGATAAATGATGTCTGATTTTAATTGATTTATAGATTGGATGCTGTGAACAGGAACTCCATTAGTTTGTCCAATTTTGTATAGTGAATCGCCACTTTTCACTGTATAAACTGATGCAGCCTCTGTTTTTAGTGAACCAAAACAAATCATCATAGACAATGATAATATTGTAACAAAACCTTTTATTATTTTATTCTTCAAAACTTTCAGCACCTCCAGTTTTTTTGCTCCTATTTAGCCTAACAAGGATATTAAGCTAAATCATTAGTAGAGGGCTGGAAAAAATCCCAAATTATGTCATAGGAATCATGAGTGTGAAGCTTTACCGTAACTGTTTTAAGTTATTTTAACTTCTAGGTTCATCCATATAAGTATAAATAATGTCACCCCCGTGTTTGGCTATACCGCGAAAATGTTTAAAATCTGTTCTTTTTACTAATGTTGGTTGAAAGGATATAAAGTCCTCTCTTTTAATATATAACTCTTGAATTTCTCCAGATGCTAATTGATCAAGTAGTGAATTTGCAGTTTTTTCATCCATCGTTAACGCCCCTTTTATTCTATAAATATTGAAGATCTTTAGTCTACTATATAAATTAAATACCCTTTATACCGTAATATCAATATTTTTTCCTTCTAGTGAAATTTTCCTCTTTACATTTCTTCTTCTCTAGTGCAAACTAAGTATTAATTATATATACAAAAGGAGAGATGTACAATGCGTAAAGCTTCAATTGGAAATGTAATCGAATTCAAAGACGGAATGAAAGGAATTGTTGAAAAAGTGAATGAAAACTCCGTCATTGTGAATCTAACATATATGAAGAATTTTCGAGATATGGATTTAGATGAAAGAACCGTTGTTAATCATAAAAATTATACAATAATTGAAGATTAATTGTCATATTAAAATCTCTCTAATTCTTACTATTAGTACCCATCCCCCCACATGAACTCCTGTAGTAATATGTAAGCTATTTTTGTTCACGGAGATGTAAACGGTTACTTTCCGTTTTATCTCCCTCCCTCTGTACTCATCTACATATTTTTCAACTACTATATTCGTATATTCATTTTTGCCTCTTTCAGAATTTATGTTAAAATATACATATGTTTGAAAGGAGTACAGTAATAGATGAAAAAAACGTTCATTGAATGGAAATTTTTATTGGGACTTGTCATAGCCCATATATTAATTTTCTTCGCCTTCAATCAGACGAAAGTTTTTTGGTATATTTTAACAGGATCGATGTTGTTTTTAATCGCTTACTCTATTCTAAATGAAGATATGGAAGATCGATTGTCAGTTGGACGATATTTACTATACGGTATCCTCTCAGGTGCAATAGTTTATGGATTATTTTGGTTAGGCGATACGTTCATAAGATGGATACATCTATCTTATTTTGAAAGACAAGTAACTTCCTTATATAAGCTTTATTCACCATCAGCAATTTGGCATTTTATTGTGTTAGTTCTCATTTTAGTACCCGGAGAAGAGTTCTTCTGGAGAGGTTTTATTTTAAAGCGATTATTAGCTAATAATGCAATTTGGCCAAGTATTATCGTTTCTGCATTATTATATGCAATCGTTCAGTTATACTCCGGTTTTGTCGTCTTATTTTTTGCAGCTTTCATTGGAGGAATCATCTGGGGATATCTTTATGCATGGAAAAGAAGTTTACCGCTTGTCGTTATTTCTCATTTAACCTTTGATTTATTATTATTCGTATTCCTTCCACTTAGATAAAGAAAACTCAGGGTCTCAAGCCTTTAGGCAACCAAAGAGTCTAGAGTTCGCTTGATAAGAAAGAGAGTTTTTCGGTTTTGATGCAACGCTCGAAGCCTTTCTTGTGCGCTAATGCGTATAGAAAAGAAGAAATTGAAGATTTATACTTACCTATTAGCTAAAAAAATGAAAAAGGTGTCCTTCATCCAAAATAATATTGGTTAGAAGGGCACCTTTTTTCTACCGGACAAATAATAACAGTAGAAAAATAAGACTAATATAACCAAATAAAGGATATAAAACCGATAATAATGTTCCATAATCAATTTGACTAATAAAAAATGCAATTGAAAGAATACCGATTCCAATAAACAATGAATGAATTGAAAGTTTCTTTTTCACAAATCGTTCTAATCCATATATATTTCCAATCACTGATGTAAATATTTCACCATAAATAACAATAATAAATAGGAAGTGTAAATAATGAGCTAATTCATTCATCATAACTGCCATTGGAATTTGATAACTAGTAAGTAAAGGTAATTGAACAAGGGTTAAATGACTTGCGATTAATACAATTGTTAAAGCAAGTCCACCTAATACTCCCCCCATCTTTACCGTCCGTTCATCTCCAATCTCTACAGCAGCAGGAACAATCACAGCTGTTGTTAGTGAAATATTAAAGGCTGCATAAGCAAAGCTATTAATTACAGCTCTCCATTGAAATTCGGTTCCCTCAAGTACATTTTTCCCAAAATCAGGTAATTGAAAAGAAAGATAGGCNAGTGCAAACTAAGTATTAATTATATATACAAAAGGAGAGATGTACAATGCGTAAAGCTTCAATTGGAAATGTAATCGAATTCAAAGACGGAATGAAAGGAATTGTTGAAAAAGTGAATGAAAACTCCGTCATTGTGAATCTAACATATATGAAGAATTTTCGAGATATGGATTTAGATGAAAGAACCGTTGTTAATCATAAAAATTATACAATAATTGAAGATTAATTGTCATATTAAAATCTCTCTAATTCTTACTATTAGTACCCATCCCCCCACATGAACTCCTGTAGTAATATGTAAGCTATTTTTGTTCACGGAGATGTAAACGGTTACTTTCCGTTTTATCTCCCTCCCTCTGTACTCATCTACATATTTTTCAACTACTATATTCGTATATTCATTTTTGCCTCTTTCAGAATTTATGTTAAAATATACATATGTTTGAAAGGAGTACAGTAATAGATGAAAAAAACGTTCATTGAATGGAAATTTTTATTGGGACTTGTCATAGCCCATATATTAATTTTCTTCGCCTTCAATCAGACGAAAGTTTTTTGGTATATTTTAACAGGATCGATGTTGTTTTTAATCGCTTACTCTATTCTAAATGAAGATATGGAAGATCGATTGTCAGTTGGACGATATTTACTATACGGTATCCTCTCAGGTGCAATAGTTTATGGATTATTTTGGTTAGGCGATACGTTCATAAGATGGATACATCTATCTTATTTTGAAAGACAAGTAACTTCCTTATATAAGCTTTATTCACCATCAGCAATTTGGCATTTTATTGTGTTAGTTCTCATTTTAGTACCCGGAGAAGAGTTCTTCTGGAGAGGTTTTATTTTAAAGCGATTATTAGCTAATAATGCAATTTGGCCAAGTATTATCGTTTCTGCATTATTATATGCAATCGTTCAGTTATACTCCGGTTTTGTCGTCTTATTTTTTGCAGCTTTCATTGGAGGAATCATCTGGGGATATCTTTATGCATGGAAAAGAAGTTTACCGCTTGTCGTTATTTCTCATTTAACCTTTGATTTATTATTATTCGTATTCCTTCCACTTAGATAAAGAAAACTCAGGGTCTCAAGCCTTTAGGCAACCAAAGAGTCTAGAGTTCGCTTGATAAGAAAGAGAGTTTTTCGGTTTTGATGCAACGCTCGAAGCCTTTCTTGTGCGCTAATGCGTATAGAAAAGAAGAAATTGAAGATTTATACTTACCTATTAGCTAAAAAAATGAAAAAGGTGTCCTTCATCCAAAATAATATTGGTTAGAAGGGCACCTTTTTTCTACCGGACAAATAATAACAGTAGAAAAATAAGACTAATATAACCAAATAAAGGATATAAAACCGATAATAATGTTCCATAATCAATTTGACTAATAAAAAATGCAATTGAAAGAATACCGATTCCAATAAACAATGAATGAATTGAAAGTTTCTTTTTCACAAATCGTTCTAATCCATATATATTTCCAATCACTGATGTAAATATTTCACCATAAATAACAATAATAAATAGGAAGTGTAAATAATGAGCTAATTCATTCATCATAACTGCCATTGGAATTTGATAACTAGTAAGTAAAGGTAATTGAACAAGGGTTAAATGACTTGCGATTAATACAATTGTTAAAGCAAGTCCACCTAATACTCCCCCCATCTTTACCGTCCGTTCATCTCCAATCTCTACAGCAGCAGGAACAATCACAGCTGTTGTTAGTGAAATATTAAAGGCTGCATAAGCAAAGCTATTAATTACAGCTCTCCATTGAAATTCGGTTCCCTCAAGTACATTTTTCCCAAAATCAGGTAATTGAAAAGAAAGATAGGCTAGCAGTAAACTAAAGCAAATTAATATGGGAACGACAAGCGTATTTACGAAAACGAGCCCCCTTGTCCCAACAATAAGTACAATTAACGCCAAAAAAATAGTAATGAGAATACCAGTCACTTTAGGTAACTGTAAATGTTCTTGAAATACACTTCCAGCTCCACTTAGCATGACCGAGGTCACGCCAATTAACATGACACACATAATGACATTAATAATAGGGGTGGCGTAAGAACCAAAAATATGTACATTTAATTGATGAAAACTTTTTGCATGTAAGCGGATTGATAGTATCATAATTTTTACACCAAAGCCGATAAAACAGAGACCTGAAATGATAATTCCCATTAGCCCCATAAATCCGTATTGGGAAAAAAATTCAACAATTTCTTTTCCCGTTGCAAAACCAGCCCCAACAATTGTTCCAACATAGACAGAGGCTAATTGAAATGACTTTTTCCAATCCAATATACTCCCTCCTCCCTTCATCTTATGCAAGGGTGGACAAGGAAAGAACGGTGGAACCTTTTTCAAAATTTGTTAAAGATTTTTTGATCAAAATACTTGAAAGTCAAAGAAGGTCAAACTATAATAAAGTCAGAAGGTCAAAGATAGTCAAGGTCAAATAAAAAGACAATTGTTCAAACCTTATCACTTGAAGGAGGTTTTATATATGTTATGTCAAAAATGTCATAAAAACGAAGCCAACATTCATTTACAAATGTACATTAATGGACAACAAACCGAATATGCATTATGTCAAACCTGTTATAAAGAAGAACAAGAAAAATTTGGAAACTCATTGAAGAACTTTATGGGGAATACAAACCCACTTTATGAAATGTTTGGTGGTGCCTCTCCATTCGATAATATCTTCAATAATCAAAACGGAGTAAAAACACAAACAGTCCAAAGTTCTGGAGGTCGTGGAGGCTTTCTAGATCAATATGGTAAAAACTTAACAATAGAAGCACAAAATGGAAAAATTGATCCAGTAATTGGTCGAGATGATGAAATAAAGAAAGTCATTGAAATATTGAACCGTCGGAATAAAAATAATCCTGTGTTGATTGGTGAGCCTGGGGTTGGTAAGACTGCTGTTGTCGAAGGATTAGCTCTTAAAATCTCGACAGGTGATGTTCCAATGAAATTAAAAGGAAAACAAGTTTATTTGTTAGATGTAGCTTCACTTGTGGCAAACACGGGTATTCGCGGTCAATTTGAAGAAAGAATGAAACAATTAATCGCTGAATTGCAACAACGGACAGATGTTATCCTCTTCATTGATGAGATTCATTTAATTGTTGGGGCTGGTTCTGCGGAAGGTTCAATGGACGCCGGGAACATTTTAAAACCAGCACTTGCTCGTGGTGAATTTCAATTAATTGGCGCGACAACATTGAAAGAATATCGCCAAATAGAAAAAGACGCTGCCCTTGAACGAAGATTCCAACCTGTTCAAGTTCATGAACCAACAGTCGACGAAGCTACAACAATTTTGATGGGTCTAAGAGCGAAATATGAAGAGTATCATCAAGTAAAATTTACAGATGAAGCAGTTCGCGCTTGTGTAACACTTTCACACCGATACATTCAAGACCGTTACTTACCTGATAAAGCAATTGATTTGTTAGATGAAGCTGGTTCTAAAATGAATCTAGCATCAAAAACACTAACTCCAGCATATATTGAAAAACGATTAAGTCAAATTGCTGAAGAAAAAAGAAAAGCTCTACAAGCTGAAAACTATGAACTCGCTGCAAAACTTCGCGATGAAGAACAAACATTGGAAAAAGAACGCGGAGTAGTAAAAGAAGCAACGACACCAATCGTAAATGTTGATTTAATTCAACAAATTGTAGAAGAGAAGACTGGCATTCCCGTTGGCAAAATCCAAGCAGATGAACAACTAAGGTTAAAAAACATCGCGGACACCTTAAATTCGAAAGTTATCGGGCAAAACGAAGCTGTACAACAAGTTGCAAAAGCAATTCGTCGAAGTCGTGCCGGTTTAAAAGCAAAAAACCGTCCAATTGGCTCCTTCTTATTCGTAGGTCCAACTGGTGTCGGAAAAACAGAGCTTGCAAAAACACTTGCTGAAGAGTTATTTGGTACACGAGATGCAATGATTCGACTCGACATGAGTGAGTACATGGAAAAACATAGTGTTTCAAAATTAATTGGTTCACCCCCAGGATATGTAGGTCATGAAGAAGCTGGGCAATTAACAGAAAAAGTACGTAGAAATCCGTATAGCTTAATTTTATTGGATGAAGTCGAAAAAGCTCACCCTGATGTTTTACACATGTTCTTACAAATTTTAGATGATGGCCGTTTAACTGACAGTCAAGGAAGAACCGTCAGCTTTAAAGACACCGTTATTATCATGACAAGTAATGCAGGACAACATATAAAAGATATTCGTGTCGGTTTCGGTGCATCAGATGAAGCTGATGAATCATCAGTACTCGACCAATTACGAAATTACTTTAAACCAGAGTTTCTTAATCGTTTTGACAGCATCGTTCAATTTAAATCACTAGAAAAAGAACATTTAATGCATATTGTTGATCTAATGCTGAAAGAAGTAAATGATCAATTACGTGACGAAAATAAAACAATTCATGTAGACTCTGCTGTTAAGGAAAAACTAGTTGACTTAGGCTATAATCCAGCGTTCGGTGCCAGACCTTTACGTCGAACAATTCAAGAACAGTTAGAAGATAAAATCGCCGACTATGTATTAGACCATCCAGATGTAGAAAAACTACAAGCAAGATTGGTAAACGGCGAAATTCATGTAATTGAAGCAGAGTAATATGATTCTAATCTAATAATCGGGTGAAGCATAGGGTATCGGAAAGTTGTCGACATAACTTCTCGATACCCTTTTTTATGGTAAGAATGGTGAGGCAACATATATATAATTACGTTTCACTAGATTTATGTTGCAGATTAACTGCTTTACTATTTTAAATTATTATAGTATCTATTATGAGTAATTGCTAATCAAGGCGGGATCATGTTTAAGAAAGCATTATGAATTCATTAACAATTATATAACATGGACTTTTTAATTTTAATGGGGGGCGGGAGTATTTACCCGCCTTTTTGCTGCTATCATCGCATTCTTCCTATTTTTTTCCTTGAGAACCCTCATCTAGGAAATTTCTGCTTGTTTGCGTGTTCGTTTTGTCCTTGAGCGGTCCATCCCCCTTAATTTGGGCACCTACTTTGCCCCCAAGATCACTCGCCCGTTAATCCAACTGAAAAAATTGAAAGAGACATGATTTCTTATTAAAAAAGGCTATTTTATCAAAATTGTATGTTTGCGAAATCCCATGTTCTATCAGACACCAAATTCTTAAAGCATTAGTTATTGAAAAAAAAAACATCCTATTACAGGATGATTTCGAAAAGTAAACAATTCATTTTAAAATTTTTAAGATACAGATACAGTTGCAATGCTTGCTGCTTCATTATACATGAAACTATAGAAGGCTGGACACTCCCTTATTTTAGGCTTTCGAAAAAAACGTTGATATTTATTTAAAAGGTTATCTAGTTCTTGGCTTGATTTTAATGTCTTTTCACTCGTAAAGCCATATTCCTGTGCTATCTGGATCATTTGCTCACGTTTCTGTTTGATTAGTTCTTCCATCTCAAGTTTGTTCATTTCTGTATTCACTTTTTAATCCTCCCACTTTATCCTCTCATCCAGTAAAAATAAACTCCTTAGTCATTTAACCAAAATTACTACATAATGTAAAGGGAATCGTCAAAAGTAGACAAAATATTCACGTTTTGTCAAAAAGTCGCCATAATTTCAATGGCTGGAACATAAACGAAACGTTAGTCAAAGTACGAATAGCTATTTTTTATTCATCATCATTTACTGGTGTTTTTATTGGTAACAATATATGGAAGGTACTGCCTTTTCCAATTTCACTTTCAACTTCAATTTTTCCTCCATGTTGCTTTATGATTTTATAACTTACCATTAATCCAAGACCCGTTCCCCGCTCTTTTGTTGTATAAAAAGGTTCTCCAAGTCGTTTTAATTTTTCTTCTGGTATGCCCTCGCCTTGGTCTGTAATTGTTACTCGAATATTGTCATTATCAACAGTCATTGAAATTAAAATCTTACTTCCCTTTCCAGAAACTTCAATAGCATTTTTAACTATATTAATAAAGACTTGTTTAATTTGATTTGGTTCACAATAAAATAGAATATGTTCCTTTTTTAATTCAGTAATAATTTCAATATTATCCATAATGGCCTGGGCGTGCAGTAAATCGATGGTTTCCTTCATGATCTTCACAATATTGGCATTTATATACTGTACCGCTTGTGGCTTAGCAAGTACGAGAAATTCATTTACAATTGATTCGATTCTTTCTAATTCAGCCATAATAATATTAAAATACATCGAATAGCCCGTAATTTCTCCGTGTAACAACTGAATAAAACCTTTTAATGAAGTAAGAGGATTACGAATTTCATGAGCAATTCCAGCAGCCAACTCCCCAAGTACATTGAGCATCTCCGTTTTACGAAGCTGTTCTTCCATTTTCAATTTTTCTGTCACATTACGAAAGAGCGTTAAGTTTGTATCTGTTATAATATTTTTTTTTGAGTCCACTTCAACAATTTTCTTTCGTCCGTCAGGGTAAATAACTTCAAAAGTTGTGGCTTCAGTTTCATTCAGTAGCTCTTTTATACTCTGTAAAAGTGAGTATTCCTCATCATTATAATGAATCTTAAATTTATGCAGTTGATGCGTGTAATTTGTATCATTTGTTATTGAAAAAAGCGTTTTTGCCGCTTGGTTTAATTCAATAATGTTTATCGGTTCACCCTCATCTTGTTCATTCATTTTCCACAACATCATTCCTTCTAATGAACCATCAAATATTTTGCGAAATTTACGCTCACTATCGATTAATTTTTGTTCCATTTCCCTTTTTTCAGTAATATCACGTAATATCGACATATATAACCCATTATATACTTCTGAACTTGTGGACATTTCAAAAGTCTTAATTTGATTATTTCCTTTAAATCTTACCTCTCCAAAAAATCTCCCATTACTTTTAAGAATCTCCCAATAAGTTAAGTGTTCCTCGATATTTTCCTCAGGGATTAATGAGGACAAATGCATACCAACAATTTGTTCTTTAGTCATTTGCAATAATTTACAAAACGCCGGATTTGCATGGACGATTGTACCATGTTTGTCGAAAGTTATTAAACCGTCAATAACTTGATTAAAAATATTTGAAAATAATTGTAAGTGCTCTAACTTACTTTCCATTTCACGATCCTTATAAGAGGACTCTTGACCCGGTATAAACAAACTACTCCCCCCCTAATCAATAGGAAAATTCGACAAACATAGGCGAAACTCCTCTATTATTACCATTTTTACTGGAAATTTTCGATAATTAAGTTCTCCTTACAGGTAGAATAATTTTTCATTAAAAGTAATATACTCCCTATTTATCACATCTGATAAAGAATATATAATATATTATTGATAAATTCTTATAGGAGAAAAATAAATGGAGAGGAACTAACTTTTCTTGTTTTTTCCATATAGACAACTCGGGCGCCCGAGCCCACAGGCAACCAAGAGCCGTAGTTTTAGCTTAAGCGTATAGGAAAGCAGAATTGGAAAATTTATACTTTCCGACTGGCTAAACAAAGCTCTACTTAAATAGGAGGCTTTTTCAATGGAAAAACAACGTGATTTTTACTTTGATAATGGAAAATTCCTATTAATTTTTTTCGTTGTCTTTGGTCACTTAATTCGCTCATTTATTGCAGAACATGAATTACTATACGCTATTTACAAAACCATTTATTCTTTTCATATGCCCGCCTTTATTTTAGTATCTGGACATTTTGCAAAGGGCTATTATGAAAAAGGTTATCTTTTAAAATTAATGAAGAAATTACTTATTCCTTACTTCATTTTCCAAATCATTTATTCAGTCTATTATTACTTTTTACTCGATGAATCCCAGTTTTCAGTTAATATTTTTGACCCAGAATGGTCCTTATGGTTTTTAATAAGCTTGTTTTGTTGGCACCTATTATTGCCGTTATTTACAAAACTACATCCAGTCACTAGTTTTATTTTTTCAATTATAATCGGTGTTTTAATTGGTTACATTGACTCGATTGATACGTACTTAAGTTTATCGAGGACATTCGTATTTTTCCCATTTTTTCTCTTAGGTTACTTTTTGCAACGCGAACACTTTCAACATTTAAAAGCGAAAAAAACCATGATGTCCTCAACCATTATCATCTTAACAATTTTTATTTATTTTTATAGCTTTCCTACGATGGACTTTGAATGGTTATTTGGATCAAATCCTTATAGTCAATTAGATAACAATTTTATGTTTTCATGGCTCCAAAGATTATTTATCTATGGGATTAGTTTTATCATGGTATTCAGTTTTTGGGCACTCGTACCAAAGCAGAAATTTTTCTTTACAAAAATTGGTAAATACACATTATATATTTACTTATTACATGGTTTTGTCGTGAAATACTTTAGAGGCTCACGTTTTGAAACATGGATTGCTGAAAATCATTCATTATGGATTTTAGCGGTTCTCGCCCTTTGTTTAACTCTTTTACTATCAAGTAAATGTATACGTACGATAGCACAACCAATGATTGAGTTAAAAACTGTGTATTGGCAAAGGTTATTCAAGCAATTTAACCAACGATTATTTTCCTAAATGAACGGAGATGATTAGGCAACTTAAACATAAAAGCTGCCTTTTCCATTCAAAAGAGCATGTGTAAGATGATTTTCCTATAAATTCAGGGCCTCTTCTAAGTTCTTCATTAATCACTAGAAAGAGCCTAGCGAATTTAGCTAGACTCTTATTTTCTTATTTTACCCGATGATAATCCGTTCTTTCGGATAGTGGAAGTTTTCTTTTTTCTCCTTACCACCTATCATAAAAATAAAAGTTAGGATTCCTACCCTACCAATAAACATGAGGAGCATAATAATGATTTTTCCAAAATTCGATAAATCAGCTGTAATACCTAATGACATTCCTGATGTGCCAAACGCTGAACAAACTTCAAAAACGAGTGACATTAAAGGAAGATCTTCGGTAACACAAAGAATCATCACACTGACAAAACAAACAATGACTCCAAAGATGGATACAACAAATGCTTTCATAATATCATCTTCATGTACTTCACGCTTAAATAATTTTATTGTTCGGTTACCTCTCGAAAAATTGTAAAGGAACAATAAACTTATGGCAAAGGTAGTTGTTCGAATTCCACCACCGACTGAACTTGGTGACGCTCCAATAAACATAAGCCCACTTAATAATAATAATGTCGCTTCAGATAACTGAGTTAAATCTAACGTCACTAAGCCACCACTTCTTGTTGAAACAGATTGGAAAAACGCATAAAAGAATGACTCATGCCAAGACTTACCAACAAAAAAGTGATTTATTTCAAATAAAATAAAAATAATTCCACCCGTAATGACTAAAATAAAGTATATGAGTGTAGTAATTTTTGTATAAAGTGTGAAATGAAACAGTTCCCCCTTTCTTTTAAAGAAATTTTTCACCTCAATTAAAACAGGAAAACCAATGGCCCCTAAAGTAATTAAAATCATATGGATAAATTGAATAAAATAATCGTTAGCATAAGGGATTAATGATGCACCAGTAATATCAAATCCTGCATTTGTTGTTGCGGTAACGGAAGCAAATAACCCATGTAGATAGGCATCTTGCCATGTTGAAAAATAATGTAAAAAATATGTACCTAGAATAAGTGCTCCAGCGAGTTCAATGAAAATAAAAACAACTAATAATTGCTTTAATAAATTAACAAGACCTGATAAATTCGTTTGATTTTGATCGGTCATAATTAAGCGCCTTTCTCGAAGACCGATTTTTCTTTTAAATACAATCCAAAAAAAAGTTCCCAATGCCATAATTCCTACACCACCGATTTGTAATACGAAAATGAGAATAAATAAACCGGTAGTAGTAAATGTTTCAGAAAAATTGACTGTTGTCAGTCCTGTCACACTCACGGCACTTACTGCTGTAAATACTGCGTCCATTAATGTCCAGTCAGCACCCTTTTTTATTGCAACAGGTAAGCATAAAAGTAGTGTGGAGATGGTTACGACAATAATATAATAACTAACAATTAGTTGTGCTGGCTTGAGCTTGTCGATAAATTTCTTGAGTTTTTCCCACATATATGAAATTCCTTTCAAAAATAAAAAATGAATCCTTCTCTTTCTATGTACTTCCTAATTATCAAAAAATATTTTATTAATCACTTTATTTTATCGGAGTTTGTAAATCTAGTCAAAACTTGCCATAAATGATTTCACCCGAACGAACCATACTAAAAACATACCAATATAAAAGGTGGTGAAAATGATGGCTCGTTCATCAAATAACTTGTTAGTTCCAGGTGTAGAACAATATCTTGATCAAGTGAAATATGAAATTGCTGAGGAATTTGGTGTACAATTAGGTGGTAATACTGTATCACGAGCAAATGGCTCAGTTGGTGGAGAAATAACAAAACGCCTTGTTCAACAAGCACAAGCACAATTTACAAATCAAAAAAGTGAATAAATTATGGATTGTTTAAGGAGGCTGGGACAAAACTCCAGTAAAATAAAAATTAAGGCGTTGGAGCTTACACTAAAAAGTGTAGACCCAACGCCTTTTTTGTCACAATTCTAGTAAACAAAAAGGGCACCTTTTGATAAAATTAAAGTGACGAAACAATAATTTTGGAGGTGCCCTTATGTTTAAACATTATAACATGAATCAAGTAGTTTTACCGCTAAATTTAGAAATTAAGTTGAAAGAAAACGATATTGCTTTTGCGATCAATGATCTTGTCGAGAGTATTCCCGAAGAAGCTTTCGAGGACTTCATACGACAAACCGGCCGTCCCGCGTATCATCCTCGTATGATGTTGAAAGTCATTTTGTGTGGATATACGCAATCCGTGTTTTCCGGCCGTAAAATAGAAGCTTTATTACAGGATAGTATCCGCATGATGTGGCTAGCTCAAGGACATGAACCTAGCTATCGCACCATCAATCGCTTCCGTTCTAATCCACTCATTGAAAACATCCTACGTGAATGCTTTGTCCAGTTCCGAAATCAGCTCGTGGAAAAGGAATTGATTGAAGAGGAAGCCATTTTTATTGATGGTACAAAAATTGAAGCAAACGCAAATAAGTTCACCTTTGTATGGCGGAAGTCCATTGAAAGATATAGTGATAAGCTAATTGAAAAGTCCAATCAACTGTATGATGAGCTGCTAGAGAAGGAGATCATCCCAGCAATAGAGCGAGAAAAGGAAGAGGAACTTTCCGTCAAAGAAATGGAAGAAGTAGTCGAAAAGTTAGACGAGAAAATCGAGGAATATAATAAAAAGATTGAAGTATCTGAAGTTGGGAGTGAACGGAAAAAGCTCCGTTCCGAACGCAAATTACCCATACAATCTCGGAAGCAATGGATGGATTACATTACTCGCAAACAAAAGTATCAAAACGATATGGAGATTTTCGGTGATCGCAATAGTTACTCAAAGACGGACCCAGATGCGACGTTTATGCGCATGAAGGACGACTACATGAAGAACGGTCAATTGAAAGCTGGTTACAATGTCCAAATTGCGACGGAAGGTCAATATGTGCTCGCTTACGATGTTTTCCCAAACCCGACCGATACACGCACTTTAATTCCTTTTCTCGACACGATTGAAGAAAACTTTTTCGAGCTTCCGGAATTCATTGTCGCGGATGCAGGATATGGTAGCGAACAGAATTATGAAGATATCATCGAGAATCGAAATCGAACGCCACTTATTACATACAATCAATATCGAAAGGAGAAGAAAAAGAAGCATAAGGACAACGCTTTTCATGTAGATAATTGGGAATATAATGAGGACGAAGATACTTTTCTGTGCCCAAATGGTCGGAAAGTACGATTTAGCCATCATTCCAAACGAACAGACAGGTACGGATTCACCCGTGAATTTAAAGTGTACGAGTGTGAGGACTGTTCGGATTGTCCACTCCGCGATTTATGCACGAAAGCAAAAGAAGGGAACAACCGAAAAGTCTACATGAATGAAAAGTGGGAGTCCCAAAAAGAATATGTACGTACGAAGCTTTCAGACGAGAAAACTGGTGAAATTTACGGAAAACGTAAAATTGATGTAGAACCAGCGTTCGGTTTTCTGAAGGCTAATTTAGGTTTCACTCGTTTTTCCGTCAGAGGAAAACAGAAAGTGAAAAATGAATTAGCCTTTGCGTTGATGGCGGTGAATATGAGAAAAGTCACCGCCATCAGCGGTAAAATAGTGACGAGAAATGGAAAAACCCCACAAAAAAGGTTCCAAGCAAATTTTTTATTGCCTGGAACCTTTTTATATACTACTTTTGGCTAGTTATGTCCCAGCCTCTTTTTTTTGCTATATTAGTTTGCTTTTGATTCGTGATCAACTTTTGTCTTTTCCTTGTTTCCTTCTGGTACGCTCCCCTTTTTCTTAGAAACAAGATAACCACCAACTGCTAATCCGATAAGAACAACCCAAAATGTGATTTTCCATGGAGTAGATTCAGGAAAATGTTCGTTTAGTATACTTACATTCGGGTGGGCTAACGTATAAACCGCAAGTTTGACTCCAACCCAACCAACAATTAAGAATGCGGCATCTTCAAGAGTTGGATACTGGTTGAGCAACTTAACAAACCATGTGGCAGCAAATCGCATAATAACGAGACCAATGAGACCACCTAGGAACATAACTAAAAATTGACCTCCGTTAATACCGCCAATCGTAAATTCCCCAACCGGTCTTAATGTAACGGCTAATGCGACTGCTGCTAGCATGGAGTCGATAGCAAAGGCGATATCAGCTAATTCAACCTTTAAAACCGTACCCCAAAATCCACTTTGTTTTTCTACCTTTTTAACTTTAACATTATCCATAGCTTGATGTTTTTTAACAAAATGATGAATCATAATAAACAATAAGTATAAAGCACCTATTGCCTGTACTTGCCAAACATCAACTAAAAAGGAAATAAGGAATAAAGTGGCAAAGCGAAAAATAAAGGCACCAATTAAACCATAGAACAGCGCCTTCTTTTGTTGTTCTTTCGGTAAATGCTTTACCATTACTGCCATAACAACCGCATTGTCTGCAGCTAAAATTCCTTCTAATCCAACAAGAACAAGTAAAACCCAACCATATTCCAATAAAATCGAAATATCCATTTTATCTCCTCCATCATTAGTATGCTCTTTCAATTTTTTATTTGTACAAAAAATTGTTGGAAACATAAAAAGACCTTTGCCAACTATAGAATAAGTCAGCAAAGGTCTTGCGTAGCACAATATACATGCCAACAAAGCCGGTGGATTACCACGGAATGACGACTTTGTTTCAGGATTTCCCTTAACGCTACTCCCCTTTACAGGAAAAGAGTATATGTAGTTCCATTTCCAAAAAATAATTTGTAATTTAATTATAAGTGGAACTTACTATTGTTGCAACAATTTTTTAGCTAAAATAAATAAATAACAATATCGATTCGAATTTATTGACGAATCGCGTTTTGCTTTTCTTTTGTTTCCCTTTAGTGCTCATCATCCATTGGATTATATAATTTTACATCTGGATTTTTATCTTGAAACCAACGAAGAGCAAAATCATTTTCAAACAAGAAAACATTCCGGTCATATCGGTCTTTCACAATCATACTACGTGTACTGTTCAAACTCTCATCAACCGTATCCCCTTCTATCCAACGTACAACTTTTGAACCCATTTGTTCCATGATTACATCTACATTGTATTCGTTTTTCATTCGGTGGACAAAAACCTCAAATTGTAGTTGACCAACCGCACCAAGAATATAATCTTCAAATTTTGTTTTATATAATTGAATGGCACCTTCTTGAACAAGTTGGTTGATCCCTTTATGGAATTGCTTTTGCTTCATAACATTTTTTGCGCTAACACGGACAAATAGTTCAGGTGTAAATTGTGGTAGTGAATCATAATGAAAAATTGGTTTACCTTCTAAAAGCGTGTCTCCTATTTGATATGTTCCCGTATCATACAATCCAATAATGTCTCCACTAACTGCTTCTTCAACTGTACTCCGATCATCTGCTAAAAATTGTGTTGACTGGGATAACTTGATTGATTTTCCCGTCCGAGCCAAAGTTACTGTCATTCCCCGCTCGAATTTCCCTGAACAAACTCGAACGAAAGCAATACGGTCTCGGTGAGCAGGGTTCATATTCGCTTGAATTTTAAATACAAACCCAGAAAACGATTCGTTTATAGGTTCAACAAAACCTTGATCAGAGTGCCGTGGTTGTGGTTGTGGTGCAAATTTTAAATATGTTTCTAGAAAGGTCTGCACACCAAATGTCGTTAATGCACTTCCAAAAAACACAGGTGTTAACGTACCATCTAAGACTTTTTCCTCTGAAAACTCATTCCCTGCTTCATTTAATAATTCGACTTCTTCTAACACTTGATCATATAAACTCGATTGTTTTATTTCATGTTCAATTGCCAATTCACCCTTGTCGTCCAAAGGTAAAAAACGGTGGTCTTCATCGACACGAAATTGCTCAATACGGTTATAAAACCGGTCATAAATACCTAGAAACTCTTTACCCATTCCAATCGGCCAATTCATTGGGTATGCATCAATTTCCAAAACTTCTTCTAACTCAGCAATTAATTCTAAAGGCATTTTCCCAACACGGTCCATTTTATTAATAAACGTAAAAATTGGAATACCACGCATTTTACAAACTTTAAACAGCTTTATTGTTTGGGGTTCAATCCCTTTTGCTGAGTCAATCACCATGACCGCGCTATCTACAGCAGTTAATGTACGATACGTATCTTCACTGAAATCTTCATGCCCTGGTGTATCTAATATATTTACTCGGAAACCATGATAGTCAAATTGCATAACACTCGATGTGACCGAAATCCCACGTTGTTTTTCAATTTCCATCCAGTCACTTGTTGCAAATTTCCCCGTTTTTTTCCCTTTTACAGTTCCTGCATCGCGAATCGCACCACCGAACAAGAGTAGTTTTTCCGTTAATGTTGTCTTCCCTGCATCTGGATGGGAAATAATTCCAAAAGTTCGCCGTGATTTCACTTCATCTATAAATTGTTTTTCCATATATTCTGTCCTTCCTATATACAATCTCAAAATAACTATTTCTATATAAAGAATTTGCACATAAATTTTTTCATACAAAAAAATATTACCTTTCAATTGAAGATAATGCAATGATTTCCCGAAACTTTCTTTTCTAGATACTCCAATGTATGCAATGAATACTCGTCTTAACTCCAGTTCGTTCCTTATGTTAATATAAATATATTATAATTATCATTAAAAAAGGAGTAGTTTTATGCGGAAGTTATTATTACTAATTGCGTTCGTTTTTGTACTATTTGGATGCACTGAACAAGATCATGTGACAACGGTAGAAAAAGCAAAAGAAAGTACAGATGTTACACAACCATCTCTGCAAAAAGAGGATTTTACTACCGATGAAACTGAAACTGAAGAAGTAAGTGACGAAAAGCAACAAGTGAATCGTTTAAATGGGAAGGTCACCAATGTAGTGGATGGCGATACAATCGATGTTCAATTCGAAAATGGTAAAAAAGAGCGAGTTCGCCTAGTACTTGTTGATACACCTGAAACAAAACATCCAACGAAGCCAGTTCAACCTTTTGGTCCAGAAGCTTCTAACTTTACTAAGCAATTATTAACAGGTAAAGATGTTGAGTTGGAACTTGATGTACAAGAACGAGATAAATATGGACGAATTTTAGCGTATGTTTATATAGATGAAAAAATGATTAATAAACTGTTGCTAAAAAAAGGACTTGCAAGAGTGGCAGTTTATCCACCAAATACACGGTATGTTGACGAGTTCTATGCAATCCAAAAACAAGCTCAAAAACAAAAACTAGGTATTTGGTCAATAGAAGATTATGTAACGGACCGAGGGTATATAACGACAGAGGGAAACACCGAATCCTCAAAGAATAACAACTCTACCTCGACATCAACTAGCTGTAAAAACCCTAAAATTAAAGGAAATATCAATTCAAAAGGTGATAAAATTTATCACGTCCCTAGTGGTCAATATTATGATGTGACAAAGCCTGAGGAACTATTTTGCACGGAGCAAGAAGCAATAAATGCTGGTTACCGAAAGTCACAACGTTAAACTCGTTACTAAATAAGCGACTAGTCACCCGCTTGCTAGTCGCCCTACCTTATAGAATAACTACAGAATTTTATATATAACTCTCAGTATATTTTAGTAATTTCAAAAGAATATTAACTAATCATAATACTTGTACTACTATTAAAATGTAGGTGTTCACTTTCATTATAGTCATTTTAGTATACCCATTCTTTAATGTTATTCTAATTGATTATATTGATTTTGTATTCTTTACCATTTGTTATTGTATACTAAGGTCGTTTGAAAAAGTTGAACAATTTTGATTTATAGGAAATAACAAATATATTTAATAACCGTACATCAAATTTTTTAAAATTAGATATGCGGTTTTTTGTTGCCATAATTAAATTAACGGTAGTATGGCACAAAACTTGATAATTCAAGATTACTTCATTATTTTCAAGTAAAAATAATTTCGCCTGAATCACATATTTTGCATAATTTTATTTTTGAATTTCTTTATCCAGGTCAAAGCATATCGTCCAAAGTAACTCATAATGAATAAAAACATAATGGTCATTTCTGGAAACTCCATGACACGAAACGGATTTATTGCGTTAACAAGAGATTCTCGGATGTCCCCTTTCGTTATTAGATCTATCCCTAATGACAATCCTACTAAACATATAAAGATCAATATAATAATAAATAATTCCCTCATTTTTATCACCGACTATCATATTTCTTTTAATTTCCCCAGTAGTCTCCTTCTTTATAAATATATTTTTTGCATAATCTAACCAAAATTTACAAATAATGAACCTATCGTGTAAGCCTATCATTAGGAGGTATTGTGATGGGTATAATGGCTAAATTATTTGGAAAGCCAAAAAAGAAAAAGAAACAACAACCAAAAACACAAGATACAAGCGGTCAGGCAACGGATATATCAAAAGAATATTTACAAACTTCCTTAAGTTTAAATTTACAAACATTAAGAAAGTTAACTGGTAGGAGTTCAGATATCGTTATTAGACAAATTGATATTAGTGACAATCCCTTAACAAAAGCGGCAATTGTCATGTTAGATGGGTTGATTGACGATAAGACTGTTAATCAGTTTATCATTCAAATGGTTTTAACCGATTCAAATTTCCAAAACTACGCATCCGGTGAAATGGTTTTTGATTATCTAGAAAAAAAATTATTACCAATATCCAATGTTTCATCTATTTATGATTGGAATGATTTATTCGCCAAACTTTTATCTGGTGAAACGATTATTTTAATCGACGGAAATGAGAAGGCTCTCGCAACGAGTACGCGCGGTGGGGAACAACGATCAATTTCCGAGCCGGGAACAGAAGTATCTATTCGTGGTCCAAAAGAGGCATTTACCGAATCCATTCGCACAAATACATCTCTCATACGAAAAAGAATAAAAAACCCTAACTTATGGCTTGAGACATATAAAATCGGTAAAGTTACACAAACAGAAGTAAGCATCATGTATGTTAATGGAATCGCTAACGATAAAATTGTCCAAGAAGTTAGAAATCGTTTAAAACGAATTGATATCGATCAAATTGCTGATTCTAGTTTTATCGAGCAACTAATTGAAGATCAAACGTTTTCTACATTCCCTTCCGTTTTTCATTCAGAAAGACCTGATGTTGTTTCTGCGAATTTAATGGAGGGGAAAATTGCCATACTGGTGGACGGCTCCCCTTTTGTATTAACGGTTCCGGCTTTATTTGTAGAATTTTTCCAAGCGACGGATGATTATTATACGAGGTTTGATATTGTGATTGGAATCCGTTTCCTACGAATTTTGATATTCTTTATATCATTAATTGGTCCAGCAACATATGTCGCAATTACAACCTATCATCAGGAAATGATTCCGACCATGTTAATTATTGCGATTGCCGCACAGCGGGAAGCAATTCCATTCCCTGCCTATATTGAAGCCTTATTAATGGAAATTACGTTTGAAATTTTACGTGAAGCTGGGGTACGTTTGCCAAAAGCGGTTGGTCAGGCTGTTTCCATCGTTGGCGCTCTCGTTATTGGACAAGCAGCAATTCAAGCAGGCATTGTTTCACCTGCGATGGTTATTGTTGTTGCAATTACAGCGATTGCAAACTTTGCCACACCATCATTCTCTTTGGCGATATCTTCTCGTATTATTCGCTTCGGATTAATGACCTTAGCTGCTGTAATGGGGTTTTATGGAATTATTACAGGGCTTATGATTATGGTTATACATTTATGTAGCTTAAGATCTTTTGGAGTTCCCTATATGGCACCCTTTGCCCCATTAATGATAAAAAACATGGGGGATACGGTTATACGCCTTCCACTTTGGGCATTAAAGTCGAGACCGAAACTCATCAGTCAAAAAAATATTCAGCGGCAGGGAGTAAACCAAAAACCACAACCACCAGAAGAAAACAAATCGTAGGTGACGCATCATGAGAAAAATCTTTACCATATTCTTTTTTTTGTGTATTCCAATCTTTTTAACTGGGTGTTGGAATCATAAGGAACTAACTGATATTGGAATTGTTGCTGCTGTCGGAATTGATAAAGGGGATTATCTTAAATACAAAATGACCTTTCAAATTATTAACCAAAGAAACGTATCAGGAACACAACAATCTAGTGGATTAACCGGACCACCCGTTACAATTTATCAAAGTGAGGGAAACAATATGTTAGAAGCCGCACGGAACTCATTGCAACATGTATCACGACAAATGTACTTTGCTCATGCAAATCTTTTAGTAATTAGTGAGGAGGTAGCGAGAGAAGGAATTGGCGATATACTTGACTTATCAATACGGTCACCAGATTTTCGCGCAACAGCAAGCGTTGTTATTGCAAAAGACGCAAAAGCTGGGGATATTCTTAGTACATTAACACCGGTTGATCAAATTCCTGCAAATAAAGTGAATAAACTACTTGACTACTCTGAAATGTTATTAGGTAAAAGTATTCAAATTTCAGTTGGCGAATTAGTTTCAATCATTCAGTCAAAAGGAAGTGAAGGAATTATAAATGGATTTGTTATTAGAGGAGATGAGGAGAAAAAAGCTGAGGATACGAATTTAATGTCAACAAAACCACTAGCCACTCTTAATGCAGATGGAATCGGTATATTTAATAGTGACCGACTAATAACATGGGCAAATGGGACGGAGGCACGAGGAATTAACTGGATTATTAACAATTTAAAATCAACCATTGTTAATTTTGATTGGAATAATAAAAAGGATGCAATTGGAGTAACAGTCAGCTTAACAAAGGCGAAAATTAAGGCTGATATAAAAAATAATAAACCACATATTAAAGTTCATGTTGACGTCGAAGGAAATTTAACAGAATCAACGACATTTATTGATTTATCGAAATCAAGTGAAGTCATTAAAATTCAAAAAGCGATGAGTAAAGAAATTCATGATGAGCTACAAGAATCGATTGCGTTTGCTCAGAAGCATAAAGCAGACGTATTTGGGTTTGGGGATAAAATTAGTCATATCGATGAAGACTATTGGAAAAAAGTTGAAAATGATTGGCAAGATAAAATATTTCCGTATTTAGATGTAGATGTTGAAGTGAATGGTTTTATTCGCCGTACGGGGTTAATTTCAAAGCCATTTATATTTGAGGATAAAAAGGAATGACGACACATGGAAAATGCAAAACTCAGCTGTTATCAATTATTCGTACTCATTTTACTTTTCGAAATGGGTACGAGCCTCGTTATTTCTTTAGGGACGGAGGCAAAACAAAATGCATGGTTTTCGATTTTTATCGGCTCCCTCTTTGGCATTTTATTGTTCCATGTAAACTATAAAATCTATACGTTATATCCAAATGAACTACCGACCGCCTATTTTAAGAAGATATTAGGAAAACATCTCGGATCAATCATTGGGTTTCTATACATATTATACTTTACATATTTAACTGCACGTGTCGTTCGCGACTATGGTGAGTTATTAGTAACAGTCGCTTATAATCGAACTCCTGTATTTGTCTTGAATGCGATTATGATTATGCTCTGCGTCTATGCAATAAAGAAAGGAATTGAAGTTATTGCTCGGACTGGTGAAATAAGTTTTGCCTTCATGTATTTTTTTGCAATTACTGGCTTTATTCTTATCGTTGTTTCTAGCTTAATCGAAATGGATAATTTAAAACCAATCCTTCAAGATAATTGGGATAGTATATTCATAACAGTCGCAAAACAGACCGTTTTTGTTCCTTTTGGAGAAGCAATTGCTTTTACATATCTGCTGCCCTATTTAAATTTCCCAAAACATGGACGTCTTCTTGGTAGTTTTGCTCTGTTTTTAAGCGGAATTAATTTAGCTCTAACTTCGGCTATTAATATAGCTGTTTTATCAGTACCGTTATTAGAGAGATCAGAGTTCCCACTACTTGCAACAATACAATATATTAGCATTGGGAATTTTATTGAGCGTCTCGATATCTTTTTTATTTTCGCCGCTTTTATCGGTGCCTTCTTTAAAATTGTCATCTTTTATTATGTGGCCGTTATCGCAACTACGGAATTATTCAAAATAAAAAACCATCGAAATATAACCTATCCATTCGGTTTAATCGTTTTATTTTTGTCGCTTACAATCGCAAGCAACTATCAAGAACATATAAATGAAGGACTAAATTTTGTCCCAATCTACCTTCATCTACCAATGCAAGTGTTAATTCCTATTATGTTGTTAGGTGTTGCATTTTTGAGAAACCGAAAGAAGAAAAGTAAAAAGAAAGAGGAAACGGCTGTTCAGAAAAGCTAAGTTATTGTTGGAGGTTCTACAGTGCTTTCTTTTACTGAAACATGCCGTTTATTCTACTATTGAAATTACATTTGCTCACTGTTAACCTTTTGGACGAAAATAATTAATACTCTCTTTATTTTGTAATGTTGAAATATCCCCAAGCTCCATTCCTAAAAAAGCCGACCGAATAACACGTCTAGCAACTTTCCCACTTTGCGTCCTCGGTAAACTATCAACAAAATAAATGTTCTTTGGTAAAAATGCTTTGCCTAAACTTTCCCCAATTGTTCCGATTATTTCTTTTTGCAACTGAATTTGACTGCTTCCCTCTTCTGTTGTTACAACGAAAACAATAGGAACTTCTCCCTTTATTTCATCAGGTATACCAATGGCTGCTGCCTCTTTTATAGCAGGAAGTGCACTGATGACGGATTCTAAATCAACCGGACCGATTCTTTTTCCAGCAATATTCATCGTGTCATCCGAACGGCCTAAAATGTACCAAAACCCATCTTCATCGACTTGTGCAAAATCCCCGTGATGCCAGACGCCAGGCCACGTATCCCAATATGTACGTAAATACCGCTCCGTGTCTTTCCAAAATGAATACGTCATTCCTAAAAATGGCTCTGATATAACAAGATCACCAATTTGATTTGTTCGAACAGGATTCCCAGCTGAATCGTAAACTTCCGCTGCCATTCCTGGTGCGGGACCGTGGAAGGAACACGGTTTTAATGGTTTAATTGGAATGCATGTTAATATACCACCCGATATTTCCGTTCCGCCAGAATAATTAATAATCGGGCAATTCTTTCCACCTACATTGTCAAAATACCAGAGCCAAGGTTTAGGATTCCACGCTTCACCAGTGGAACCGAGAATTCTTAAAGATGTTAAATTATACTCCCGACTTGGATAAATGGTAGGATTCATTAATGACCGAATGACAGTTGGCGCAATCCCCATAATGGTTACTTGATGTCGTTCAAGGAGTTCCCATAGCCGATTTTTCGTCGGATAATCAGGGCTTCCTTCATACATCACAGCTGTTGCTCCTAAAATAGCAGATCCAAACATATGCCACGGCCCCATCATCCAGCCGATATCCGTCAACCAGAAAATCCGATCACTCTCTTTTACATCAAAACTGAAAAACATATCAATCGCATTTTTTAAAGGAAAACTGTAATGCGTATGAAGTGTTCCCTTTGGCTTACCAGTCGTCCCTGAAGTATAAATAATTAAAAATGGTTCAGTTGATTTCATTGGCACAACAGAAAGATTGAGGTTATCCTTTATAAGCAATTCATCATATGAAATTTCCTTCTCTGTTATATCGTCAACCCCTTTACGATTTCTAGAATGGTGGGGAACGATAATACTTTTTTCGATTGTCGGTACCTTTTTCAGCACCTCTCTTGCAACTGTTCTAAGATTTACGGTTTTCCCTTTCCGCTGAAACCCATCTGCGGTAAAAAGCCATTTTGCTCCACCATCATTTAATCGTAACGCCACCGCCTCAGCACCAAAGCCTGAGAAGCAAGGGATAACAACCGCACCTAACTTTGCTGTGGCGAACAAGATCGGCTGAATCTCCGGAATTTGTGGTAGAAATACACCAATACGATCCCCTTTCCTGACACCGAGACGAAACAAACCATTTGCTAATCGATCTGTTTCATCTGTTAACTGTTGGTAAGTCCGCTTCACAACCCGACCGTCTTCCCCTTCCCAAATGAGAGCTAATTCATCTCCACGTCCCGCTTCAACATGCTTATATAATCCGTAAAGATAAAAATTCGTTTCACCACCAGGAAACCAGGTCGGTAGTTCTTTCCCATTCGACAAATCTACCACTTTGTCGTATTCTTTCATCCAAGTTAACTCTAATTCTTGTAAAATTGCTGGATAAAACCAATCTGGTTTTTGGATAGCTTTCTCTAGTAGTTCTTCATAAGTTGCAAGTCCATGAGCTTTCATAAAACTAGTTATATTAGCCAATTCAATTTGTTCTTTTGTCGGTATCCATACAAGGTCATTCGCTTTCGATTCGTGCATTTATCCTACTCCTCCTTCGTTTATTCCTTAAAAAGTCCACCCAATCCCTATATTTTATGAAGAGTTGAAAAGGGAAATGAGTCAGTGCATTTAAGATTTTCTAGGAAAGTTCTGTTAACAGAAAGTTTGTTTCAGTGAATAATACTTAGTGCAAAATTTCTGGCCCATTTCTTTATAATGTCTTTTCGTGAGAGTTGGCGTTCATTTCTTTCTTCACTGATGCATAAAGAATTTCATCCAATTTATAACCCCCTTAAGAGTACTTTCCCCAACCTTCCTAGCTGATTTTCTTCCCCTAGTTGATAACTCCAAACCTCTCATCATTCAAGCCACCATTGTTCTAAGGATGTTTATTATAAAATTATACTTGACTTCCCCTCTCAAATGTCTTATATTTATCAATGTATCTTAAATAAATGATTCCGTAGCTCAGCTGGGAGAGCACCACCTTGACAGGGTGGGGGTCGCTGGTTCGAACCCAGTCGGGATCACTACAGTAAAAGGCATAGTCCATAATGGATTATGCCTTTTTTATTTGTTTTCCTTTTCCCCTTTTCTTGCCATTTTTCTAAAGTTGGGTGAAATGATGGTAAAAAAGAAAAATTACTATTTTTTTATTAAATTGGCGAAAAAATCCTCACCTTTTTGACTTCTATTATAAAATATACATACATGGCATTCAGCAAGTATAAGGTGATTACATTTTCATTTTTAATTTATATCATTATTAGAAAGTGAGTGAGATTTTTGAAATTTGTTTTTGATTTAGATGGAACACTTTGTTTTAAAGGACAACCAATTTCTAAAAAGATACTTCATTCATTGGCAGAATTAAAGGATGATGGAAATGAAGTGATCTTTGCATCTGCCAGACCTATCCGGGATATGCTACCTGTAATAGATGGAGTTTTTCATCATTATACAATGATAGGTGGTAATGGCTCTTTAATTTCAAAAGAAGGTCAGGTAATCAAGAGTAATTCTTTTTCAACAAATGAATTGAATGAAATAAAGAATCTTATTGACAAATATAGTGCCACTTATCTAATCGATGGTGAATGGGACTATGCTTATACTGGTCCAGATAATCATTCTATACGACAAAATTTAGACCCTGCACAATTAGCGAAAAAAGTTACCATTGATTCTCTTAATTCAGTTGTTAAAATTCTTATTCTAACCTCAAATAATATGGAAGAATTAGAAGAAAAACTTTCGTATTTAGATGTATATATAAATAAACATAGAAATGAGAATGTCCTTGATATTAGTCCAAGAGGGATTAATAAGTGGAGTGCTTTACAGTCTATTGGAATAAAGGAAGATACATATATTGCCTTTGGAAACGATGCAAATGATATTACAATGTTTGAAAATGCACTGCATACTGTTATGATAGGCTATCACGATCAATTGTCACCTTTTGCAAAAGAGACGATTCTCTTAAATGGTGATTTCGAACAGGAAATCGTAGAGAAAATACGTACACTTTCAAAGAAGTATAGCTATTAAATATTTTAATAGACTATTCAGACAAGTAGGTTTATAATAACATGAATACTGCGAAGGAACGATTACTTAAAATTATTGATGAAATTCCAGATCAAGAAGTCGATAAAATTCTAGTTGTCGCTGAATATTTAAAGTCAAAATAAGAAAAAAGTTATCAGTAGATTTAACAAAAACAGGCAAAAGTAGCATTGATTTTTGGGTCAATGAACTTTTGGAAGGAACTTGAAATGCCAGGTATATACAAACTATCATTTAACAGTAAAGATTTGGTGGATGTACAAAGAGTTTAGAAATGACCGAAAAAGATGATCAATAAGATGCACCAAAGCACCTGTTACATTTCATGGGCAAAGGATAAAGTGAAACTTCAATCAGTGGGGGCTTCCTCATTCCCCACTGATTAAGCTAAAATCGTCAAGTCCTGTCGCTATTATTCAAAAATGTAATCTTCTAGAGATTTAGCGTGTTGAATCTCTTTTGGTAATTTTACAAAACTTAAGTAATACTTCCCCTCCATTAAATTAAAAGATTGATTCTGCACTTCAAAATTGTTCCCTAAATCAATTTTAATAGTTAATTTTCTGTTTTCCTGATTAGGTTTTTCTCCAAAAACAATAAAATACCTGAATTATTCACAGAAATTCAGAAACTTATTATAACTTATGGATTACCAAGCCTTTTCGGCTTTATTGTAATTCATTAAAAAAGTGAAAAAAGAATCCATTTCTGTTAAAGTTAAAGTAACCAAAACAAAAACCAAACAGAAAGGACTCTTTATATGGTTACTTTAACGCAAAAAACACTTGATTTCAATCATAAAATTAAATTGTCAAATGATGGAGGTTCTCTTTCCTCCGATACAGGTGAGTTTCTTTTTAGAGAATTCGATGAAAAAATTGGTTTTTCAAAGACTTTAGTTAAGTACTTGAGACTTAACGATTCAAGGAAATATTATCTTCATTCAAATGAAAACTTGTTACGTCAAAAAGTCTATCAAATCATTGCCGGGTATGCGGAAGATGATGCGGCTGATCAGTTGACTCATGATCCTGTGTTTAAGGAAATCATTGAAACTCCAACACTTGCTTCCCAGCCCAGTTTGTCTCGCTTTTATACACGATTTGATAAAGATTCAATTGAACAATTAAATCTGGCTAACCAAGAAATGCTTGATAAGATTCATTGTTTTCGACAATCGAAAGAGTTATTTATCGACTTGGATTCGACTCATTCGGATACATATGGGGACCAAGAATCTTCGTCATATAATACTCATTATGGCACGATGGGTTTTCATCCATTAGTCGCCTTTGATGGTGCGACTGGTGACTTTTTGAAAGCACAACTCCGTCCCGGAAATGTTTATACATCAAATGGTGTGGTGGAATTTATTCGGCCTCTCATTAAACATTATAACGAAATGTTTCCGGAAACTACCCTGTTTCTTCGTGGAGATAGTGGGTTTGCTGTTCCGGGATTATACGATCTGTGTGAAGAAGAATCTGTTTTGTATATTATTCGGTTGAAATCGAATTCACAACTACAAAGTTTAGCGAAGGAATACCATCCTTCTTCCGCACCTTTAGATGTTTCCAAGACGGAAACCTATTATGAAGAAACGATTTACCAAGCAAAATCATGGTCAAAACCAAGAAGGGTGATTATTCAATCGGTACGTCCTGCAGGTGAGCTGTTCTTTACCCATTCCTTTTTTGTTACTAACTTTGAATTAGCTTTTCCTCAAGATATCGTCCGAGCTTATCAAAAAAGAGGGACGATGGAAAACTATATCAAAGAAGCAAAAAATGGCTTTTACTTTGATCATATGAATAGCCACGCTTTTCTAGTGAACGAAGTAAAAATGATGTTAACACTTCTTGCATATAATTTGACCAATTGGTTACGAACTCTTTGTTTTCCGGAAGGTCAAAAAACTATGCAAATTGATACGATACGTACTCGGTTAATTAAAGCGGCAAGTAAAGTCGTGAAATCAGGCAGATCCCTTTACTTCAAACTATCATCGAGTTTTGTGTATCAAAATTTCTTTTGGGATGTACTGAATCGAATTCAAAAACTACAATTGGAATGACCAATAGAATACTTCTCATAACTGAAAAAAATAAATTTTTCAGTCAAGGGGGAAGTATGCCCAAAATACCAGAGTTGTTCTATTGAAAATTCAGTTATTTTATGAATTGGCTACGGTTCTTAATTAAATACCGTTATGTTCAACTAATTTAACAAATTTTATCAAATGGGATTTGTAGCTATGAATATTTCAGGTAATAGTTTTTAAATTGATCCACTGCCTGCTTGCTATCAGTTGTAGTAAAAATTATTACAGATTTTTTACATTTTACTATCGCAATCCCGATATTATTGTTGTTTTGTAAAAATAATACTGCTTCATATTCCTTATCTAGATTTACCTTCGTAACAATAGTTTTTATTTTTTCCTCTTCCTCTTCTATTTGCCCAAATTGATCAATTTTTTCTTTCATACTTATAGGTCTTGCTTCTACATTTTTGTCTTGAGTACTATTTTTAAATAGTATGGAACCAGTAATTACGATAATAATTAGTAGGGTTGGAAGGATGATTTTTTTCATTTTTAAAAGTCCCTTCTTATTTAGTAGTTATAGTTGCTTAGAAATACTGATGAGACCAGTTAGTTGAATTGAATATTGTAAATCTCATCAAAATTAATAGTTGGTGAGATTTCAATTTTGTTCTCTTGATGTGCATATTGTCCATAAGCTTTCAATCTATTCGGTAAACTAGCTGCTGGTTCAACGGCAAAATACATATATAATTTATATTCGTCGCTGTTATTATCAATAGTTCTTTTAAAGCGTCCTTACCAAGACTGTTCTAATAGTTCAATTTTATTATATAAACCAATGTAAAATCACCTATTTTTAATAGTTTTGAAAAATCAATAACAAGTCTTACGGTAAAGAGGAAAAATGACAAATGACCTTTTATGTTTATTTCAATACTATAATAGTCGAAAATAACCGTAACTCATAAAAATGAATTACGGTTATTCTATTGGGAGTAGTCCTTATCCCAACAATCGATATTCGTATCATAGATTTTATTCATGTTCACTTGTTCGATTCATTTATTTTTATCTTTATCGTAATTTTTCAATGCTAACTTAGTTGCAAAATAAACAACACATCCAAGTACGAAAAGGTTAATTAACGAGCCGATTAAACCAAGACCCCATCCGCCAAAACCATATCCATGCATCATTCCACCATAACCCCACATCATGTTTATCCCTCCTAGTGACAAATATACCATTAGTTTTCCAACTTTACGATTCTTTATAAGTAAAGGAATTGGAAAAGTAAGACCATAGTCACTTACAAATTCTTTTATACGTGCCATTCCTTTACAAGACTTGTTGTGATACCAACATTTCCCATTAAATTTGTTTAAATTATATGCAGCTTGAATTATTTAAGATTCTTTGTTAAGTCTATTAACATTTGTTCATCCATTGGGCCGACGATTTTTTTCACGATTACACCATTTTGATCAATGATATAGCTAGTAGGAATGGCATGGGCTTCATATAAAGTTCCAATTTCTCCGGTTTCATCTAAAGGAATTGGAAAAGTAAGACCATAATCACTTACAAATTCTTTTATACGTGCCATTCCTTTATCAAGACTTGTTAGATTGACTGCTACTATTTCAATTCCCTTATTTTTATTTTTTTTATAGAAATTTTGTAAATGGGGCATTTCGGCTTTACAAGGCGGACACCAAGTAGCCCAGAAGTTTAGTATAACTATTTTTCCACGTAAGTCAGTTAACTTTACAAACTCCCCTGTTAAATTAACTAATTCAAAATCAGGAGCCGGTTCATTCTCTTCGATAGAGCTAGTTCCCCATTGAATTTTATTATTCTTCGTTTTTCGTTCTTCGAGTGTAGGGGCATTATCTACTGTTGAGGATAATTCATCATCAGCTAATTTAGTGTTTTGTTTTAACTCATACTGTTTCCAAATATTAACACTTATAAGAACAATCGCTAAAAAAACGATTCCTGCTGTTAAAAATTTTTTATACATGACGATTCTTCCCCTCCCCTTTTGGCAGTTTTAGAGAAATTATTGTAATCACGGTTAACCATATTAATGTAAGTACTTTTAATGACAAAATTGATTCAAAAATACTCATGACGACTAATTCCAACAATACAAGTATTAGGAGTAACTGAACAGGCATAGTAAGGCTTTTATTCTTATGCCATATAAATAAAAAGATAGATATTCCTAATAAAATAACATGAAAAATAGTCATTAAGACATTGTGGTTTAAATAACTTTCTATTAGGACAAAAATGAAATAAAAGAGTAAATATAATCTGGAGAATTCAAAAAAAAATGTTCGGGATTTATTCATCCAAATGATAAAATAGATGGTAAGAAACAATAATGCCAATATATGTCCCAACCAGCCCCCATTGTAATATAGAACAGACATTGGATAATCAATAAAAAGTGAGAAGTGAAATAATATATAACTAAACTTCCATATTAAAACATAATAGAAAAAACTATTTCCATACCAATCACTTGTTTTTTCCTTAAAGGCAATTCTGTAAACTACAGAAGCTAAAATAAAAGCAATGACTACTGCAAGTATAGTTGAGGACACGGTTAAGTTCCCTATTTGATAGTAATTCAAGACCACTCACCTACAAATTTTTTATTGACCTTCTTTAGATATATGTCGAAAACCCTCGTGACTTCTAATCACGAGTTGTTGACACAGGGTATTCCATGTATTTAATGGATTTTGCTACAATAAATATCGATTATTAAGAACTCGCTTAAAACTCAAATAAACTAAAAGACGATAACCAAGCGCTGATTTTTTGCATTTGTCCGCTCAACACCAAAAAACCTAGTATAACCATTATCATTCCATTGATAAATGATAGCTTTGGTAGATATTTATTGAGTACTCTTAGCGATTTGAGTGAGTATGAAATAAAAATTGAAATAATAAAAAACGGAATCGCCATTCCTAATGAATAGGCACTTAAAAGAAGAATGCCTTGATTCAATGTTTCTGTTGAACTAGCTAAAAGTAATATAGATGAAAGTGCTAGACTCACACAAGGGGACCAACCTGTAGCAAAAGCCATTCCTAAAACAACAGAATGAATGAGCCCCTTAGATTTCTTAGTAACAATCGGTTTCTTTTCCAACATTAAAAACTTAACATTAAGTAAACCGGCCATCTGAAGACCAAAAATAATAATGATGAATCCAGCAATTTGCATAACAATTAGGCGGTAGTCAGCAAGAACCTTTCCGATAAGACCGGCAGAAGCACCAAGTGCAATAAAGACGAAACTAAAACCTAGAATAAATCCAATAGACCGAATATAAAGTTTGTCTCGATCCACCTGTAATTGTGAATTTTCAATTTTCCCTCCAGTTAAATGTGTGATATAGGCTGGTAATAACGGAAATACACAAGGTGAAAAAAATGAGAGTAACCCTGCTACAATGGCAAACCATATACCAATATCATTCATTGAATTTCTACCTCCCTCCTACTTCTTTCACCTTACAAGTAAATATTAGAATTAATTTCTATCATTCATCACAGTAATACAGTGCGGGGTATATAATAATTCGTATACCTATATAGGTATACTATCTGAACAATAATAGTAAGTCAATCATAATAACTTTTTAAGACAGCATCACTTCCAGCATTTTAACTGGATCAAAGCCACTAATCCATTGTCCATGGAAATTAGTTTGTGGTACAGTAAATTTACCAGTTTTTCCTATTAGTTTAATCAAAGCTAGCGGGTGAAAATCTACATTAATCTCCTTATACGATATTTCATTTAATTCAAGAAAATTCTTTACCATTCCACAGACCGGACATGTTGTTGACGTATAGACAGTTACCTCTTGTCTCATTTTTTCCCTTTCTCCTTAAGATCAGATTATGTTAGTAAGTTCTTTTCTATTCTAATGGCTAAATCAAAGACAACGCTTGTCCCCTACTTCTCATAGGTATTGATGTAGCAAGAAATGGACACCTTTTGCAGCATTATTCCCCTGTTTCAGCAAAATACTTGTTTCTTTCCAGTGTAAAGAACAGAATTGGAATCGTTAGTACAATACCTGTTAAATTAAAACATAAAAATTATCAAACTATAATTATAGTTTTATTGTGATATTAGGAAAGTGGCAAAATTGTCCCCCCAATGGCGCCTGCAATCACTATGATCCATGGTGGTAGTTTCCAGTAGACTAACAAGCTGAACAAAATTGCCGCAAAAGCAAAGTCAATGGGTGCTAATATAGAAGTAGTCCAAATCGGATGGTAAAACGCAGAAATTAATATACCTACTACTCCTGCATTAACCCCCATTAAAGCACTGTTAACTTTTGGATTACGCCGGAAATAATCCCAGAAAGGAAGTGCTCCAAATATTAATAAAAATGCTGGTAAAAATATCGCAACAGTAGCTAATACACCTCCTACCCACCCGTTCATTACAGTACCTAAGTAGGCTGCAAATGTAAATAATGGACCTGGAACGGCTTGAGCTGCCCCATATCCTGCCAGAAAAGTTTCTTCACTTAACCAACCAGTTGTTACAAATTCTCGTTCAAGCAAAGGCAATACGACATGCCCTCCGCCAAACACTAACGAGCCAGACCGGTAAAAACTATCAAACATTGCAATCCAATGAATGGAAGTTACTTCTCTTAATAGTGGAAGTATGATGAGTAGGGAAAAAAATAATACAAGACACCCTGTCGCAAAGCTCCGATTGAGCGAAAACTCTACTTGACTATCAAGTTCTACTTCCTGTTGTCTATATAAAATAAAACCTAAAAGTGCTGATAAAAGGATCATACCTACTTGTGTATAGGCTGTTTGCCATAATAGTGTTACTACTAATACTAACAAGGCAATTGATTTTCTCTTTAAATCAGGTGTCAGTTTTTGAGCCATTCCTAAAATAGCATGAGCAACAATGGCAACAGCAACAATTTTTAAACCATGAATCCAACCTGCATTACTTATATCTAGTCCTTGAAGCATCAATGCGAAAATGATCAGTACAATGACAGAAGGCAAGGTAAAACCAATAAAGGAGACAATGCCTCCTAGGACTCCTGCACGTATAACACCTATACCAATACCTACTTGACTGCTAGCAGGACCAGGTAAAAACTGGCATAAAGCCACTAAGTCAGCATAACTTTTTTCGTCCATCCATTTTCTTCTTTGAATATATTCACTATGAAAATATCCAAGATGAGCTGTTGGCCCGCCAAATGATGTTAAACCTAATCTAGTCGATACTAATAAAATTTCAAGTAAAATTGATAATTTACTAATTTCTCTCGTTTTTGATTTATCCACTTCCCTCTCCCCCCAAGCCGAAACCATAATTCGTTCATAATCTCGCTTCTTATAACGGATAATAACATGTAAGAAATTATCGAACAATCAATTTACAAAAAATTAACATTGAGGACTTTAATGATAAATCTCCGGAGTACGATATTTTAAATAAATAATCAAAATAATATTTTATTATTACTATTTAATAGCATTCGAAATAAATAAAACAACGAAAACTACATGACAATAATCTTATGTAATTTTTAGAAATTTGTGTTAAAATTACATTGATTATATAATGAACAATTCTTAGACACTTCCAAAATAGGATCATATCATACGAATTTAATAAAGAAAACTCATGTCTAGAGCCTTTAGGCGAAGAGAGAGCCGTAGTTGCGCTTATGCGTGTAGGAAAGTAAAAATTAAAAAATTCATATTTTCCTATTAGCTAAAAATAATTGAAGGAGGATGTAATGTTAAAAAGATTAGGGTACGATAAACAGGTAAAATTGGAATTTAATGGTAAACGGTTATGTGGACTTTGGTTACTCATTATTGGTGCAGTAATTATAGTAGCAACAGTCGTAGGCGGTGAATATATTTTAAACCCCATTGTTTTTATGATTGGTTTTGGAATTGGGTTTTATTTAACAAATTACAATAAAACAATTCTTACAAAATTTACGGATGGTGAATTTACGGAGTTTCAAGAAAAAATGTCTCGGATTGGTATACTTTCCTTATTCCCATTGATTTTTATTCTAGGAGGTACATTTATTCCAAGTGGTGATTGGCGAATGATGTGGTTAGGAGCATTACTTGCCACTGGTATTCACTTTTTGCCGTTTTATTTTGTGCATGGAAAGTCAATGATTTACCTAGCCGTAATCTGTTCAGTTTCCGCAATTGTTGGTATGTTTAGTAAAGATATTCCTTTCCTATATTTTGGGGTTGCCGATGGAATAGTTAAAACACTTTTCGGTTTGTATTTATTATTTTTTACAAATAAATCTAGTGAAAATGATTCTTTTCAGTTTCCTAGTTTGAAATAGGTTCGTGATAATTAAGTTCATTTTTAAAATCTAATGCTCTTAGCCGCAGCTTTAGTCGTTTTGCGGCCTTCTCCTTCTTTTCCTTTCCAAAATTAACACTTATCATAGGTTAATCAGTAAGGCACTTGTTCTATAGAGTCATCAGTAACTTCACTATCCTCCAAGTACAATTTGTAGTAAATATTTCTTTAGTTCCTAGTTATTCGCCGGTGTCCACCTACGATTCGGTCACATATTCATGTAATAAATGTGTGTATAAAGGGTGTGTCAAAATGACGAGTAGATTGGAGAAATTTGTAGATCAACTACCAATTCCAGAGTATTTACAACTACGGAGAAGCAGAAATCCTAACTTTTTCCATGAAATTACGATGGAGGAATTCGAGCAAAAGTTACATCGTGATTTACCCGCGACAAGATTGTGGGGTTATAATGGACAGTTTCCAGGACCGGTTATTGAAGCGTTTGAAGGAGATCCTATCCGTATTCTTTGGCAGAATAACTTACCAGAGGAGCACTTTTTACCAGTAGATGAAACAATCTTGCATCATGAAAATATGCCGGAAGTACGAACCGTCGTCCATTTGCATGGCAGTGAAACAGAGCCAGATAGTGATGGTTATCCTGATGCGTGGTATACAAATAATTTTGAGGAGGTAGGCCCTGCTTTTAAAAATAAAGTCTATTATTATCCAAACCAACAAAGGGGCGCCACCCTCTGGTATCATGATCACGCGGCCGGTATTACCCGCCTCAATGTATATGCCGGCCTAGTTGGTATGTACATTCTTCGTGGGCGTGATGAACAAAGATTAAATTTACCACGTGGACCTTATGAAATTCCGCTTATCGTTACAGACAGAACATTCAATGACGATGGTTCGTTATTTTATCCTAGTCAGCCGAATAATCCTTCCGCAAACTTGCCTAATCCTTCCGTTGTCCCCTTCTTTTTAGGTGATACAATTTTAGTAAATGGGAAAGTTTGGCCATATTTAGAAGTTGAACCGAGAAAATATCGATTCCGCTTATTAAATGCCTCGAACACAAGAGCGTATCAATTTTACCTAGATAACGGAGCCCCCATTACTCAAATTGGATCAGACGGTGGCCTATTGCAGCAACCCGTTCTTATTGAACAACTAGCACTAGAGCCTGCCGAGCGAGCTGATTTAATTGTTGACTTCTCCCATTTTGAAGGGGAAACGATTACGTTAAAAAACATCCTTGGTCCAAATGCAAATCCCGATGATGAAACGGATGACATTATGCAATTTCGTGTCACAAAGCGACTCTCAAGTCGGGATATGACTTCAATTCCAAGAATATTATCAAGAATTCCGATTCTCGAACCAATAGATGTTTCTAGAATAAGAAATATGCGGTTAACAACACAAACGGATGAATACGGTCGCCCAGTCTTGCTTCTGAATAATAAAAGATGGACAGATCCCGTTACTGAATTACCACGACTTGGTTCCACTGAAATTTGGTCACTCATGAATTTGACCGCATTTGCTCATCCGATTCACATTCATCTCGTCCAGTTTCAAATTCTTGACAGAAGACCTTTTAACGTTAACCTCTACAATCAGAGAGGAGAAATTCAGTACACAGGCCCAGCTGTCCCTCCACCAGAAAATGAACGGGGATGGAAAGATACCGTAACAGCTCCGGCAGGACAAATTACCCGCGTCATCATGCGATTTGAGCCATATACTGGAGATTACGTATGGCATTGTCATATTTTGGAACATGAAGACTATGATATGATGCGTCCATTTACAGTTAAACCACCGAGAGATGAAAATTAATTTTTTTATGTTTGTGCGTTTTCTTAAGCATCCTATTCAACTAAATCTCTTTTAATGGACACATATTGACAGAACATGAATAAAGACGCCTCGTATTGATGGTGTCTTTACTTGATTTACCGTTATATATTGGATGGGCACAAATCCATACCATTTTTATTTTTAAAAAGAGAGTTCCTTAATAGATGTGTCAGAAATTCAAAATACGATATAGATCTTTTAGCTTTTGAATTTCATATGTCGGTGAAATCTTTGTATAATTTTCTTTTAATTTTGGATTAAACCAACAACTGTCAATTCCAACTAAATGCCCACCTTTTATATCGGAAGTTAGCGAGTCACCAATAATTAAAGTAGCATCTAAATGAACTTGAGGAATTTTCTCAAAAACGTATTGGAAGAATTCTTTTTTCGGCTTTTGATAACCGATTTCATCTGAAACAAACACATCATCAAAGAAAGGCCTCAATCCTGAATCATTCAATCGTTTTGCTTGCGTATCGGCAACACCATTTGTCACAATGAATAATTGATAATCATTTTTTAATGACGAAATAATATCGAAAGCGTCATCGATGAGCTCGTGCCCCTCCTGCAAAAATCTCCTAAACCTTTTTTCTAATTCGATACCATCAACCGTTTCTCCATATTCAGCAAAAAAACGAGAAAATCTTGTATTTAATACTTCATCTCGATCGATTTTTCCTTCCTCATAGGCTTCCCAAAGACTTTTATTAATTGTTTGATAACGCTTTTCCATTTCAGGTGTGAGGGATAAACTATATGACGCGCACAACTGTCTTAACGCCGACTTTTCTGCCGCATCAAAATCTAATAGTGTATCATCAAGATCAAATAATAAAGTGTTATATTTCTGCAAAGTTTCGCCACGTTCCATAATATAGTTTGCTTATCACTTATCAAATAAGCAAAATGTTCTTCACTATTATACTCTTTTATTTAATCTTGAAAAATAATTATACAATACTAGAATCTCATTTAAATTTACTATTAATGCAAATCCTCTTTCCTTCAACAAAGAACAACGGGACTTCATTGACAAAATTCGCTAAAATAATATAATTACAGTAACGAACCCGCCTCTTTTTCTACATCAGGACTAAGGTAGGTTTTGTTTATTATTATGCATGAATTGAGCAGAACTCCAAAAAATTAATTGAGTGAATGGTGGGCGTTAAAAATTCATACGATTGTGAGGAGGAATTAAATTGAGTGAAGATATTTTAAATAAGATTTTAGAGGAAATTCAATCACTTAAAGAAGGACAAACGAACTTACAGTCGCAACTAACAGAAATGAAAACTAGCTTTCAGTCACAACTAACAGAAACGAAAGATAACTTACAGTCGCAACTAACAGAAATAAAAACTAGCTTACAGTCACAACTAACAGAAACGAAAGATAACTTACAGTCACAACTAACAGAAACGAAAGATAACTTACAGTCACAACTAACAGAAGCGAAAGATAACTTACAGTCACAAATCAACGAATTAAAAAATACACAAATGCAATTTGCTGAAAAACAAGATTTGATGCAAATCCAATTACAGGAAACAAACCAAATTGTTCGTGCTATTCGAGATCGTCAAGATGAAACAGACGCAAAACTTGATGCCCTTTCAATAGATGTACACAAACTTTACGGTGAAGACATTGCAATTAAAGAAACCCAGCAAAAGTTAATTCAAGGGCAAGAAAGGCAAGATAAAATTTTGGCATCTTTAGCACTTCATTCGTTAGAACAAGAAACAGATATACGTGATTTAAAACGGATTAAATAATGCAACGGAACTATCTTTTGTGGATTTTCCACTGTTACTGAAAATTATACGAACGACTAATTGTAGTCTTTCCTATCGAAGCTTGTCCATTCATTTGTTGGGGCAAGCATTTTGTTTTTTTCGCCATAAACGACTACTCTTTCCTACTTCCTATGAAAAACTCATCATTGCTACTGAAAAATGGTATAGTTATTATATAGGTATAGTTTCAAACGTTTCGTAACGATTAAAATCGGTTACGATAAAATATGGTAAGTTTATAACTTATTGACAATAATATTAATTAAAAGGATGTAGAAAATGCAAGCTTATTTATTTTTATTATTACTTCTTGGCATCGCATTAATCGTGAAAAATCAATCATTAATCGTATCTGTCGTTTTTTTATTAGCTCTTAAACTCATTTATAATAATGATAAACTGTTCTCAATCATACAAACAAAAGGAATTAATTGGGGCGTTACGATTATTACTATTGCCGTACTTACACCAATTGCTACAGGACAAATTGGGTTTAAAGAATTGGTAGCCTCATTAAAGTCACCTTATGCTTGGATTGCCCTAGCATCTGGTATTCTCGTTGCCATGCTTGCGAAAAACGGTGTTGTTTTATTAGCGAAAGATCCGCATATTACAACTGCATTAGTTCTTGGAACCATTTTAGCTGTTACCCTCTTTAAAGGTGTTGCTGTCGGGCCGCTTATTGGTGCTGGCATCGCTTGGTATGCAATGAAGTTGTTCGGTGTATTATAATTCCGCGATTTACAACCTCCCTTCTTTCCCCAAGACAATTATCTTGAAATTGGATGGAATATGTGTATAATAGTAACTAATTGTATATTCAAAATGTTTTCTAGGGTTCCGTAACGAAAAGTTAGTCTGGTCCGAGAGAAAACTCACGCTAGTCGTGCCACGGAAGGATAAAAGCCTGGGAGATTACTGATTACAGTTTTCTTCAAGGCTTTTTTATTTTGAAAAAAAGTGGAGGTGCCTTTTACTTGAATACAAACTGGATGAAATTAATTTTCGCAGCGTTTTTAGAAGTACTTTGGGTCATAGGCTTGACTCATGCCCATGATTTTTGGGCATGGACTGGGACAATTATTGCCATTATTATCAGTAACTATATTTTAGTTACTGTGGCACAAGTGCTCCCTGCAGGAACAGTTTATGCCATTTATGTCGGATTAGGAACAGCAGGTACTGTTATTGCAGATATTCTTTTCTTCGGTGAACCTTTTCAATGGGGGAAAATTACCTTAATTCTTATATTATTAGCAGGCGTCATCGGTTTGAAACTAGTCACAGAAGAAAACGATGAAAACGTAAAGAAAGAGGCGGTATCTTAATGGCTTGGTTTGTATTAATTATAGCTGGTTTATTGGAGACATTTGGTGTCGCGATGATTAATCAGTTGTCTGTGAAACGAAATTGGCAAACAATCAGTCTATTAATACTAGGATTTGGACTAAGCTTTACTCTCCTCAGCTATTCATTGCGAACAATTCCAATGGGAACTGGTTATGCGATTTGGACTGGAATCGGGGTTGTTGGTGGTACCCTCATTGGTATGGTCTTTTATGGGGAATCTAAGGATTGGAAAAGAGCAACTTTCATTGCCATGGTATTAGGTGCAGCCGTTGGTCTAAAATTAGTTTCATAATACTTTCATTAACATCCAACCATTCTAATTTTACTTCAGGAATTAGAATGGTTTTTTCTATCCTTCTTTCTAAAACTTGATTTTAGTCAAGGTGAGTATTCGATTACAACAGTACAATAAAAACATAGAAAAAAATTATTGCTTTTACGAGGAGGAAGTTAAAATGACAGAAAGTATAACAATTAATAACCAAATAAAGGAACTTTCAATCGAACAACTGATTGAACATATTATGGAAAATCATCTACAGGAAGAACGATACCTTATTCGGGAAGTGGATAAACTATTAAACCGAATTATTATTGCCCACTATAATCACGATCGTGACCTCGTATTACTGTTACATCGGAACTTTAGTGAACTAAAAATCGAGCTCGAACAATTTTTTGCGAGAGAAGAGAAGGAATATTTTAAAGCAATTTTAGAAACAACTCTATCTAAGGAAAAAAATGATGTAATTCAAACCAATATTGCTGAAATGAAATCATATCAATCGGACATTGAGGAAATCATTGACCGTTTAATAAAAGGAATTAACAATTTTACTCTTCCAGATTTTGCATGTCCAACAATGAAACTCGCTTATAGCAAACTTCAAGAATTAATCGAGAATGTTTCTCTACAATTCACTTTGGAAAATACCGTTCTCTTTACACATTTTGAATAAACCTACGAGTTTCTTATTAAAAAGGCCGATTTTTCACATCGGTCTTTTTTTAGTATGAATTTATTAATATCTACTTTCCTATAAGCTAAAAAAGTCACAGAACTGAACCCATATTATTTAGATGAAGGCCCTTTAATACGATAAATGATGTTATGGTATAATTATTTAAAAGTTGTTCATTTACCATTACACAAATTGATACAAGATTGGGGGTTTTTTTATGTATAAAATACTAATCGTTGAAGATGATTTTGTTATTGCAAAATCTCTCCAAAGTCATCTCCGTTCGTGGGGGTACGAGGTGGAGGTGGTAACTGATTTCCAACAAGTGATGCAAACCTATATTGCTTTTGATCCACAATTAATTCTCCTAGATATTTCCCTCCCCTTTATGAATGGGTTTACTCTTTGTAGCGAGATTCGGAAGGTATCAAAAGTTCCAATCATGTTTATTTCTTCTGCTTCGGATAATATGAATATCGTGATGGCCATTAATATGGGTGGGGATGACTTTATTGCAAAACCATTTGATATAAATATCCTTACTTCTAAAGTTCAGGCATTATTGCGCCGCGCATACGATTTTACTGGCCAATCAAACTTAATCGAACATAATGGTGCCATACTAAATACGAGCGATGGTACACTTACCTATCAAGGAAAAAAAATCGATTTAACGAAAAATGACCTTAAAATCTTACATATTTTACTTGAAAATAAAGGAAGAACGGTCACAAGAGATGCAATCATGACACGCCTTTGGGAAACGGATAGCTTTATTGATGATAATACGTTAACCGTTAATATGACACGGTTACGGAAAAAGCTTGAAGCTATTGGCCTACAAAATTTTATTAAAACAAAAAAAGGGATTGGCTATTTGGTGGACTAATATGGAAGGGAAAAGAAATTTGTTCCTCGCTTACTTGAAAAAAAATCGAAAGTGGATTTTCTTATTATTCACGGTTTTTCTTTGCTTTTATCTTGTTTTTTATCTTCATCATCTGTCAATGGCTCCAATCCTTTACGCAACCCTTTTATATGTATACATTGGTGTGATTTTTCTCATTGTTGATTACGTAAAATTTCGCAATCGATATCGAATCTTACAGCTATTGCAAAAAACAATCACCATTCAAAACGATGAATTGCCACCACCAAACAATATTATTGAAGAAAGGTATCAAGAACTCATCCGCATATTATTTTCTAATCGTAATGAGATGGCAGCGTTAGCAGAAAATAAACAAAAAGACTTAGTGGATTACTTTACGCAATGGACACATCAAATTAAAACACCGATTGCCGCGATGAGGCTTCTTTTACAAACTGGACAAAATGAACAATATCATGACCTTGATTTGGAATTGTTTAAAATCGAACAATATGTCCAATTTGTTTTGCAATACCTTCGTTTAGATGATATGTCAAATGACCTTGAAATTAAAAGAATTGATTTAGATGACCTAATTAAGCAAGCGATTCGTAAAAACGCAAAACCTTTCATTCTTAAAAAGATTTCCTTACATTACAACGAGTTAAATTGCGCTGTTTTAACTGATGAAAAATGGTTGTTATTTGTCATCGAGCAAGTACTTTCAAACGCATTGAAATATACAAATAAAGGATCGATATTTATATATATGGAACCAAATCCGAATAAAAAACTTCTCGTTATTGAAGATACAGGAATTGGTATCCGCTCGGAGGACTTACCACGAATTTTTGAAAAAGGTTTCACCGGTTATAATGGAAGAACTTACAAAGGTGCGACAGGAATTGGACTATATCTTTGTAAACAAATCCTTACAAAGCTGTCCCATGAAATTATTATCCAATCCGAGCAAGGAAAAGGAACAAAAGTAATTATTGATTTAACGACCGTAAACCTTCAAACAGAATAATTATTCTAGCGATTCCTCTTCCCTATCTTTTAAAAACCGAAAACTTACAAAAATGTAAGATTGACACGTCTATTGTAAGGGAATGTTATGTTGGAAAAAGACCTCTCTTTGTTATACTGAACATGAAATGAAGTTACGGAGGGATACTCATGACACTATTAGAAGTAAAAAATGTTAAAAAGGTGTATACTACCCGCTTTGGTGGAAATCATGTTCAGGCTTTAACTAATGTGAGCTTTTCTGTTGAAGAAGGTGAATATGTTGCGATTATGGGGGAATCAGGATCAGGGAAAACAACGCTTCTCAATATTTTAGCTGCACTCGATAAGCCAACTAGTGGAGAAGTCTTATTAAACGGGAAAAATATCGTCTCCATTAAAGATAAGGAAATTTCCGCATTTAGAAGACAAAATCTTGGCTTTGTTTTTCAAGATTTTAACTTACTTGATACGTTTTCACTACAAGATAATATCTTTTTACCACTCGTGCTATCCGGGAAAACTTTTGCAGAAATGAATACGAGCCTACAACCACTTGCTGAAAAATTACGGATTAAAGACATTTTACCTAAGTTTCCATACGAAGTTTCTGGTGGGCAAAAGCAAAGAGCAGCCGTTGCAAGAGCATTAATTACGAAGCCAAAGTTAGTGCTAGCGGATGAACCGACCGGCGCCTTAGATTCACGTGCATCCGATGACTTGTTACAGATTTTCTCACAAGTGAATCAAGATGGGCAAACCATTCTAATGGTAACACATAGTACGAAGGCAGCGAGCCATGCAAGCCGTGTTCTCTTTATAAAAGACGGTGTTGTTTTTCACCAATTATATAGAGGGACGCTATCCAATGAAGAGATGTACCAAAAAATTTCCCATACCCTAAATTTAATTGCAACGGGTGGTGTTCGTAATGAGTAAATTTTTCTATGTAAAACTAGCACTTACGAACATTGTAAAAAATCGAAAAACTTATCTTCCGTACATTCTCACTTGTATTGGAACCATTGCCATGTTTTATATTATGCATTTTATATCTGGTAATACAGGATTAGAAAAGATGTCCGGTGGCGAACAACTGCGGATCCTCCTTGGAATGGGAACGCATATCATCGGTATTTTCTCTGTTATCTTTCTGTTTTATACGAACAGCTTTTTAATTAAACGACGTAAAAAAGAGTTCGGTCTTTTTAACATTTTGGGAATGGAGAAAAAACATATCGCCAAAGTGATTTTATGGGAGACAGTTTATATAACCGGAATTAGTCTTATAGCTGGTCTTGCCTCAGGCGTTATTTTAAGTAAGTTAATGTTCTTACTACTTAATAGTTTACTACATTTCGAAGTGCCACTTACGTATATTATCTCAATCAAATCAATTAGTATGACGATCATTCTTTTTATTGGTATCTTTATCTTTACGATGCTGAATAATTTACGTCATATTCATTTAGCTAAACCAATTGAGTTATTAAAAGGTGGTCAAGTTGGCGAAAAAGAACCGAGAACGAAATGGTTACTTGTCCTCATTGGTATTGGGACCTTGTCATATGGTTACTATATCGCTCTCGTTACGGAATCCCCATTAGAAGCACTGTTGAAATTTTTCGTAGCCGTTTTGCTTGTAATTATTGGAACATACGCATTGTTTACTGCAGGTACGATTGCCTTACTTAAAGGACTTCGAAAAAATAAAGGCTTCTATTACAAAACGAAAAATTTCATTAGCGTATCCGGAATGATTTATCGGATGAAACAAAATGCTGTTGGGCTAGCTAACATATGTATCTTGTCAACAATGGTTCTTGTGATGTTGTCAACAACTGTTTCCTTATATATCGGGATGGAAGATGTATTACGCACACGGTATCCAAAAGATATTGAATTTACAGCACATAATGTAGCAAAAGAAGATGCTCGCTTGGCAGAAAACGAAATTTATAAGGTAGCAAAAAAACACGGCATTGCTGTTCAAAATATAGACTCCTATCGGTATGCGGATTTTCCTGCTATTCGTCACGGGGATACGTTCACAACAGATGACGCAACATTAGAATCATTCACCAACCTATCCATCATTGGTTTACTGCCACTTGACGAGTATAATAAATTAGCAAAAAAATCAATTACACTCGAAGAAAATGAAGCCCTTCTATATACGTATAGAGGTGACCCGATGAATGAAATGATTACACTTAACGGACGCAATTTTCATATTAAAGAGCAGTTGAAAAGTTTACCAATAACTGGAGAAGCTTCAGCGATGTTAGCGGACACGTATTTTATTATCATGAAAGACGAAAAGATTATTAAAAATATTTATCCTGCTAAGGCGCTTGGAGATACGGAATGGAAAGACTTATCGTTTTATTATGGATTTGATGCCGTTGGAAATCCAGATAATGAAGTAGCCTTAACAAAGAACTTATCTAAACAGTTATTGAAAGTCGGTGTGGATGGGCGTGCTGACGGGGTAGAGGAATCTAGAGAAATATTTTATTCCTTGTATGGTGGTCTCTTCTTCCTCGGTATATTCCTAGGAATTCTCTTTATTATGGCCACCGTGTTAATTATTTACTATAAACAGATTTCTGAAGGGTTTGATGATAAAGCTCGATTTGAAATTATGCAAAAGGTAGGCTTAAGTAAGGATGAAATTAAAAAATCGATTAAAAGCCAAGTGTTAATTGTCTTTTTCTTACCACTCGTAACTGCTGTCATTCATATTGCTTTCGCATTCAAAGTAATTACAAAACTTTTAGCAGTACTAAACTTAACAAATGTCAGCTTATTTGCCATCTGTACAGTGGGCACAATTCTTGTATTTGCTTTATTTTATGCAATTATCTACACACTTACCGCACGAGAGTATTATAAAATTGTAAGTTAAGCTGAAAATTTCCGTGTAATTGATGATGAAAATTCGAATGACTCAAAACAATCTACAGCTAAAGTTAAACCCAGGATTAAACATTCCTGGGTTTTATTCTGACAAGGTGTGTTATCAAGTCATGTATACATAATTACAAAATTTCCATTGTCGGGTAATCACGATCGGGATACCAGTCAATTTCAATCTCAAATGAATGTTTATCACGTTTGATTTCATACTCAATTTCAACTTCCAATTGGTTAGAAGGCTTAATTTCAACCACTTCTTTCCCTTGGGTAATGATAAACTTCTGATCTTCCTTTAACTTTTTTGCGATAGACTCTAACATTGCTGCGAATTCAAGGAGACTTTGGGTTTCTTTATGCTTAACTAAAACTTGAGTTACTGGTTTTTCATCTTTTTCCATGAAATCCCCCCCTTACGTAAAATGATATGATTTCACCCTTACTCATATGATAGCATAATGAACTATATTTACTAAGTAAAGGGAAAGCAATCATTACCTTTCTAACCTTAATGTATCTTTAAATCTCTTTTCTTTCATGGCATACTGCTTTTTTCCCATTGAATATGCCAAGAACGGTATCGTTTATTTTTTTCAATTTATTTCATACGAAACCACTTTCAAAAAAATACTTTCGTTGATAAAATAAATATATAAGAAATTTTTTTCCTTTCATTATTTAAATTAAAGAAATATTTTTTCTAATCTAATCGGACAAACTACATTACGTAAGTGTCTAGAAAAAGGAGATGTACTTTAAAATGTCACATGAAACGTATTATTTGGGTGTGGATATTGGGACGACTAGTACGAAATCAGTTTTATTCGGAAATTCTGGAACTGTCATTCAAATGAGCCATATCGAGTACCCATTATATAGCCCGCTTCCATCGATTGCAGAACAAGATCCAGATCAAATTTTCCATGCTGTTATTAAGTCTATGAAAGATACCATTCACAAATCAAAGATAGAACCTAAAGATATTGAACTTGTTTCCTTTAGTTCTGCTATGCATAGTTTAATATTAGTTGATAAAGACGGAAAACCAATCACGAAATGTATTACTTGGGCAGATAGCCGTGCATCCAAGTGGGCTGAAAAGATTAAAAATGAGCAAAATGGATTAGAGATTTATAAACGAACAGGTACGCCCATTCATCCCATGACCCCTCTAGCAAAAATCACTTGGTTAAAAGATGAGCATCCTGACATTTTTGCAAAAGCTCATAAATTCATAGGAATTAAGGAATATATTTTTTACAAGCTTTTCAACGAATATATTATTGATTATTCAATTGCTTCCGCCACAGGTATGTTTAATCTAGAAAAACTGGATTGGGACCCGAGTGCATTAAAAGTTGCAAATATTAACATCAATCAATTGTCCAAACCAGTACCAACTACTTATATTAAGACAGGTATTCTCCCTGAATTTGCGATGGAGATTGGATTACCTAGTGATACACCTTTTGTTATTGGCGCAAGTGATGGTGTTCTTTCTAATCTTGGTGTAAATGCTATTGATCCAGGGGTTGTTGCTGTTACCATTGGTACAAGTGGAGCAATACGAACAGTAACTAATAAACCAGTAACGGATCCAAAAGGACGTATATTCTGTTATGCATTAACAGAGAATCACTGGGTCGTTGGTGGTCCAGTGAATAATGGCGGCATGACTTTTCGGTGGGTTCGGGACGAGTTAGCTTCAAGTGAAGTTGAAACAGCAAAAAGACTAGGCATTGACCCATATGATGTCTTAACAAAAATAGCCTCCAGAGTAGCCCCTGGTTCAGATGGTCTTCTCTTCCATCCTTATTTAGCTGGAGAACGCGCGCCAATATGGAATGCGAATGCAAAAGGTTCATTTTTCGGACTTGGTCTACATCATAAACGTGAACATATGATTCGATCTGTACTAGAAGGGGTTATTTTAAATTTATATACAGTTATGTTAGCACTTCAAGAACTAATCGGTATGCCAAAAAAAATTCAAGCAACTGGCGGATTTGCCCGTTCAGAATTATGGAGACAAATGTTAGCAGATATATTTAACCATGAAGTTGTTGTTCCGGAAAGTTTTGAAAGCTCTTGTCTCGGTGCAATTGTTTTAGGGATGTATGCTTTAGGAAAGATAGATGACTTTTCAATCATATCAGAGTGGATTGGTACGACACATGCACATGAACCAATTAAAGAGAATGTAGAAGTTTATGAAGAGATAATACCTATTTTTATTCGTATATCTCGATTACTAGAAAATGAATACGAAGAAATAACTAAATTCCAACAAAAATGGGTGAAAAATTAAATATACCTATTAAACCGAACCAATTAAGGGCTGTAAAAAAAATGACAACCCTTTTACGATAACGTAAATTGAACAGTTAAGCTATGGAATATATCCTAAAAAGGGTGTCCGAAGTAATAATTGTCGGGCACCCTTTTGTTTTTTTACAAATAACGGTATTCAATACTCGTACTTAACTTTCTATAGCATGACCACCAAATCCATTTCGCAATGCAGCAATAACTTTACCTGAAAATGTGTCACTCTCTAGAGAACGGTAACGCATCATTAAAGCAAGTGTGATTACTGGTGTGGGTACTTGGAGATCTAGAGCTGTTTCAACCGTCCATTTACCTTCACCTGATGAATGCATGACTCCTTTAATCTCTTCCAAGTTTGCATCCTTCGAAAACGCATCTTCCATTAATTCCATTAGCCAAGAACGAACAACGGAACCATTATTCCAGTTTTTAGCAACTTTTTCAAGGTCATAGTCGTACTCACTCTTGTACAAAACTTCGAACCCTTCTGCAATAGCTTGCATCATTCCATATTCGACACCATTGTGAACCATTTTTAAAAAGTGACCACTACCATGTTTTCCACAATATAAATAGCCGTCATTTACACAAGTATCTTTAAAGATTTGTTCAATTGATTGAAAGACAGATTTATCTCCTCCAATCATCATACATGCACCATTTCTCGCCCCTGAAATCCCTCCACTTGTACCAACATCAAGAAAATGGATTCCTTTACTTTTTAATTTTTCTGCACGTGCAATAGAGTCCTTATATTTTGAATTTCCACCATCGATTACAATATCATTTTCAGATAATAAATCCGTTAACTCATTAATCACATTCGTTGTAATTTCTCCGGCTGGTACCATAACCCAAACCACTTTCGGACTTGGTAATTGAGAAACAAGCTCTAAAATAGAATTTGCCCCCTTTCCCCCATCAGTTTTAAAATTGGCAACGACTTCTGAATCAATATCATAAGCAACAACTTCATGTTGATGTTCCATTAAATTTAAAGCTAGATTATATCCCATTTTTCCTAATCCAATTAAACCAATATTCATGCTAAAAACTCCTCTCAATGTGTTCGCGATTTTTTTATCACTGCTTTATATATTCGAAAAATATTTTTTCATTTTACCAGATATGGTATACTATCAATAAAATTAAATAAATATGCGAGGGATAGGTTATGTCGAAAAACTGTTTAGGGAAAATCCGCTCACACTATTCAAGGCTAAGTGAAAAAGAAAGAAAAATTGCGGATTATATATTAAATAATCCCGAAAAAATTATTCATTGTACGATTAGTGATATTTCAGAAGACTTAAATGTTGCTGATGCGACTGTTTTTCGCTTTTGTAAAAGAATTGGGTTCAAAGGATATCAAGCAATGAAAATCGCTCTAGCTGCAGAAATCATTGAACCGATTCAACAAATCCACGAAGAAATTTCTGATTTAGATAGTGAGAAAACAATTGTAGAGAAAATATTTCATTCAAATATAACTACCTTAAATCGAACATTAAATTTAATTGATGAGAAAACAATTGAAAGCGCTGTTGGTTTATTATTATCAGCCAATCGGGTTTATTTTTATGGCACCGGTGGTTCTGCAGTCATTGCAATGGATGCTTACCATAAATTTATTCGTACAGGTATTGAGTCTTTTGCATTTATTGACTCTCACTTCCAAATTATGTCAGCCTCACAATTGACAAAAAAGGATGTCGCCGTTGTTATATCCCATTCAGGCACAAACATTGATACAATTAACATTTTAAAAGTTGCAAGGAAAAACGGTGCAAAAACCATTGGTATAACCGGATACCCTAAGTCACCACTTGCCCAAAATTCAGATGTCATACTCTATACAAGTTCTGAAGAAACCGAGTTCCGTTCTGAAGCTTTATCTTCAAGAATTGCTCAATTAAGTTTAATAGACGCCCTTTACGTAAATGTGATGATTTTAAATAAAGAAAAAGCGAAAAAATCTTTAGCAAAAGTTAGAGATGCAATTTCTGAAACAAGAATGTAATATTAGAGAGAATCAATTATTTAACGGATTCTCTCTTTTTTGTAAACACATTTAAATGATTACATTTAGGATTAATGCACAAATGAATGCAACAAATGAAAGAATGGTTTCGAGTAATGTCCAAGTCATAAATGTTTCTTTAACCGATAATCCTAGATACTCTTTTACCATCCAGAAGCCGGCATCATTGACATGAGAAAACATGAGTGATCCAGCGCCTGTCACGATTACAAGTAGTTCTAAATTTACGCCTGTCATATTTGCAATGATAGGAGATACAATACCTGCTGCAGTTGTAAGTGCCACTGTAGCTGATCCTGTAGCAATCCGAATCAATCCAGCAATGAGAAAAGCTAATACTAAAGGTGATAGTGATAAATTTTGTGCCATATTCCCAATCGTTTCACCGACACCACTATCAATTAAAACTTGTTTAAATCCACCCCCGGCACCGATAATTAAAATAATAGAACCAACAGGTAAAATACATTCATCCACGAATTTCTTAATTTGATTTTTTACAATTCCTTGGCGAAATCCTAGAAAATAAAAAGCAGAAAAACAAGAAATTAATAAAGCGATTAAAGGACTCCCAATAAATTCAAGAAATTTTATTCCACTTTCTGGCAACTTCTTTAAAAATGGAGAAAATGTTCCCAATACCATTAAAATAACTGGCATTAAAATAGAAAGGAAAGAAATACCGACACTAGGTAATTTTCTATTTTGCGAATCGTCAACTTTAAGTAATCCTGATTCACCAGATGGAACCACTTTTTTACTTATATATTTTGCAAATATTGGTCCCCCAATAATCCCAGCAGGAATAGCAATCACTAACGAATATAGTAATACTTTTCCAAGATTCGCATCATAGATTCCTATTGCTGCAACCGCACCCGGATGTGGTGGAACTAATCCATGAACAATGGATAGTCCAGCAATTGCGGGTAATCCGATTAATAATAAATTTTTCTTTGTTGCTTGTTGAATTGAAATAACTAATGGTAATATAATTAGAATTCCTACTTCGAAAAATACAGGAATACCGATAATAAATCCTGAGAAAAACATCGCCCATGGCAATCTTTTTTCACCAAAAACTTTCACAAAGTAATTTGCAATTTGTAAACCTGCCCCTGATTCCGAGAGCATTTTACCAAGAATTGTACCTAATGCTAAAATTCCCACTAAATGGCCTAATACACTACCAACACCTGTTTCGTAAGCATGAACAATTTTATCCCATGACATGCCAGTAAATATTGCTAAAAACAAGCTAGCAACTGTTAAACTGATAAAAGCATGCCATTTAAACAGAGAAACTCCTAAAATAACGATTACAATGGCTAGAAGTGTAATGATAAGTACGTATGCATCCATGTAAAAGCCACCCTTCTTTAAAATGTTTGAAAGCATTTTCACATGGTTATAGTATACGGAAAAATATTTCTTAAATCAATCCCTTTTACGAAAAAATATTTATTTCTTCCTGTTGTCTTCACTTATTATTACCCATTAATCGTGCTTCTATTATGCTTTTGAGACTCTTTTTGTTCATTCCAGTTTGCTCTACGTGGTAACTGCCAATTATAGTAGACAGAGAGCATTCGAAACACGACAACGAAAGACAAAAGAACAAATGTTGTATACGGTCCATTTAATATGTCAAAACCTACTGCAAATCCTGCTAATGCTGCCCACAAAGCATAGATATCTGAATGAAAAATCATTGGTTTTCTCCCAGCGAATACATCTCGTAACATTCCTCCACCCGCACCTGTCATTGTTGCAGCAATAACAACCGCAATTAGCGGTGCTTCAATCGAAACAGCATAGTTCGCCCCTTGTATTGCGAAAGCACCTAATCCAATGGCATCGAAAAAAACGACCCAACGAACCCAATCATTCATCCATTTATCTGGAAAAATAAATACAATCGTAATCACTAAAAATGCGACAACAAATAATAAATCTTGTTGCCAAATATTCTCGATTGGAATCCCTATTAACAGATTTCGAATTAATCCCCCTCCAAAGGCAGTAGTAAAACCTAAAATAAACACACCTAAAATATCATATTCTTCTTCAATTGCGACAAGTGCACCACTAATAGCAAAAGCTAATGTACCGATAATATTAAGAATTTCCCAAGTCAATGATCGTCTTCTCCTTCCAACTTAAACACTATTACTATATTATAATAAAGTCCGGCAATTAAATCTTTTTTCAGCCCCTAACTTGGAGGTTGAATGAATTTTTACTCAAAATATGATAGAATAAAGGTAGATAGAAAACGCTTTCTAACATCAGGATCCTTTACCGAAATTTTAATAGATTGAAATATATAATGGTTGATTAGACCATTTAAAGGCGGTGATCCTATGTATACGATAACTATAACGATTATAATCTTGTTGATTTTTCTCCTAAGCTGGATGATTTTTCATAAAGGTAATAATAGTGAATCTAAAACTACTACTCGCTCTAAAAAGAATAAAGATAATTTTACATTTATGAGTTGCCCACGTTGTAAAAAATATAATTATGTTGACAAAAGCAATTTAATTAAACGATGTAACAGTTGTGGTTGGACCCTCACAGAACCGTATATTCATACCTCATTCCGACTATCCAAACCGACAAACCAAGATTTTTCAACTTCTATTGCGGATGTAAAAGTAAATGAACAAGTTTATATTTTAACAGAGCCAACCGAAATTGATGATGAAGGTAATTCCGGAATCGCTGTTTATAATAGTAAAGGTCAAATAATCGGTTGGGTACCCGATCAAGTTGTAACAAATTTAATTTCCGATTTAGTTATGAGTAAACGAATACTAGCGAAAGTAAAAAAACTTAATACAGGAAGTGGCGAAATTGAAATCCTCGTAACGAACGACTTAATGAAAATGTGGGGCTAAAAGTCAAAAAAACTCTATCTAAAGAAAATTCAAGGTTCGGACCTTAAAGCAACCAAAGAGACGAGAGTGCGCTAAGAAAAACTTTTTTTCGACTGCGATGCAAAGCTGCTAGAGCCTTCCTTTTTCGCTTATGCGTAAGGGAAAGTAAAAATTGGAAAATTTATACTTTCCTATTAGCTAAAATAAATAAACCGGGGATTGTACCCGGTTTATTCTATTCTATACTCATTATTCTTTTTCATAATCACTTTCAATTCCCTAACTATTTAAACCTAACTTGATGTTTCATTTAGTTTTTTTCCGATTAACAGTCCTGAGACAAGTAATCCGAGAACAGCAAGACCAATTAAGATGACAAAAACAACATGTAAACTTGCCTCTAATTCAGCACCTTGTAGTTGATCACTTAACCATAATCCAGAAATACTAATTCCAATTGTTTGCCCTAGATTTCTCATTAAATTAATTGATCCCATCGCAGCACCACGTAAGTTCCACTCTACCGCCGATTGAACAACTACGGTAAACAGTGTTGTTGAAAGTCCGAATCCAATTCCTAAAACACTTGTTATGACCATCATCCATGAAATCGTTGTATTTGTTTGAAAGAAAACAAGGCCAGCACAACCAACAAGAATAATGAAACCACCGAGCATAGCTATTTTCGTTATTGATGTTTTCCCAATGAGTCTTCCTGTTAATGTTGCACCAAAAATCCAAGTGATTGACATAGGTAACATGGCAATTCCTGATAACGTCGCGTTTAGATTACTAACCCCTTGCACCCAAAGAGGAATATAAAAAGTAACTGCTACTAAAATAAATCCAATTAAAAACGAAACGATATTTGATACAGTAATAAATCGATTTCTGAATAAACTTAATGGAAGCATTGGCTCTTCTCCCTTTGCCTCAATCCATAGGAAAAAGCAAAAGAAAATAATCGTAATAAGAACGAGTACAAATAAATGCCAAGTTTGTTTTTGTTCTTTCAAAATGTTTAATGCAAATAAAAATGAAGTCATACTTATTGAAAAGGTAACGATACCTGCATAATCAACAATTTGTTTTTTCTTCGTTACTTGTTCTTGCAGCGCCTGTTGTAAAAGAATTAATGAAATAATACCAAACGGCAAGTTCATGAAGAAAATCCAATGCCAAGTTATAGTATCTACTATAAAGCCACCGACAAGTGGTCCGACTACCCCTGCTATTCCCCAAACACTGCTTATCCAACCTTGAATTTTCGCCCTCTGTTCAAATGAAAAAACATCTCCAATGATTGTCATCGGAATTGTTGCTAGTGCTCCTGCTCCAATACCTTGAATAAGTCGAAAAATGATGAGTTGTTCCATCGTTTGCGATAACCCGGATAATGTTGAACCAATTAAAAAAATGATTACCCCTAAATGGAACATTAATTTTCTACCATATAAATCAGCTAATTTTCCAAATACCGGTGTACTTATAACAGTAGCTAATAAATAAACAGAAATGACCCAAGTATAAAGTTGACTACCACCTAAATCTTCAACAATCTTCGGCATGGCTGTACTTACAATTGTCCCCTCAATTGCTGTTAAAAAGGTTGCAATGAGTAAAGATAGAACGACATGATTTTGATTTGATTCTTTCTGCATTGTATAACTCCTTATTTCAGTTTACTTTTATACATATAGCGAATAACTGAAGATATTGACTTCATCCAGGTCTTTTGTTCATGGTGTAGTTATCCTTAGATTTTTTTACCGTAGATTTATCTAGGAGTAAACTTAATATTCTTCTGGTCTTTGTTAAACATTGATGTAATGCAACCATTTCCCTAACCATTGACCCGCATTAAAAATAGCTCTCTTTTTAAGGTTCTCCGTCAAATGTTGGGGTGGTAAAGAAATCAGGCCACCCCTATCCTATATGTAGACCCATTCCTTTATACTGATGTCTCAATAAGATTCTTGCTCGAAATCTCTTGAAGTTTTTATATCCATAGCCGTTTCGCTTGATGACTTTTGTCGTATTATTGATTCCTTCCAAAAAGCCATTGGAATGACCATACACAAAGCTATTCAGGATTTCTACTTGCCAATTTCGAAACGTTTCTATCGCTTGTTTCATCTCTGGAATTCCTGATTCCTCTACTACTTGATAAAATGCTTCCAGCTCTTTTTTTACCTCTTTGATCTTTTCTTGACCGATCTCTTTCGCTCGGTTAAACCATACTTGATAACGTTCTTTTAGTTCATAGGCTTTTTTTAGCTCTTCCGACATATTCAAATAGCGTTCTAAATGCCACTGATCGTCTTCAGTTAAAGTGTTTTGAGGTTTATAAAAAATGTACCTTTTTCTTTTGCACTTTTTGCGGTCATAGTCGTGAAACTGCTGCTGAATACGCCTGCGAACTCGATCAATCCCCCAATAAATATAACGACAAAAATGAAAACGATCCGCCACGATCACTGGGTTCCCTAGGGCCGAACGAACGGCTGCCTTAAAAGAAGGACTCATATCCATAATCACCACTTGAACGTGGTGACCATGCCTTTGAAGGTAGTCTTTTATCGTCTTTTTATTTCGGTTCGGTAGGATGTCTAGGGGTTGCTTTGTGATCCCATCGGCGATGATGAGTTGATACTTTCCTTCCCTTGTATCTCCTTTATATTCATCAATCGCAATCACTCGAGGTAGTGACTCTACTTGCTTGACTTCCGTTTGAGCGATTTGATCAAATCGCCTCATAATGGTCGTGGATGAGGTACCGTAAACATCCCCTACTTCCTTAAATGTCTTTCCCTTAATAGCGCATACGGACACGGCCTGATTCCATTCAATCGATGTTCGTTGATATCGTTTGACAAACGTATTCTTTTCGGAAAAGCGTTTTCCGCAAGCACAGGCATATCGACGACGTTTATACCAAATATACGTCATCCGTTCAAACCATTTTAAATGTTGAACTTTTTGCCATCGATAATCATGAACTTTGTTGGTGAGCTGACCACAGTCAGGACAAGGGTGTGGCTTTCGCTCCATTTCCACATAGAGGAGGATTTCCCCTTTACGCTCCTCCATTTTTATCACCTGACAGTCTTTTAATCCTGGGATATTCATGATAGAATTCATAGTACACGCAACTCCATTCTTTTTACTTGTTTCTGGACAATTCAAGTATAAAAGAATGACGGGGTTGCGTGTCTTTTTTTTTTGACCAAAATTGTATGAAAACCCCAACATTTATTATAGAGCCCTTTTTAAATATAACCATGATGCGACAAATCTATGACCAAATAAAAACCCCAGTTAAAGTAACTGGAGTCGGATCGTTGTTAATAAAAACGTTTGAAACTATCGAAGTGTTTTTTCCAATAAGAATTGTCTAAACTAACAATCGTAACACCTTTGTTCCCTGCATTTATAAACGAATTATTTCCAACATAAATACCTACATGAGAAATACCTTTTTTATACGTATTAGCAAAAAATACTAAATCACCTAATTGAGGCTTCGATACGTAATAGGATCGATCGTAATAACCTTCACTTGAATATCGCTTAATGTCCATGCCAGCTTGTTTATATACATAATAGATAAATCCACTACAGTCAAAACCTTTTGGAGACGCCCCACCCCATACATATGGAATCCCTGATAGGCTTTTCGCTACACTAAGTAATTTATTAACATTGTAACTTCCATTCGATGTTGGTGATAGAGAGCTAGTATTTTTAGCAGAACTCGTTCCACCGGCAGTATTATTAGCTTGAATATTTAATTTTTGGCCGACATAAATTAAGTTAGAACTTAACTTATTCCAATTTCTTAGATCGGTAACACTGACACCAAATTGCTTTCCAATTTTTGAGAGTGTATCACCAGCTTTTACTGTATATACAGTATTTGTGCTATTAGTTGTGGATTGTGTAGAACTTTCATTACTACTCGTGTTCCTTTTGTCTTGTTCCTTTTTAGAATCGTTTGGAACCGTGACGCCATTTAATTTTAATTGATGACCTGCGTAGATTAATGTTGTATCTAAATTATTCCATTTCATTAAATCTTTAATGGATACTTTAAACTTAAAGGCAATTCCACTTAATGTATCCCCGCTTTTAATCGTATAAGTAGAAGTTGAACTTCCTTCCGATGTTGATGAATTTGTTTGGGATGGATTTTTACTGTTGGTATTTTGTGTTTCTGTATTCTTTTCTGTAGTCGTTGTTGCTCCACTACTATGAATCACCAACACATTTCCAGGAAATATTAGTGAACTTGATAAGTTATTCCATTTCATTAAATTACTTAATGATACTTTATGTTTTACTGCAATCCCACTAAGTGTATCACCTTTTTGAACTATGTAATTAGTAGTAGACGTGGATTTTGTATCGATATTTTGCTTTGTTGAACTTGATGTTGCAATATTTTTGCTTGTCCCACTTGTTTCTAGTACTTGATTAGGATAAATGATATCTGAACTTAATCCATTAATCGCTTTTAATTGTGAAATATTCGTATTATATTTTTTAGCAATCGCCCATAATGTATCGCCCGGCTGCACTTTATGGGATGCTGCTTCAGTCTCATTCGCCATAAATAGAGCCGATGCAATGGCAGCACTGGCCGTCACTGTAACTAGAGCCTTTTTACTACTCACTTAATCCTCCCCTTTTTCCATATACAGACAATTTTCTATTAAATTTACAATCATTATATCTATTTTTGTAGAAAATTGATAGATAGAAAGGACTTTTGTAATCTATTTGTAATAGTAACTAGTATTAATTGCCTATCCTTGACCGTTTGAAATATCAGACTTTTTGTTTAATCATTCCACATTCCTGTTTTAATTTTTAAAGTTTTATAGTAAATTTAGAGTAGTACTTACAAAAAACTATTAAGGGGGCTTATTAATTGGAAACATTATTAACTCAAATAGGAGAATTACCAACAACTTGTATTTCAGATGCAATGGATGGGATGAATAACCTTGACTCTTCTATTAAACCACTCCAAGAGTCATATAAAGTAGTGGGACCTGCGTTTACAGTGAAAGTTCCAGCAGGGGACAATTCATTAGTTTTAAAAGCAATTAAGGAAGCTAAACCTGGTGATGTTCTCGTTATTGATGCAAAAGGCGAAACTTATCGTGCGATTGCCGGGGATTTTGTTATTGGCTTAGCAAAAAAAGTCGGTATAGCAGGTATTGTCATCGATGGTGTCATTCGCGATTTACTTGGTGTACGGGCTTTAGACTTTCCTGTGTTTTGCAAAGGGTCTACAGTTGCTGCTAGTCATAAAAGAGGAGCTGGCGAAATAAATATTCCTATTTCCTGTGGAGGAGTGTCCATTTCACCTCAAGATATTATTGTTGGCGATGCAGATGGTGTTGTCTCTATACCAAAAGAGTCAGCGAAACTCATTTTAGATAAAGGATTGAATAAGTTAAAGAAAGATGAAGAACGGGAAGCAAAAGCATTAAAAAGTGAAGATTCCGCACGTGAATATTTAGCAAATTTATTTAAGTAATTGTTTTTTTAATCAAGATGGCGAGCAGCTACTAATCTGCCCGCCAATTCCCTCTTTATTATTTTTCAAAGTACGCTTGAAAAACACGTTGACTAATTCGTATAGCTGCTCGATGTGGTTGTTTGACACCATTACGATAAGCGTTTGGTACAATGACCGCTATCGCAATTTCTGGATCGTCAAACGGAGCATAGCCTGCAAATGACTGATTCCACGTCTTGATACCATTTTTCATCGATTCCGATGTACCCGTTTTTCCTGCTACATTGTAAGGCTCCCCACGAAAAATACTTGCTGCTGTCCCTTGATTTCCATGAGTAACAAGCCAAAAACCTTGTTGTACACGATGGATCATTTCCTCAGTCATATCGAGTTTATTCAGAACAACAGGATCAATTGTTTCAACAAGTTTGCCGAGACCATCTTCCCTTTTATTTGATTTTTCACGAATTTCTCGAACAAGCTGTGGTTTCATTCGGTAGCCCCCATTTGCAATTGTCGACATATATTGTGCAATTTGCATCGGTGTATATGTGTCTAGTTGACCAATTGCGATTTGGAAATAAGCACCTTGATTTGTTCCTTTTAGTCCTGCTACTTCATTTGGAAAACCGATACCAGTTGGCACACCTAAACCTAATTGGTTAAAATAATATCGTATCGTCTCTATTTTTTCAGGATCATAAATTAATGGACCATCCGGTATATATTTACCTCCCATCATTTTAATAGCTGTTTTCCACATATAAACGTTGGAAGATCGTTCTAAAGCCGTTAAATCATTAATTTGGTTCATCACAGTATGGGAAGAAAATGTCCCTGACCCTCTAATTCGCATAACTTCATCCAGTTCCATCTCTCCAATATCTCGAACTCCGGTAGCATATCCAGCAAGTAGTGTAGCACCTTTTACAACTGAACCTTGCTCAAACGCAAAAGTAAACGTTCCAGGAGTATAGTCACTAAATTTTCCCGTTTCACGATTATAGACTTTACCAGACATGGCGTGAATATAACCTGTTTTTGGCTCCATAGCAACAACAAACGCAGTATCTAACGTATCTGTGTAAGGCTGTCTTATCGCGTTTATTAGTTCTTCCTCGATTATTTTTTCAACTTTTTCTTGGAAATTGAAGTCAACCGAAAGAATTAAATCCATTCCACTTTTTCCTTCAAACACTTCCTCTGAACCTACTACTTTACCGTGACGATCAGTAATCATTTTTACTTTCTTCTTTTGGCCTTGTAATATATCATCAAAAAGTTCTTCTATATAACTTTTACCTACCCGATCATTCCGTTGAAAACCTTTCGCAGTAAATTCGTCTAATTTCTCAGCGGGGAGTCCCTCATCTGTACTAGTTACCCCTCCTAACATATTCCAAAACGTATCGTTATAGGCTCGTTCCCTTTTCCAGTCCATTGTAACTTCTATACCTGGTAAATCTGATAAGTTTTCACTTACTTTTGCGTACTCTTGATCTGTGACGTTTTCATTTTTTATTATAGTTGGCGTAAAAGCTATAGCCGTTGAGAGTTTTCGATAAATTGCTGCCATATTTTTATCTATTTTTTGTAAATCGTTGTCTTTAATTCTTTTTAATTTTAATTCATATAAATCCTCATCATTTAACTTTTTCTCCATATATAATTTTAACTCTTTCTTTTTAATTAATTCTTCTCCATTGCTATGTTCCAGTAACCATAAATCCTTTAAATCTCTACTTGTTACTTTTTTTACATCTTTCTCATTCATTTTAATTAGTCGAGCAAGCCTTTTCGCTAAATCAAGGAATTCTTCTGGCTGCGGATTCTTTTGTGCTGTATATGTAATCGCCTTTTCCGGAATATTATAGACGACTAAGTTGTAATTTGCGTCATATATTTCCCCACGAGGTACTGGATAACTGACGATTGTTTCCTCTGTTTTTTTTACTTGGGCTGTGTACTCACTCCCTTTAATAATTTGAACGTAACCAAGTCTAACTATTAGACTAGCAAAAAAAAGGAATATGACGGTAAAAAGAATACTCAACCTTATTTTTTTTGACTTCTTATGATTCAATTCATCCTCCTCCATAACAAACTATTATTATCTATTTCTATTTATATGCACGTTTTTTTAGTACACACATATTGATACATAGTTTTTAAGGTTGAAAAGTTTGTACAAATGAGGAGGTTCTAGTTTTTTAATAGGGTTACATGTAATTTGTGGTCGCTTTATCGATAAAATGGTTCTATAGGACTATTCCTCTCGATTTTACGTGTAATTTGTCCTCGAGAAGCTTCATCCAGGACATTTCACTCTGTTTTCTTGGTCGTTTTGTCCTTGAGAACCTTTGTCTAGGACATTTCAACCTGTTTTCTTGGTCGTTTTGCCCTTGAGAACCCTCATCTAGGACATTTCACCCCGATTTTGTGTTCGTTTTGTCCTTGAGAACTCTTCTATTGGAAAGTTCTCGCCCTTTTTTATCCTAAACAACCTTCTTATTGAAAACTCAAGAAAGATTCATATTTAACACCAAGAGCGAACAACTTAACATTGTCCGCTCCTATTTCACATATTATATTTTCATCAATCAATTGATTACCAATAAGGATAAAATGGGTATCCATAGCCATATCCGTATCCATATGGCCCGATTAAGGCACTTCCTAATACACCACCTAGTACTCCACCTAAAAATGGGGACCCAAAACCGTATCCAAAACCAAATGGTCTACCCCAAAACGGACGCCCCCAAAATGGCCTCCAAAAACCAAACGGTCTCCCAATAATTCTTTCATCCTCCTCAAAAAATTGAACATTATTTAAATCTGGATGCATACCTAAAATGGTACCTATGTCAAGGACACAATAAAAAAAGAGGTTAAGCAACTAGAAGATGATTCCTATATTGAATAGGGGTCATCTTTTTTAAATTCCATTGATATCGATAATTGTTATAGTAAACCATATAGTGATTTATTTTTGCTTTTAGTTCTTTTAAGGATTTACAAGATTGATAGTCTACTTCATCTTTTAAATGACCAAAGAAAGACTCTTGAGGGGCATTATCCCAACAGTTCCCTCTTCGGGACATAGATTGTCCTAGACCATATTTTTTTAATAACTTTTGATATCTGGGGCTCGTATAATGGCTCCCTTGATCAGAGTGGATGAAGGCATCTTTATGTAGTGTAATCTTCTTGTTTTTCATTAGTTTGTGAATCGTCTTTGTTGCGATGTCTAGAGTGATACGATCAGAAACATGGTAAGCTAGGAGTTCGTTAGTGGACGCATCTTTTATGGTTGACAAATAAGCCATGGAATTTCCGTTATATGGCAAATAAGTAATGTCCGTTAATAACACTTTTCCTGGAACTCCTTGCTTAAATTCCCTATTTAACTTGTTTGGAACAACCTGATGCTCCTTGGTTGCTTTAGCGATCCTTTTATAAGGATTTGGCTTTCTGTGAGGACAGATGATTCCATATTTCCTCATGATTCTCTGTATCTTTTTACGGCTAAACGTAATGTTAAAATCATTCTCCAGTATCATTTTAATGGAGCGTGAACCTTTCTTATATCCGCGCCGATTAAAGGCCTTTAAAATGATTTCCTTCGCTTCAAGATCCAATTTCTCCTTTGCTTCCCGGAGAGAGGAAGCCTTTAGGTAGCTATAATATCCAGACCGGGATACCTCTAAGAGGCCACATAGATACCTGGTCATCCCCTTAAATCCATTTTGTTCAATGGTCTCCTGAATCAATTGATATGCATTATTCGGATTTAGATTTTCGCTTGAGTTTAGCAGCCTCCTTTCTGTCGTTTCTAGCTTTTTTAACAGCTCAACCTGTCCTTCCAACAGTTCGATTCTTGCCTTTTGTCTTTCAATCACTTCGGACGGTGAAAGCTCACGTTTCAAGGGTCTGCCGGAAGCGTTTTTCCTCGTATCCGTAAGCCCAATCAAGCCATTCTTCTCATAGGCCTTTTTCCACCTGCAGGCTGACTGTTCGATTCGTTTTATTCCTATAACGTCCACATCGAAACCGTTCTCCGCAAAGATCTGACGAGGGAGTTTGCCAGCTAGGTACTCATCAATAAATCTATTTTTAAAATCGTCAGTATAGGTAATAGACCGATCGCTGACACGATGTATATTTGGATTCTGTTGAAGTGTTTTTATCTCTTTGGTTGAAAAAGTTATTTTACTCATGTTGTCCCCTAATCCTCATATTCTAAAATTCAAGTATATAAAAAAATACCTGTAGGTGAAACCCTCTTTTTCAAGTGTCCTACCTACAGGTACCATTTTA